>JBHHUY010000022.1:0-20323 GCA_046753965.1 Phycisphaerae bacterium
GGGTTCCATTCGAAGGCTGCGAGTATAGGACGAAGCCGGCGGCCCGGCGGGCGTTTTCATGTCGCAGATCATTCTGATCCGGTTCATCTGGCGTCCGCGCCCCGGCACGACCTACGCCGAAAGCACGCAGACCAATGCAACGATCAGCTATTGCCTCGTCCGGGGGGACAACGCCATCAGTTACGAGGGCGCGGGTTTCGTCTATTTCAAACTGTCGCGGGACGGCCGAACCATGACGGGCAGAATCGAATCCGCGACGCTTGCTCCGTCGAGATTCGCCCGAGAACCGATGGACCTGTTCGGTCCCTGTCGCCTGAAAGGGACCTTTACGGCCTCGCGGGACAAACGGCGCATCGTGTCGGCCCAACAAACGATCCGCCGCCTCTTCGGCCCGCGTTTGCCGGCGCGCGCCATGCACCGGCCGCCCGAGGCCGACAGGGCATTCGCGAACACCCGCTGAATCGACTAGACTGTCCGGGGAAAGGGCATCCTTTCTGCTTCGACGGCGGTTTGTCATGAATGAGTTTCCGGAGAACCTCTGGGCGCCTTGGCGGATTGAGTACATCCAGCTGCTCAGAGATGAGAGCCGGTCGGGCTGCTTTCTCTGTGATTATCGCGACGCCCCGGAGAACGACGCCAAGAATCACGTCGTCTGGCGCGCAAACAACACCATGGTGGTCCTGAACCGCTACCCCTATACAAACGGACACATGCTCATCGCCCCGCTCGCCCACAAGGAGGACCTGGACGACCTGGACGATTCGGAGATGGCCGCCCTCTGGTGGCAAACTCGGGATGCGAAGGCACTCCTTGCCCGAGCGCTTGAGCCGCACGGATTCAACGTCGGCATCAACGTCGGGCGCTGCGCCGGCGCGGGGTTGCCGGGGCACCTCCACATCCACGTGGTCCCCCGATGGAACGGCGACACGAACTTCATGGCCGTCCTGGGTGATGTCCGGGTGATTCCCCAATCGCTCGAGCGGTTGCATGAGCGCCTGCAAGACCTGACGGCGGAAATGGGTCTGCCGCGTCGGCCCGGAGAGGGTGAGACATGACCGGGCCGCCTCCCAGTCGCGGGCGCCTGGCGCCCTATGCGGTGTGGGACAACGCTTCGCGAGGTCGCGTCCATCCGCGCGCCGATCTGCCGGACGATCATCCCTTCGATCTGGACCGCTACCGCATCCTGACGTGCATGGCCTTTCGCCGGTTGATGCACAAGACGCAGGTCTTTGTGACGGACGAGGGCGACCATTTCCGGACGCGGCTGACCCACACCCTCGAAGTGGTGGCGCAGGCCGAACGGCTGGCGAAACTCCTTCATCTCAACGTCGCGCTGGCGGGCGCGATCGCCCTTGCTCACGATCTGGGTCATGCGCCGTTCGGTCACGCGGGGGAGAAGACCCTCGCGGAACTGATGCGCGACCACGGCGGGTTCGAGCACAACGTTCAATCGCTTCGCGTCGTCGACTATCTGGAGCACCCGTACCCGGCCTTCCGTGGATTGAACCTGAGCTTCGAGGTCAGGGAATCCCTGATCAAGCACCGGACTCGATTCGACCGGCCTGGCGAGACCGAGCCTTCCGATCCGAGCGTGGGGGACCTGCTGGCGACCGGTCCGAACTGTCCGCTCGAAGGTCAGGCGGCCAATCTCGCGGACGCGATCGCCTATACCCTGCACGACATTGAGGACGGGCTCGGCCGTGACATGCTCACCGAAGAGCTGCTGAGCAAGAGTCGCATCTGGCGTGAGGCCGCGGCCCCGGTCCGCCGCTCCGAGCCGACGAAGCCGATTCGAGCCTTGCGCCGCCCGATTATCGACCGTATCGCCGCCCGCATGGTGGATGACGCGGCCCGAACCGGAGCACGTCGAATCCAAGACCAAGGTGTCACAAGTGTGGACTCAGTCCGGCAGCAGCCCGAGGACCTGCTTGCCTTTTCACCTTCGATGCAGGAGGCGGTGGAGGAACTTCAGGGCATTCTGCTCGCCAGCGTGTATCGAAACCGCCGGGTCATTCGCATGGACGCCAAGGCCCGGCGTTTGATCCGGGATCTATTTGAGGCGTATCTGGCCGAGCCCGAACTGATGCCCGGCCGATTCACGGACCGAATCAGCGAGCAGGGCCTCCACCGGGTCGTTTGCGACTATGTGGGCGGTATGACGGATCGCTTCTGCCAGCAGGAACATCGGCGCCTGTTTGCCCCCTTCCATTTCGAGTGAGGCCGGGGGGCCATGACAGAATCGGCGGACCCGGAGGCTGCGCGTAGCGTAGCGGCCGCCCCCTGTGGCGGCCGAGGACCGCAGATGGGCCTTTCTTACGTCGACGTCCGCCACGGGGGGTGGACGTTACGAAGAAGGACTACGCCGCAATCCGCCGGAGCTCTCATGGACTCGAGGCTGGGGCGGCTCCAGGGGCTGCGTTGACGCCGGGGGCGTGCGGGGGGACAATGCTTGATCCGCCCCCGCAGCCGCGGTGTCGGACAGGTCATGATCGATGTTGTTCACGAGGAGACGGATCATGTTCGCTCGAAGCGTTCTCATTCCCCTGTCGCTTCTGATCGCTCTTCAGCCGGCTTCGGGCCAGGTACCGAGCACGTCTGAAAAACCGATCCAGAATGCCCAGCTTCAGCCGCCGGCTTTCGAAACCTATGTGCCGCTGCTGGAAGAGCGGCTGGCGTTCATCCGCGAGATGTACCAGCTCAACGACGCGCAGACTTCGCAAGCGGGCGCGCGCTTGAAGGGTCTGCTCGCGGCTCACGCAGCGTATATGAAAGTGCACGGCCAGACCCTGCGTCTTCGCCGAGTGGCCTTGACCCAGGTTCTCCCGGCGGAAGCACTGATGAAGGAGTCGATTCGCACCAAGCTGATCGCGAAGTACGAGAACGAGGTGGCCAAGCTTGAGGCTGAAGCGCCGCTGAGCCTCGCCAATGTGATCAAGCAGGTGGAGCCGATGCTGGACCCAACCGCGGTGCGGCAAGGTCGGCAGCGAATCGCCGAGAAGTTTCGCGAGGCACTGGCGGGCAAACCGCTCGATGTGACGCGGATCGACCGGTTGATTGCTGCGGCCGTCGAGCCGACCCGCCCCGTTGCGGCGAAGCGCCCTCCCGCGAAGCCGGCGGTCGCGAAGTCGCCGCAGACGGCCTCGCGGACCCCTCCGGTCAGCCCGGTTGCGCCGCCGAAGCCTCCGGTGCGAAGAACGAATCCGCCTCCGGCTCCCAAGCCGGCCAAGCCGCTGGAACCCGCGCCGCCGGTCGACCAGTGGGCCGAGGCCTTCGAAGCGGCGGTGAACAACTACGGATTCACGGAGGCCCAGAAGCAGCGCGCCCGTGATATCCTGAAGAGCTGTCGCGCGCGGGCGGAAAGCCATCTGGAGAAGAACAAGGAGAGCTACGCGCAGGCCAAGAAGAAGGCCGACGCTGCCGAGCGCGCCAAGGCGCTGCGACGGCTCAACGCCAGACTTGACAAACTGTACGAAGAGTTGAACCGCAGGATGAAAGCCATCCCCTCCCAGGAACAGATTCTCTCCGCGAAGTCCAAGGCGAAAACCAAGGCGGGAAGCACCGACGCGAGCAAGAAGCAGACCGCGAAACAGACGAAGCAGACGGCGAAGTCGTCCGGCCCCGGCGCGCCCACGGATTAGGACTCGCGCAAGAGCAAGGTGGATGTAGTCTGCCAAACGGCAAAGCCGGACGGCCGGTTCAGCCTCACAATCGATCATGTTCTTCCTGCTCGATCGCCGGCTCTCGATGGCGCGGGTGTCCGGGAAATCGGTTTCCAAGCGGTGCACAGGACGATGCGTTGCGCAAGCCAGCCGTACTGGTAACGGGAGCAAGCGGAGAAGTCGGCTACGGCCTGATCGAGGAGTTCGGTCGGCCGGCCGACATGCAGATCATCGCGCTGGACATCAAGGAACTGGCTCCCAGTCTCCGCGAGAAATGCGCGGCCGCAATCGTCGGCGACATTCTCGATAAGAACCTCCTTCAGCGCCTGATCAGCGAGTTTGAAATCCACGCCATCTATCACCTGGCCGCCCTGCTGAGCACGCGCGCCGAGTATTCGCCCGAGGCCGCCCATTCCGTCAACGTCGAAGGCACCCTCAACCTGTTGAGGCTCGCCCACGAGCAGGCGCGTTGGCACGGGCATCCCGTCACGTTTCTGTTTCCCAGTTCCATCGCCGTCTACGGCCTGCCCAGCCTCGAAGAGAAGCGACGGGCCGGTCGCCTTCGGGAAACCGAGTGGAACTTCCCCACGACGATGTACGGCTGCAACAAGTCGTATTGCGAGCACCTGGGGCGTTATTACACCCTGCACTATCGCCAGCTCGCCGCTGAGAACTGTCAGCGAGGCGTGGACTTCCGGGCGATCCGGTTCCCGGGGTTGATCAGCGCCCTGACGCTTCCGACGGGCGGCACGAGCGACTACGCCGCGGAGATGATCCACGCGGCGGCCCAGGACATTCCTTACGAATGCTTCGTTTCGGAAGCGACCCGCATCCCGTTCATGGTGATGCCGGACGCGATCAAGTCTCTGATCCTGCTCGCGGCCGCGCCGCCTGAACGGCTCTCACAACGCGTTTATAACGTCTCGGCGTTCAGCCTGAGTGCGGGCGAATTGCGGGACCAGGTTCGCCAAGCCTTTCCCGATGCGGAGATCCGCTTCAAGGCGGATCCGCCGCGGGCACGGATCGTCGATACCTGGCCCGAGGATGTGGACGATTCGCCTGCCCGGGCTGATTGGAACTGGAAGCCCGACTATGACTTGACGAGCGCCTTCAACGCCTATCTGATTCCGCGTATCTTAAGTCGGTACGAGAAATCGAAGAATCGGTGACGGTTGTCCGGCCGGTCGAACGCCCCCATTGAAACCGAGGACATCTCTCCATGACGCGTATCTGGCAGTCCATCGACACTGAACTCGGGAAACTTCGTGAGGCGGGTCAGCATAAGACGCTGAAGACCCTCACGCGGCCCATGGGGCCGGAGACCGGAATCGAGGGGCTCGGTGATGTTGTGGTTCTCTGCTCCAACGACTACCTGGGACTCGCCAACGATCCCGAAGTCGTCGCGGCGGCGGCCGAGGCCCAGCGCCGCTGGGGCGCCGGCACCGCGTCGGTCCGCTTCATCTGCGGAACCTTCGACTATCACCGCGAACTTGAAGAAAAGATCGCCGCCCTCTCCGGCACGGCGGCCGCGACGACCTATGTCTCGTGCTGGAACGCGAACGAAGCCGTGCTTCCAACCCTGATGGCAGCCGGCGGGGATTCGGTCGTCGTCATCAGCGACGAACTCAACCACGCCTCCATCATCGACGCCGTTCGACTGGGCCGACAGATCAACAAGGCCGCGGCGGCCAAGGTCTACAAGCACTCCGACATGGAAGACCTTGAACACGTGCTTCGAGAGCAGGCCGCCGTCGCGAACAAGATCGTCGTGACCGACGGCGTCTTCAGCATGGAGGGCGATATCGCCCGCCTGGACGCCATCCACCGGTTGTGCGAGGAACAGGGCGCGCTGCTCGTGGTGGACGATTCTCATGGTGTCGGTGTTTGCGGACCGACCGGCCTCGGCGTCGCGGAACACCACGGCCTCCACGGCAAGATCGACTGCATGACCGGCACGCTGGGCAAGGCGCTGGGAGGAGCCGCGGGAGGCTACATCGCTTCGCGGCGTGCGCTGATCGAGTTGATGGTGCAGAAGTCGAGGCCGCAACTCTTTTCAAACGCCCTGCCGCCCGCAACGGCCGGCGCGGCCGCGCGGGCAATCGACATTCTGATGCGAGACACGAGCCGCGTCGACAAGCTTCGGGAGAATGTGCGCTACATGCGCGAGGGTTTGAAGCAGCGCGGTTTCGAGACGGTTGAAGGTCCGAGCGCCATCACGCCCATCATCCTCGGCGCCACGTCGAAGGCGATCGCCGCGAGCAAGCGGCTGCTTGAACTGGGCGTGTTCGTCATCGGGTTCGGGTATCCTGTCGTTCCGGAGGGGACGGCCCGGCTTCGCGTACAGATCTCGGCCGCTCACGAACAGGCGCATCTGGACAAGGCGCTGGACGCCTTCGCCAAGCTCTAGGCCGGCGCTCCGCTTGTCCGGGCGGCAGGTCGCTCCGGAGCATGTCGCCGTTTGATCCGACAAAGGTGATTCGATGATCGAGACCGCGCTGGCCGCTTTTGAACTCACCCGGCGGACAATGTGGTTCCCCTTTCTGGTGGTTTTCGGGCCGCCGCTGGTGCTTGTCGGCTGGTACTTCTTCAATGAGCGAGCGCGGCGCCAGCGGCAGGACGAGGGGCGGCGTGAGCGGTAGTCGCGAACGCGCCCATTCTTCGCGTCGACCTGGGCGGGCCGGACAATCGGATCGTTCCGCTCGGCGGGCTGCACGGGTCCGCGCGGGCTGAAGCCTGCGGCTCGGCGGGGTTACGACAGCGCACGAGGATCATCCGGGTTGCCGCGGACGCTGAAGTAACGTGCTTCAGCGTGATGCGCGATGATCGCGCTGGTGGACTGCTCGGGATCCAGTTGAAACTCCTCGCTCAGTTCGATGCCGATTCGCCCCGGTTCGAGCAGCGGCCACAGTTTGGCCTGGTCTTCGAGCGCCGGGCACGCCGGATAGCCGAAGCTGAAGCGACTGCCTTGGTAGCCCTGTCTGAACAGTGCCTTCATCTCTCTGGCGTCGGCGGCGGCGATGCCCAACTCCATGCGAATCTGCTTGTGCAGGTACTCGGCCAAGGCCTCCGCCGTTTCGACGCTCAGGCCGTGCAGGTGCAGATAGTCCCGGTATCGGTCTTCGCGAAACCACTCAGACGCGATTTCAGACGCGCGGCGGCCGACGGTGACGATGGAGAAGGCGACAACGTCGATCTCTCCGCTCTCCGCGGGTCTCCAGAAGTCGGCGAGACACCAGAAAGGCCTCTTGTGCTGGCGCGGGAAGGTGAAGCGTTCGATCTCGCGTCGTTCGAAGGTGCGCGGGTCGATCGGCGAGTGCCGGTCCTCCGGCGGATCGTAGATGATGAGATCGTTGCCCTCGCTGTTGCAGGGCCAATAGCCGTAGATCGCCTGTGGAACGAGAATCCGCTCGTCGGCGCACTTCTTCAGCAGACTGTTCAGGATCGGCCGGACCTCTTTCTTGAGGTATGCGGCGTATTCGTCGGGGTCGCGTCCCTGCTTCTTGAATTGCCATTGAACCTGAAACAGCATGACCTCGTTGATATAAGCATAGATCGATTGGAGATTGATGCGCTCCACGACGCGCGATCCCCAGAACGGCGGCACGGGAATCGGTTCATCAACCGACACGTCACTGCGCGCAGGGGCGGGGTTCGTCTCCGCGGCGGGCACTTCGCGCTTGACGCGCTTCGCGACCTGACGCGGCGCATCAGCCAGCGGGCGACCCTCCGCCAGGCGGTTCATCAGATCGAGGCCCTCGAAGGCGTCCTTGGCATAGGCGAGCGGGCCGTGGTAAAGATCACGAAGATCATGTTCGACGTAGGTGCGAGTCAGGGCCGCCCCGCCGAGAATCACGGGCACCTTCAGGCCGCGCTCATTAAGAACCTGGAGGTTGTCGCGCATGACCAGCGTGGACTTCACGAGCAGGCCGGAGAGGCCGATCGCGTCTGCCCGGTGCTTCTCGTAGGCGTCGATGATGTTGCCGATCGTCTGTTTGATTCCGAGGTTGTGGACCGTAAACCCGTTGTTGGTCAGGATGATGTCCACCAGGTTCTTGCCGATGTCGTGTACGTCGCCCTTCACGGTCGCGAGCACGATCGTGCCCTTGCTCGTTGCGTCGTCGATCCGTTGCATGTGCGGTTCGAGGAGCGCGACGGCCGCCTTCATGGTCTCGGCGGAAGAAAGCACGAACGGCAATTGCATCTTCCCGGCGCCGAAGAGCTCGCCCACGACCTTCATCCCATCGAGCAGGAAGGTATTGATGATGTGGAGCGGCGCGTGGTGCTGCATCGCCTGGCGGAGGTCTTCATCGATGCCGACACGCTGGCCGTCGATGATGCGTTGCTTGAGTCGCTCCTCGATCGGCATGTCCGCCATAACCTGTTCCGGACTGTCCTCCTCCTCGTCCTCGAACAACGAGATGAAATGGTGGAGCGGATCGCGCCCTTCACGCCGGCGATCGTAGATCAGGTCGAGCGCGGCGTTCCACCGTTCGTCGCTGATCTTGTTCCGGGGAAGAATCTTGCTGACGTGGACAATCGCCGCCGTCAGGCCGCGCTCGCGCGCCTCGGATAAGTAGACGGAGTTGAGGACGGCCCGCGCGGGTTGTGCCAGGCCGAAACTGATATTGGACAATCCGAGAATCGTGCCGCAGTTCGGAAAGGCCTTCATGATCTGCTCGATGCCGTCCAAGGTTTCGAGCCCCAGTCGGCGGTCGGCCTCGGTTCCCGTCGTGATCGGAAACGTCAGACAGTCGAAGAGGATGTCTTCCTCGGGGATGCCGTATCGGTTGGTGAGCAGGTCGTGCAGGCGGCGGGCGATGCTCAGCTTGCGAGCGGCCACCTTCGCCATTGCTTCTTCGGGATCTTCGTCGATCGTCAGGGCGACGACGGCCGCGCCGTATTTCCTGAGCAACGGACAAATCGCTTTCAGCTTTTCTTCGCCCTCTTCCAGATTGACGGAGTTGATGATGCACTTGCCCGCAGCGTGTTTCAGGCCGGCCTCCAGCACGGCCGCTTCGGTCGAGTCCAGCATCAGCGGCACGGTGACATCCCGCACATAGCGCGCGGCGACGCGATCCATGTCGGCGGCGCCGTCGCGACCGACGTAGTCCACGCACAGGTCGAGGAGGTGCGATCCTTCTTTGACCTGTTCGCGGCCCATCTCCACGAGCGCGTCAAGGTCGTCCGCTACCAACAGTCGTTTGAACTTGCGGCTGCCGTTCGTGTTGCTGCGTTCGCCGACGATCAGAAAACTCTTGTCTTGCTTGAGCGTCACGGCCTGATACAGGCTCGACACGCTGGCTTGTCGGACCGGCCGGCGGGCCTTGGGTTGGAGGTCTTCGACGGCTCGGCGGATTGCCGCGATGTGGTCGGGCGTCGTGCCGCAGCAGCCGCCCACGAGGTTGACGCCCTCGACGGTAACGAAGTCGCGAATCCAGCGGGCCAGTTCATCGGGGGTCAGGGCATAGTGCGTCCGGCCGTCCACGAGCTGCGGCAGGCCGGCATTCGGCACAACGCTGAGGAAGCGGTCGCAGAATCGGGCCAGGTATTGCACGTGCTCGGCCATCTCCTGCGGGCCCGTGGCGCAGTTGAGGCCGATGACGCGCACCTGAGGAAAGGCCTCCAATGCCACGACGGCGGCGCCGATTTCCGTGCCGACGAGCATGGTGCCGGTCACTTCAATCGTCACCTGACAGATGATCGGCATCTCGCGGCCCTTCTCTCGCATGGCCACGGCGCAGCCGCTGATCGCGGCCTTGGCTTGCAGGATGTCCTGGCAGGTTTCAATGATGAAGGCGTCGACGCCCCCCTCCAGGAGGCCGCGGGCCTGTTCCCGGTAGCTGTCCTCCAAGCAGTCGAAGGTGACGTGGCCCAGCGACGGCAGCTTGGTGCCGGGGCCCATCGATCCCAGTACGAATCGCGGCCTGTCTGCCGTTGCGTGCTGCTCTGCGCACGCCCGCGCGATTCCCGCCGCCGTCTTGTTCAGCGCGAAGGTGCGGTCGGCCAGACCAAAGTCTTCGAGCACGATCTTGTTGGCGCCGAACGTGTTGGTTTCGATACAGTCCGCGCCTGCTTCGAGAAAAGAGTGGTGGATCTGTTCGATGACGTCCGGGCGCGACTCGTTAAGGATCTCCGTACAGTTCTCGCACCCGCGATAGTCGGATTCAACGGCGAGGTGATGTGCGTGAACACTCGTGCCCATCGCCCCATCCACGACGAGGATGCGCCGCTCCAGGCATTTCAAGAACAAGCTTTCCACGAATCCTCCCTATCCGGATGGTCCCCGGTTTCACGAGGCTTGCGTAAACGGGGTGGCGCAGGCAGCGAAACGGGTCGTGTGAAACGAAGGGCACGGTCCGCTCGGCCGGATCGTACCCGAAATCGACCGGTGGGCCCCAGGTTGGCAATGGAACAGGCTATCCGGACGATTCGAGCTGGCATCTCAAGAAAGCACGTTTCGCACGGCCGCGAGGGCACGGTCGACGCCATCGGCCGGAATGTCGAGATGCGTCACGGCCCGGAGTTCGGTCGAGCGGAGCAGCGGGCTGAACCGCACACCGTGCGGCACGAGCCGATCGAGAAACGCGTCGCGACTCATGCTTGTCTCCGCGATGTCGAAGACCACGATGTTGGTCTCGGCCGCCTCTACGTCCACGCGGATTCCCTCGATTTCCGCCAACCCACGTGCCAGCGCTCTTGCTTTGGCATGATCCTCGGCGAGGCGTTCGACGTGATGTTCTAGGGCATGGACGCCGGCGGCCGCGATGATGCCGGCCTGTCGCATGGCACCGCCGAACAGGTGCTTGTATCGCCACGCCTGCTCGATGAAATCGCTGCTGCCGGCCAGCACGGCGCCCACCGGGCACCCCAACCCCTTGCTCAAATCGATCCAGCAGGAATCAAAGTGGCGACAGTAGTCGCGGGCGGCGGTTCCGGTCGCGACGACGGCGTTGAGGAGTCGGGCCCCATCAAGATGACTTCGGAGTCCGTGCTCGCGGGCGCAGGCGGTGACGGCTTCGACTTCCGCCAGCGTCCAGATGCGACCGCCCTTGAGGTTCGCGGTGTTCTCAACGCAGACCAGCCGTGTCTGAGGAAAGTGCGCATCACGAGGACGGATTGCGCCTTCGACTTGAGCCGCGGTAAAGACGCCACGCTTGGTGGTGAGCGGAAAAACGGACGCCCGGCTGTGAACCGCCGGGCCGCCGCCCTCGAAGTTCACCGGATGGTATGAGCCGTCGATGATGATTTCGTCGCCCGGCCGGCAGTGGATGTGATGGGCGATCAGATTGCACATCGTGCCCGTGGGCAGGAAAAGGGCCGCGTCTTTTCCGCAAAGCTCGGCCACCTGTTCCTGCAAGCGGTTGACGGTCGGATCCTCCCGCTTTTGTTCGTCGCCGACTTCGGCCTCGGCCATGGCCCGGCGCATCGCGGCGGTCGGCCGGGTCTGTGTGTCGCTCGAGAGGTCGATCGGAAAGCTGCCCATCGCCGCCGTTTCTCCTCGCTTCGGATCGTCCGCCCCCGCGCGGCTCGCGCCTTGCAGGACGGGGCCGGGCCGCTCCACAAACCGGTCATGTTGGACCGAATGGCACCCGTGGGCAAGTCGTCGCCCGGTCTCTCGCCACGCTTGTCGCTGCTGGCCCTCCGGCCCGGTGCTGATTATAGTACCTCATCCCGGCAGAACGCTAACCACGAAACGGGCATGCGGAGGCATGAGGATGAGCGCATACCGACGAAGGAAATGGATGATGCTGGCGGTCATGACGATGGGAACCGCGCTGCAGCTTTCCACATGTCGCGAGGAGACGGCCTTGTTCGGCCTGCGAACGGCCTTCTCGTCGATCACCCTGCCGCTCAACCAGCTTCTTCGCAACTTGTTGTTCGGCATCATCTGAGCGGCGAAACGGCGTCAGGTGGGCCGGTCGATCCCGTGCCGCTTTTCCCACACTTCTTCAGCCTCGGGCCTTCGCAGGTAGAGCGGGACCAGTTCTTGCGGATCGGTGAACGCCCCCTCGGCGGCTATCTGTCGGCCGAGGCGGTAGACGCTTGCCGCACGGGGCCACCACAGGGCGGAATCGAGCGGCCGAGCGCCCCCATCTTCCACGGCTTGTCGGTGGTAGGCGATCCCCTCGCCCACCACGGCGACGCCGCGGGGCGCCTCCGCGAGGAGTTGGGCGGGCGCAATCATTCGAGGTTCCACGACACGGCGGTAGCCGCGCGCGTCGAGCTTGAAAACCGCGGCGAATACCTGTCCGCGTTTGGCATCGAGAAGAACGGCAAGATCCGCCGGCACATCGTCGGCATCCCTCGCATTTTCGGCAATGACATCCAGGGTGGGCACCGCACAGAGCTTCGCCCCGACGGCCAGGGCGAAGTGTCTTGCGAACGCGACGGCCACGCGGAGGCCGGTGAAGCTGCCGGGGCCGATCGACAGATAGCAGTGCTCGATCGTGTCGGGCGGCCGGTTGTATTCGCGGCAGAGACCCTCGAGTGTCGGAAGCAGCTCGCGTGCGTGTTCCCGGTCGGTCGGGAAGGTCCGCTCGGCGATGATTTGTTCGCCGACTCCCAGGGCGACCGAGCCCTTGCGGCCGGATGTCTCGATGGAAATGCCGGTGACCGCTTTCATGTCGCCTGCTCGTCGCACAATGACGCTGTATCCGGTAGCATAGAGAACCGCGGCCAAGCGGTAAACTCCTCCAGGTTTGGACGGGACGGGCTTCCATGGCGAAATCGCGTCTGCTGATCGAAAACTACGCCGGTGTCGTTGTTGTGACTTTTCAGGACAGCGCCATCCTGGAGATGTCGGTCATCGATCAACTCGGTACGGACCTCTACGCCCTCGTGGACAAGCAGGACAAGCGCAAGATCGTGCTCGATTTTACGAATGTCCGGTTCCTCGCATCGCACACCCTGGGAATCCTGCTCACTTTCCAAAAAAAGGCCAAAGCGGCCAAGGGCGAGGTGGTTCTGTGCAGCGTCCGGGGGGAGTTGCTGAAAGTCTTCTCCCTCACCAATCTCGACAAGCTGTTCAGGTTCTTCCCCGACGATGCTGGGGCACTGGCACACTTCAAGGTCCGCGTCCAGTGAGCCCGACAGGCCCACTCCGCACGCCGACGGGCAGTCCCCAGAATGCCGGCGCTGAATCACCCGGCCCATGGACGCCGTCCATGGGCATTGGCTGGGCGGACTCGCCGTTTCCATTGCCGTCGTAGTTGGATTCATCCCTCACGCATGGCAAGATGGGGCACACCCATTATTCGATCGCTCCGCCGGGCCACGGGATGGGAAATGCAGCCTTGCGAGCCGCCGCGCCTCTGTCTAACATGCCCGATCTTACTCGCCGACCTCGCGCGAAGAAGACGCGGCGCGGTGCGATCCCCGCCGCAACGAAAGGAGATTCCATGCTGCGTATCGCCTGTCTGCTCGGTTGTTGCATCCTGCTCGCTGGAACGAGCTGCCCCGGCTCGAGCTCGCTCCTCACGTGTTCAAACAACCTTGACGGGTCCGCGTTCGGCTTCTCGTTGACCGTGCCCGCGGAATACGAATGCGCGCCCACCATCCCGAACCCCGTCGCTTTGGCGAACGTGGGTTATCGACAGGCCTCGACGGGGTTCGCGGCATCGGTGCAGGTCAGTCCGCCCCAATCGGGTTCGATCGGCGACGGCCTGACGGTCGAGGACCTGGGCGGCGTGACGAATCCCAACGGATTCGCCTTCACTCGGCAGAAGGTCACGCTGGAAGGCATCGGGATCAGCTACGTCGGCGGTTCCGTGCTGGACGGGGGAAACAACCTGTTCATCACCCTGTCGGCGCCCTCGGACGATCCCGCATTGCTTCAGGCGCTCGACGCGATCATCGCGACCGTGAACACCGCGACGGCGGCTCCGTAGCGTGCGTCCCGAGAGTGCCGTGGCACCGCCGTCTCGGCGGTGCGTACGCAGGCGAGGCGCCCGTGTCACAGAGGCTTCGGACGGTGCACGCCGAGCGACGGTTCGAGGATTGCAGGCCGATGGAGCTCTATCGCGCGCGCTGGGTTCTTCCCGCATCGGCACCGCCCATTGAAAGAGGATGGCTGGCCGTGGAGGCGGGTCGCATCGTCGCCGTCGGCGCGGCCGACGACGCCCCGCCGGCGGAGTATGGGCGATCTCGCGCGGAGGACCTTGGCGACCACGTCCTTCTGCCGGGCTTCGTGAACGCCCACACGCACCTCGAACTGACCGGCTATCGCGATCGTTTGCCGGCCGGGCCCCTGTGGCCGTGGATCGAAGCGTTGGTTGCGCTTCGCCGTGCGCCTGAAGCGGCCGAAACGGAGCGGGTGGCCGTTCGACTCGGCGCAGAGGAGTCGCTCGCGGCGGGCGTGACCTGTCTGGGAGACGTCTCGCGGAGCGGGTCGGCGGCAGAGGCACTCGGCGACTGCCCGCTCAGAGCCGTGTGTTTTCTCGAACTCATCAGCGGCGCGGGCCGAGCTCCTTCCGACGCGGCCTCGCTCGCGGCCGGCTTCACGGAATTGACCGCAGGCGCACGCGGCGACCGCCTCCGCATCGGCCTTTCGCCGCACGCGCCGTACACGGTGACGGAGGCGGACTTGTCCCGCACCGCCGAGCTTGCCCGGGCTTCCGGCGCGCCGCTGGCCATGCATTTCCTGGAGACGACGGATGAAGTCCGCTGGCTCTCGGATGGCACGGGGCCCGTGGCCGCGTTTCTGCGGAAAAACGGACTGCCGAACGCTGAAGGATTCTCGCCCACCGATCCGATCGATCTGTTGCAGCGCTGCGGCGTCCTCGATCAATCGCCGCTACTCATCCACGTGAACTATCCGTCGGACGCACGGCTCGACCGCCTGGCCGCCGCCGACGTGTCGATCGCCTGGTGCCCGCGCGCACACCGGTTCTTTGGCCACAGCCCGCATCCCTGGCGATCCATGATGGCCCGCGGCATCCGAGTGTGCATCGGCACCGACAGCGCGGCGAGCAACGACTCGCTCTCGATCCTCGATGAGTTGCGTGCCGTCAGAGCGATTGCGCCGGACTTCGACCCCTGCCGGATTCTCCAGATGGGTACCCTCGATGGCGCCAAAGCGCTCAAGCTGGACGGTCTGGTGGGCAGTCTGGAGGCCGGCAAGCGAGCGGACTTCGTCACGGTGCCGATGGACGTCGACGGCGGCACCGATCCCGCTGTGAACCTGCTCGACGGCCGGACGACGGTCGACGGTGTTTGGATCGACGGTACCCGTGTCGTCTGACGACCGGTCGCGCGCGTCTTGTCGAAGAGTCACTTGTCCGCCGCGCGACGGTGCAGGCCGAATCGCCGTTCGGGGCGATTCATGTGATCGGTGCGTTGCACGGCGCGGCCTCCACAACCGGGGCACGTCAGGGGCAGCGACTTCCCGTCCTCCACGGTCGCTACGGCCTTCACATACGCCTCGGAAGGAATCTGGAATGTCAGGCCGCAGGCTTCGCAGGTCATGGAGACATGTTCAGGCCAGCCCTGCAAGGGTTTCCGCGAGTCGGCGCCGGCGGCATACCACCAGCATGCACCGGCGAGACCGGACAGCACTACGATGGTGACGGCCAGCGGGCGTGATCGAGTGCGCTTCGCACTTTGGCGGGCGGCGGCGGGCATGGTGCTCCTTGTTCTCAGGCGCCGGTCGATCGTGCCGGCGGCGCCGGCTCGGTACGAACCTCGCCGCTTCCCCTGCGGGCCCGAACGCTTAAGTCCGACGCATCAGGGTCTCGGCTTGTCGAGAACAGGGGCGTCGGGGTAACAGTCCATGCGCCAGTCGGCGCCGCGCAGCACCCAGTAATCCGGATACGTCTCAGACAAGTCGCTCTGCCCCGCGATGCGGATCGCGTCGGCATGCCCGTCCACAAACGAGACGTTGAATCGATTGGGCTTGCAGTGCCAGCCTCGGGTCACGAAGTTCGGCGCATTCCACTTGGCGACCTCCGCGACAGCCTCTTCCAGGATGACCGTCTCGCCCGAGTTGGGCACACGCGACCGCGGCCGGAAATAGGGGCCGTAGAAATGCGTGACGAACGGAGTTACGTGAAGGAAATCGATGTGGTTGTTGAGCCGGTAGCTTGTGCCCGTGACTTCGTGGACCGTCTTGCCGTAGCGGCCCGCTCCGAAGAAATAGGGATCGAAGTCCACCGGCGCGGGCGGGATGCCTTCATCGCCCGGACACTGGTAGAGTTTCGTCGGAAAGCTGCCCGATGCGCCGAAGATCGTTCGGTTCAGGACGCGGTTCTCTTTGCGGAAATCCGGATGGGCATAGACGCCGATTCCCGTCTGCCCGCCGTACTCGTACTCTCCGTCGTACCACCAGGAGGTTTCGGCGCGGGGATGGATGGGGGAGGTGTAGCCCTTCTCATCGTCGGTGCCGTAGGTCGCCAGCGCCTGTCCGAGCGCCCGCATGTTGGCCAGGCACGTCGTCTTGGTCGCCTCGCACCTCGCGCCGGACAGCGCCGGCGTGAGGAGTCCCAGGAGCACCGCGAGAATCGCCAGGACGACGAGAAGCTCCAGCAATGTGAACGCGTACGTCCGCGCGGGCGAAGACCGGGAGGCCGGGTCGGCCTTCAGCGTGATGAACGCTGTGTGCCGATGCCGCGCGGCTCGATGCGCTCCGGGATTCGGCCCGGCGGAAACATCCACAGTCGACCGATTCAACACCGACATCGACCCTCAATGGGTAGCCTGGCCCGTCTCCTTTATGTTATCGTGTCGTTGTGTTCGAGGCCAGCACGTTGCTCCTCTGCTCCGTGCCGTGAGAGAAGGGAAACCGGACCGTGCGATTCGATTGGCTCTTCACCGGCGCGGGAGGCCAGTTCGGGAGTGTTCTGCTGCGCGAGCTACTGAGGCGGGGTGAGTCGGTCCTGGGGCTTCGTTCGCCTCGCGGGCCCAAACCGGCGGAAGGCCTGACCGTGGCGATCGACATCACCGACCGAGCCGAGATGGCGCGGGCCGTCCGCACGGCAAGGCCTCACACCATCGTCCACGCAGCGGCCGTGACGAACGTGACAACGGCTTTCGAACAGCCCGGCCTTGCTCAGCGAACCAATGTCGCGGCCACCGAGCACCTGGTCGAACTGGCGGCTGAATTGAACGCGCGGCTGGTGTATCTCTCGACCGACATGGTCTTCGACGGGACCGCGGCCCCCTATTCGGAGTCTGACCCGCCAGCGCCGCTGTCGGTCTACGGTCGAACCAAGGCGGAGGCAGAGTGGTGTGTGGGCGCCTACGATCACGGCCTGATCGTCCGGCCGCCGCTGATGTACGGGCAACCATGCGCGCCGCGCGAGACGACGTTTCTCAAGCAGCTTGATTCGATTCGGCAGGGGCGACCGCTGCGCCTCTTCGAGGACGAGTACCGCAGTCCGATCGATCTCGGCGATGCGGCGCGGGCGTGTCTGGCGGCAGCGCGAAGCGACCTGTCGGGCATCCTCCACATCGCCGGGCCGCAACGGCTGTCGCGTCTGGAGATGGGCCGGATCATGGCGAAGGCACTGGGCCGGTCAGACGCGTGCATCATCCCGGTCCGGCGAGGTGATGTCGCGTTTCCCGAGCCGCGTCCGGCCGATCTCTGCCTGGCCTGCGATCGATATACCGGCACCTTCGGGAAGGCACCCGGCCGACCGATGGAGGTCGTCTTGCGCGAAATCGCCGCAGCGCTCGGCCGCGCGTGACGCTTGGGGAAGATTCAGCGACGATCGCAGCGGCCGGCCCCCCCCACCCGGCGGGCGCCCTCGCGGCGGCTACGGACACGCCTCCGTGAGCAGGCAATCCACGAACAGCGTCATGTCCTCCGACTCATACGCGCCGCTCATGTTCATGTCCGAGCAGCCGCAGCCCGGCTTCCAGGGATCTCCGGTCAAGTAGCAGATGACAAACAGGCGGATGTCGTCGCCGTTGACGCCGTCTGCGCCGGTCATGTCTCCGCGAACCGTCGGGCATGCGGGCACGGGCGGAGCGGGATTGCACAGGTTCAGGACCGCGGAGAGCAGCGCCGTCCGGTCACTCAGATTGGGCACGGCTTCAAAGGGGAAAGTCCAGAAGGTCGTCTGGTAGACGCCACTGTCCTTGTTGACGGCCGTGTTGCCCTGGTTGCCGACGAAGGAGACCTCGGCGCCGGCGCCCACGTTGACGTTGTCGCTGTAGTTGGTGAACGGGTAGGACAACGTATAGGGCCCCATGCCGCCGAAGACGGTACCGGCACCGGTGACGCTGGTCTGGCCGACGTCGCTCGACGCGGAGGCGATGCCCAGATACCCGGTCATAAACGCGGTGATCCCGCGATCGTAGTAGTAGTCCTGACTGCTGATGAAGAGGCAGTTGCCCTGATCGAGCCAGGTTGCCAGGGCGGCTTCTCCGGCGGCTCCCGGCCCGGCGGCGCCGCCGAACTCGTCGCCGGTAAACCAGATGACAAGGGAGTACGGGGCCAGCTGAGTCGCCGACGGTTCGTTGTCGGTGTTGTTGGTGTCCCAGGTGTCATAGGTCAACCCAAGGGCGTCCAGCGCCCCGGTGTAGAATGATCGCACGTCCGGGCTGTTGTCATCATCGTCCACCAGGAGAATGGGCGGGGTGTCAAGCGTGGTGAAGCTGGCCGTCGCACCATAGCTGCCCGTGCCGCAGGGATTCGACGCTCGCACGTGCCAGTAATAGGTGGTGATCGTGGCCAGCGCAGTGCCGGGTGTGTAGGTCACGTCGGACACGGTGGCGGAATCGACCACGGCGGTGAAGGCCGCGTCGGTGGCGATTTCGATGTCGTACGTCGAGGCCTGCGCGACGCCGGTCCACGTGAAGGTCGGCACGAGCGGCACGTCGGTCGCGCCGTCGGTCGGTGTGAGGGCGGCCGGAGGCGTCGGAACGGTGTCGAAGATGTCGAGCGTGACCGGGAAGCTGTGCGTTCCCGTGGTGGAGGCGCCGACGATGTCGAACGCATATGAACCGGCCGCAACAGCGCCGGTGTTGCTGATCGTCAGCACGCTGCTGCCGGGCGGCGTGACGGGATTGGTGCTGAAGCTCGCCGTGCTGCCGGCGGGCGCGCCGGCGGTGCTCAGGGTGACCGGGTCGGTGAATCCGACGAGCTGGCCGACATCGACGGTGTAGACGGCATCGGCCGGGGCGCAGAGGCTCTGGGCCCCCGGGGTTGCGTTGATCGTGAAGTCGGGGTCGATCGCGCAGTTGTAGCAGGCCAGGGCGAAGTCCTGGTCGGTGCCATCTCCCTGGTTGGGCACGCCGTCTGAAGTGATGTTGCTCGCGATGACACGAATGGTGAACGCGCCGGAGGCCGTGGGGCCGATGAAGACGCCTTCGGTGTTGTTCATCCCGTCGGCGACGCCGCCGGTCTGCGACCAGCCGCTGGCGGCGAAGTTGTTGCCTCGATAGAGGTTGGCGCCGGATTGAACTTCGAGGTCCAGGTTGTTGTTCCAGGCGGGTGTGCTGCCGCCGAGACCGTGGCCGGGCGCGTCGGTCCAGACCAACATGACCTTCAGCGGTTGGGCCGGATCGGCGGCCGAGACGGTCGTGGTCCAGATTTCGCCGGTGTTGTCGAAGATCTGCGGTGCGTCGAAGTAGCGGACACTGACCTGAGGATCGACCACCTTTTGCAGTTCCATTCGGCCCCAACCCTGCTTGCTGTCGAAGGGATGGCCCAGGACGCCGCCGTCGGCATCGAGGTGGCCCGCCAGATCGCGGGACACGGGGAGGAAGGCTGCCTTGATGAGCGCGGGGCTCGGATCCGGCGGGCCGCCGGGCAGGTTGCGGTAGTACTGAATGAACAAGGCGACGGCACCACTCACGTGCGGGGAAGCCATGCTCGTGCCGCACATCGTGCCCCAGGTGTTCGTCGAGACGGTCGAATCGACGTAGCAGCCGGGCGCGACCATGTGCGGAATCGTTCGCCCGTCCAACGCGGGGCCGTGGGCGGAATTGGACGAGATGTCATCGATCTGGAGGATCTGCGTTCCGCCGCTCGTCTGCATCTTCGTGGAACCGATGTTGAAGAGGTTCTTGGCTTCGTCGGGCGTGCCTTGGGTGCTGGTTCCGCCGTTTCCGTTCATGAAGGAGAGGACGAAGGTCAGCGGCTGGTTGCCGGGCGCGTTGGGATCGGCGTCGCGGACGCCGACATCGACCTGGCGGGTGTCGTCGTCATAGCCCTGTGGGGAGCCGGAGGGCCCCCAACTGTTGCCCGAGAGCGAGGCGCCGTTGTTGTACGAATCAGTCATGAGCAGAAGCATGCCCCCGGGGTTCTGGAAGAAGGGGCTGTAGACCTGTTCCACCAGGTTGGCACCGGGCGCGACGCCGAGGCCGCGGAGGAAGCCGAAGCCGTCGAGGGTTCCGGAGGAACCGTCGGCCGCCATGATGCCCGCCGTGTGGGTGCCGTGGCTGCTCGTGGCACCGCCGCCGCAGGTGGTCCCCGTACAGGCAATGATCCGGCCGACGAGGTCGGGATGCGTGTCCTGCACGCCGCCGTCCACGTTGGCGATGACGACGCCGGTGCCATCGACGCCGGCTGCCGCCAGCCAGGCCTGATAGCCTGGGAAGGCCAGATTTGTCCCGTCCACGTTATCGACGTTGACCTGGTCGCTCATCTCACCCCGCAAGCCGCCGTCGGTGGGGACGGGCTTGATGCTGTAGACGCCGGGGACTTGAGCGGCCGCCTGCAGGCT
>JBHHUY010000023.1:0-20242 GCA_046753965.1 Phycisphaerae bacterium
GGTCGTCTCTGTGGAACCGGACGGCGCTTCGGAAAGCGCGAGATCGACGTCGAAGGTCGTGAGCCGGCTGAGCCGATCCTCGAGGAAGTAGACCTGGAGCTTGTGCGACCCCGGGCTCACACGACGAAGACTCACAACCAGCGGCACATCGAGGGTCTCGCCCGGCTGAAGCGTCAGCGGGAGCCGCGGCGCACGGGCGCGATCCAAATGGAGCTTGGCGCCGTTGACGCGAACCACAGGCCAGCAGGTCCGGGCCGACTTGGAGGCATTCGTCAGGCTGATTCGGGCAGTGGCGTCGCTTTCGTAATAGGTCAAGCCGAACGACGTCGTCTTCGGGGCAAAGCGCCACAGGCGGTCGCCCGCCAGGGTCACGCGAATCGGCATCTTGGGAGGAACGACACTCGGGTCGGCGGCGGCCATAATCCGAACGGCGCCCTTGTCCGGCAGATCGTAGCCGACCTGGCAAGCCCAATGATCACCGGCGTCAAGGACGCGGATGACCCGGCCGGGGGCGACGGTCGGCTTCGTGACGCCCGGCTTCTTGGCAACGCGGAGCCAGATCTCGGCGCGATCAAACGCCTGATTCAGGGCGTTCTGGATCGTGGCGACCACCCGAGGCGACGTGCCGTCGTTTGGGGCATCGAAGTAGGCACGCAGGCGACCCGACGGGATCGAATACTGGAGGTCTTCGCGATTCGTCTCCTGGGCATAGGTGTAGGACACCTTGTCACCGTCGATTTCAATGACACGGTAATGACTGAAGCCGGTCGCGCGATCCCGCATGCAGGTGCTCGACTCGTGGGTGCGAACAAACTGCAGGTCGTCCAGGCCTTTCAGCTTCTCGGCGAATTCCCGGTAGTCCCAATCGGTGGAGCCCCCCGCGATGTAGAGGCCGATCTTGTGGGCCCGGACGAACTCTTCGATGTTGCCGCGCTCGCGCCAGACGTCGATCAGCCCGAGCTCGTCGCTGTTGCCGACGATGAAGTTCATCCGCTTCCGGCGGTTCTTCTTGAGATCGCGGTCGACCCATTCGATCTGCGCGAAGTCCTGATCGATCGGGTTGGCCGCGTGGTCGAGAAGCAGCAGGCCGTGGTAGTTGCCGTAGTCGATCACGTCCATCGGCTTGCTGGCGACAAACTCGGTGAAGCTCGCGCCGTGATCGTGCGAACCGCAGACCATGTAGACCGGCGCGTTGAACTTCTCAAAGTACTTCAGGACGCGAACCCAACTCGACGCGTCGTCGAGTGCGCGGGCCCACTCGGTGTAGTCGCCGGTGGCCACGATGAATTCCGGCGCGAGAAGATTGATCTCGCGCGGAAGCATCTCGTCAAAATCGGGAGCCGTCAGATCGCCGATGTTCATGTTCGATAGATGCACGAATCGAAACCGGTCCTTGTAGCCGTCCACCACTTTGACGCTGCGGCGAGAGTAATAGGTGGTGGAATCGGTCTTGACCGCAAGGTCGTAGAGGCTGGGCGGCACCTCTTCACCGATCTCGAGGAGGAGGTGGGAATACGCCCCGACGTGGGACATCGGCGTCTTCGCTCGGAGGGGGAAAGCGACCCCCGGCTCCAGCGCGTGATGGAGGGAGATCTCGACGCTGCCCTTCACTTCCGACGGCAGCTTCATGACGAAGTAAAACGTCTCGCCGGGAGTGCGGAAGATCGGGCGGCCTTGGGACGGCTCACGAATCACAGGGGGCCGCGGACCCGACCGGCCGGCGGGCCGTGCCGCGGGCGTCGCCGCGCGAGCAGCATCGCCCGGCCGGGCGGGCGGCGCCACCTCGACGGAAGCCGCCGGGGCATCGGCCCGCCCCGACGAACCATCCTTGCTTGCTTCCTCAGCCCGGAGGGGGCCGCAACAGAACAGCAGAAGAACGCCCACGCCCGTGCGGGCTCCGATTCCCAATCGCCGGTTCATGTGCCGCTCCTTCGACTGAAATGCCTTCGGTTTGTGTTGCCGCCGCGCGCCGAGATGTTTATGATAGTACCCTCGCGCTCGGCGGGCATTATACACCTTTCGGTGGTTCGTCAACTCGCGGGTACACGTCTCGGGTCGATCGGAGGCCAGACATGAAAGGCCGCAAGCCGTTTCGGATCGTGGTGGCCGAGCCCTACGCCAGCGAAGCGCTGGCGCTCTTGGAAGACGTCGCCGACGTCACACTCCTGAAGAGCTCCGCGCCGGACACCCTGATTTCAGCCCTCCCCGAGGCCGATGCTCTGCTCATCCGCGGCAAGACCCATGTCACGGCGCGGATCATCAATGCCGCCCCCCGGCTCAAGGTGATCGGTCGCGCCAGCCCCACCGTCGATCACATCGACCTTCGGGCGGCCGGACGGCGCGATATTCGCGTCGTTTACTCGCCTCACGCGGCTGTGAATTCTTCAGCCGAGTTCGCGCTCGGTCTCATCCTCGCGCTCCACCGCCGGATTCCGTTCCTCGATCGCCAACTCCGCGAGGGCAAGTTCGAGGCGATCCGAACTCCCTCCGGCCGCGAGATCGGCAGGCAATGCGTGGGCCTGTTGGGGATCGACCCCGTCGCGGAAAAACTGGGCCGGATTCTCTCGACCGCTTTCGGCTGTCGGATTGTCTATCACGATCCCCGCGGCCGAAGTCCGACCGGGTTCAGGGGCGAGTCCCTCGAGCTGGGGCCGTTGCTGTCCAGCGCTGATATCGTTTCAGTCCATCTGCGTGCCTCTCCTGAAACGCGCGGACTGATCAACGCGGATCGCCTGCGGCAGATGAAACCCTCGGCGATTCTCATCAACGTCACCGGTGGCGCGGTGATCGATACGATCGCCCTGGCCGAGGCCCTCAGAGTGCACGCCATCGCCGGCGCGGCCCTGGACGTCTTCGAGACCGAGCCGTTGGCCACCCAACACCCCCTCCGCCGGGCGCCGAACTGCATCTTGACGCCGCACGTCGCCGGGGCCACGCTCGACGCCTCCGCCGGGCGTTTCAATGTGGCCGAGGATGTCCTCCGCGTGCTCCAGGGGCAGGATCCGAAATACCCCGTCGACATTCCGCCTGTTTAGGAATCGCGCAAGATTGACATGATCGACCGCTCGGTCGAACTCGCCGATCGGCTTTGCCATTTGGCGGCCCACATGTTTACCTTGTTCTTGCCCGACGCCTTAGTACGGCAGCGCTGGATCGTCCGGCACGGGACCACTGAGTCCTGTGGCTGTGGTTCACGCGGCCCATGGACGGCCGTCCATGGGCTTTGGATGAGCGGATTCGCAGTTTCCAGCGCTGCCAGATCAGAGTGCCTCCTGAAGGTCCTGTGGCACCGCCGTCTCGGCGGTGCGGACACGGGCGGGACGCCCGTACCACAGCACTTTCAGGACGCTCTCTCAGCAGGTGACCCGAAGCCCCACGGCACCGACGGTCCAGGACGGCGTGACATGGACGGGAGACCCGCGCTGCAGACATCTTCGGACACGCGCTGAGCCTGCGACAAGACGAGCCGCGAGCTTCAGACCGGCCGTTGCGGGTGCATGACGGTCTTCGCGGCGAACCCGACATGGTGTCGCCGTAGCGTCCGGCCCCCGGGCCGGTCGTCGACGCAAGAAAGGCCCATCCGCAGCCGGCGGCCGCCACGGGGGGCGGCCGCTGCGCGTATCCTCTGTCCCGCCGATTCTGTGATGGACCCGGCCGTTGCGGGCGTCCGCCAGACGCTTGACGAACCTGCGGCGGCGTCCTATTCTCGCGCCAAAGCGCGCGGCGATCCGTTCGGCGGGCGCAGACACACGAAGGAGTGACGAAACATGGCGGCAGTAAAGGTCGGCATCAATGGGTTCGGACGAATCGGTCGTCTCGTCGCGCGGGCCATGGCGATGCGCCAGGGCGAGTTCGACATTGTGGCCATCAACGACATCGGCTCTCCGCCCAAGGTCCACGCCCATCTCTTCAAGTACGACAGCGTGCACGGCAGGTTCAACGGCACGGTCGAATACGACGAGACGAGCATTCTCCTCAACGGTGATCGCATCCGAGTCTGCGCCGAACGCGATCCCGCACGACTGCCCTGGGGCGAGCTGGGCGCCACGGTCGTCATCGAATCAACCGGCGTCTTCACCCGGCGGAACGACGGCAAGAAGGCGGGCTATGACGACCACATCAAGGCGGGCGCCAAGAAGGTCATTCTCTCGGCGCCGGCCAAGGACAAGATCGACGCGACGATCGTCCTCGGCGTGAACGATCAGACCCTCAAACCCCAGCACACTTTCGTCAGCAACGGCAGTTGCACGACCAACTGCCTCGCCCCGCTGGTCAAGGTCCTGGTCGATCATCCCGACGTCTTCGGGAAGAAGATCGACGGCATGATGACCACGATCCACGCCTACACCAACGACCAGCGAATCCTCGATCAGGTGCACGGCGACGACCTGCTCCGCGCCCGGGCCGCGGCGGTCAACATCATCCCCTCGTCCACCGGCGCGGCTCGCGCGATCGGCCTCGTCATCCCGAGCGAGGACGTCCGCCTGGACGGTTTCGCCTTCCGCGTCCCCGTCGTGGACGGCAGCGTCGTCGATCTGACCGTGACCCTCGAAAAAGAGGTCGATGTCGACACGGTCAACGGCCTGTTCAAGCAAGCTGCGGAACACGGTCCCCTCAAGGGCATTCTCCAGTACAACACCGAGCCCCTCGTCAGCGGCGACATCATCGGCAACCCGCACAGCTCCGTGTTTGAAAGCAGTCGGACCTTGACCAAGGGCAGGCTGCTCAAGCTTGTGAGCTGGTACGATAACGAATGGGGCTTCTCCAACCGCGTCTGCGACCTGGCCGCACGGCTCGCCGGCATGGCGTAGCCCGGCCGGGCATCGATTCCAAGGAATCGGACCACCCCTGGCACTCGCCCGGGGTGCAGGCATCGTTTCTCGGAACCCGGCTTCGCCCCGGTCCGAGATGCCTCGCCTCGCGTGCGTTTTCCTTCATCCCGAATGGCCGAGCGGGCGATCTGTATTGCACAATTGAGAGCGGGTATGGGATTCCGCCAAGTGGCTCCGGCGCCGCAACGGCAACGTGGTGTGGTGCCTCCACACCAAACCGGGCCCCAAGGACCGATGGAGACCGATCACGCCATCGGGGTTGCGCGGCCGGGGTTGTAAGGCAGCGCAATTAGGGAGAGACATCATGATTCGCCTGATGCGCGCGATGCAGGCCTTTCTACGGTCCGAGGAGGGGGCGACCGCAACGGAATACGCCGTCATGATCGCCCTCGTCCTCCTCGTCTGCATCGGAGCCGTGGCGGCCCTGGGCGACAAGGTCTCAGGCGGTTTTGTCACGGCCGAGCAGGAGTGGTCCACCTACTACCCGTAGCCGCAAGGGGGTGTCATCGCAGCATTCTGCGCAAGACGGTCTGCAAGATGCCGCCGTTGCGATAGTATTCGACTTCGACGGCCGTATCGATTCGGGCGATCACGCTGAAAGTCTTGTCCTCGCGCCGACCGTCGGGCGATCGGGCAAGCACCGCCAGCTCCTGGCGCGGCCGAAGATCATCCGACAGACCCTGAATCGTAAAGACCTCGTCGCCCGCCAGCCCGAGGGTCTCCCGCGTCTGTCCCTTCCTGAATTGCAGGGGCAGCACACCCATGAAAACCAGATTGCTCCGGTGGATGCGCTCGAAACTCGCGGCGATCACGGCCTTGACTCCCAGCAGCAGCGTGCCTTTGGCAGCCCAGTCGCGTGAGGAGCCCGTGCCGTACTCCGCACCCGCAAGAACAATCAGCGGGGTCTTCTGTTCCCGGTAGTGCTGCGACGCCTCGAAGATGCTCATCCGCTCGCCCGTCGGGAGATAGGTCGTGACCCCGCCCTCGGTACCGGGCGCGAGCAGATTCCGCAGCCGGACGTTGGCGAATGTGCCGCGCGTCATGACGCGGTCGTTTCCCCGACGTGAACCGAAGCTGTTGAAGTCCTTGACATCCACGCCGCGGTCTTGGAGGTACTGTCCCGCCGGGCCGTCCTTCGCGATCGGGCCGGCCGGTGAGATGTGATCCGTCGTGACCGAGTCGCCCAACATCACCAGCACGCGAGCGTTCTCGATCGGGCGGATCGGTTCCGGTTCGGGGCTGAGCCCGATGAAGAACGGCGGCTCCTGCACGTAAGTGCTCTCCGGCCGCCATTCATAGGCGCTGCCCTCACCCACACGAATACGGTTCCACTTCTCGTTTCCGTCGAAGACGTTGCCGTAGCGTGTCTTGAACATCTCGGGTGTGATCGAGCGGGCGACGGCCTCGTCGATCTCCGCTCGCGACGGCCAGATGTCGCGCAGAAAAACGTGCCGGCCCTCGGCATCCGTCCCGATGGGTTCGCTTGCCAGGTCGATGTCCGTCCGGCCGGCGATGGCGTAGGCCACGACGAGCGGCGGCGAGGCCAGGTAGTTCGCCTTGACCAGCGGGCTGATCCGCCCCTCGAAGTTTCGGTTGCCGCTGAGAACGCTCGCGGCGATCAGCCGGTTCTCCGTCACCGCCGACGCGACGGGCTCGGGCAGCGGACCGCTGTTGCCGATGCAGGTCGTGCAGCCGTAGCCCACGGTGTAGAAGCCCAGCTTTTCAAGGTACGTGTCAAGGCCTGCCTCGCGGAGGTAGTCGGTCACGACGCGAGAGCCGGGCGCCAGGCTCGTCTTGACGTAGGGCGGCACGGTCAGCCCGCGCGACACGGCCTTCTTGGCGAGCAGACCGGCCGCCAGCATGACGGACGGATTGCTCGTATTCGTACAGCTCGTGATCGCGGCGATGACGACGGCGCCGTGACCGATCTCGATCGTCTTCCCGTTTGCCTTGACGGCGCCCCGCCGGGCGAGGTCAGTCTCGCTCAGCTCGAACCCGCGCTCCTTCATCGGCGCCACGAGCGCCGCGCGAAACGCCTTTTTCATCTCGGTCAACCGGATGCGATCCTGCGGGCGTTTCGGGCCGGCCAGGCTCGGTTCCACCGTGGCGAGTTCGAGGAACAGCGTGTCGGTATAGTCCGGCTCCGGCATGCCGTCCGTCCGAAAGAGGCCCTGGGCCTTGCAGTAGGTTTCGACAAGATCGACGTGCTCGGCGGATCGGCCCGTGCATTCCAGGTAGCGGAGCGTCTCTGCGTCAATCGGGAAGAACCCCATCGTCGCGCCGTATTCCGGGGCCATGTTCGCGAGGGTCGCGCGGTCGGGCAGGCTCAACTCGCTCAACCCGTCGCCATAGAACTCGACAAACTTGCCGACGACGCCCTTGCGGCGGAGCATCTGAACCACCGTCAGAACGAGGTCGGTGGCCGTCGTGCCCTCGGGCAGGCGGCCGTTCAACTTGAAGCCGACCACCTCCGGCGTCAGCATGTAGATCGGTTGGCCAAGCATGCAGGCCTCGGCCTCGATGCCCCCGACGCCCCAGCCCAGCACGCCGAGACCGTTGATCATCGTCGTGTGGCTGTCGGTTCCAACCAGGGTGTCGGGGAAGGCGACCGTTTCGCCGTTGACCTCGCGCGTCATGACGGCCCGGGCCAGATACTCCAGATTCACCTGATGCACGATGCCGGTCGCCGGCGGAACGACGCGCAGGCCCTCGAAGGCCTGGCGGCCCCAGCGGAGAAACTCGTAGCGCTCCCGATTCCGGGCAAACTCGATGTCTTCGTTCAGCCCCAGCGCCTCGGCCGATCCGAACCGATCGACCTGGACCGAGTGATCGATCACCAGATCGATGGGAACCAATGGGTTGATCTTCTTCGGATCGCCGCCCAGCCGGACCATGGCTGAGCGCATCGCAGCCAGGTCGACAATCGCGGGCACGCCGGTGAAGTCCTGGAGAATCACGCGGGCCGGGGCAAACGGCACCTCGTCCTTCGCGGGATCCGCAGCGTTCCAAGCCGCAAGACGTTTCACATCGTCCGGCTCGACGATGCCGTTTCCGGCATGGCGGAGCAGGTTCTCGAGCAGGACCTTGATGCAGAACGGCAGCCGCTCGACGTGATCCATCCCATCGTCGATCAGTTTCTGCAAACGGTAGATCGCAACGGGGCCGGATCGGGTCTCAAGCGCAGCCTTCGCGTTGAAAGGGTCGGTGGCAATCTGAGTGGGCATCTCTCGTTTCCTTGCAAAGCCGGGTCCCTCCGCCATCGGCGACTTCGGGACAACTACCGAGGCCAACGCCTGCCGCGTTCTCGACGGTGGCGCGCCGGGCCGGGATTATAACACCCGCCCCGCCGCGTGCATCCGCGAGCGATCCCAGGGCATCGACATGCTGCGAGCGACGACGCGGGAGCGGGACCATGAAGAAGCATGACAAAGGAACGCGCGACGATTCCGGCCTGTGTGTCGTAGGTGATCACGGAGATGATCGAGATCCGCCGCCTCCGCCAGTTTCAACCGGCGCTTGCTTGGTGCTGCCGCTGACCGCGCGAACGGGGCGGATGCCGAGGTCGGCGTGGCGGTACTCCGGCGGAGCGCCGTCGCGCGCGGCCGACCGCGCCGCGGCCGCCGTGCTGTGGAAGCTCCCCCCCCGCACGACGCGGTATCCCGCCTCGCCCCGGCCCGCCTTCCGTTTGCCGTCACCCTTGCGGACCGGCAGGTCGTAGGCGCCGAGCGCGTCGAAACACCATTCCGAAACATTGCCCAGAACGTCGTGCAACCCGAACCCGTTGGGCCGAAAGCGGCCCACGGGCGCGTGGACGCCGCCGTAGCCGTCATCCAACCAGTCGTCGTAGGTGCCGGAGCGGGGACCGCCGTGACGCCGATAACTCTGATCCGCCAGATTGGCCGCGCCCCGGAGCGACACCGCCCGCGTGCCGGTCCACCAGGGCGTGGCCGTGCCCGCGCGGGCGGCGTACTCCCACTGCGCCTCGGTCGGCGGCGAGAACCCCAGATTCCAGAGCACGTCCTCACAGGCGGCCCACGAGATGTTTTCCACCGGCTGCGCGCGGACCGGCGCCGAGCCCGATTCGTCGACCGCCTGCTGCTGCGTGCTGGGATTGCGACCGGTGGCTCGCTCCCACTGTTGCTGGGTCATTTCGTATTTCGAGATAAAGAACGGCGCGAGGGTGACCTCATGAACCGGACGCTCATTGACGTCGGCGAAAGGGTCCACGTTCGGCGAGCCGTCCGGGCGGTCCACGGTCGGCGGCTCCGCGCCCATCCTGAAGGTCCCGCCGGGAAGCAGGACGAAGACCAGCCCGACCCGAGGCGTGATGATGAGTCGCCCGTCGCTGTCGCGTCTGGGCGGTTCGCCGGTTTGAAGATGGCCGAATTCCCAAAGGCCGGAGACCGGATCGCGGCCCAGCGGAATCAGGCCGACCTGCGGGGCGATTCGCAGTCCGCGGTACTTGGGGCAGACGGTCGGATCGGCGATCGCGGCGATCGCAGCGGCCCAGGCCTCGCGATACCGATCCACCGTCCGCGCTTTGACGGTTCGGGCGAAGGCCAGCCGCTTCTTCACAATCGCGACCACGCCGGTCCGGGGCTGGAAGAACGCCTGAAGGTCGTTCACCAACCGGACGAGCACGTCGTGTTGCAAGCGATCGGCGGGGTCCCTGAAGATACACACGTGCTGTCGGGGAATCAGAGAGGCGAGCTTCGCCTCATCCTGTTCCAACCGCCGGATGCGCTCCCGTAATCGAGCGGCACTGATCAGTCCGCCGCTCGGCGCGTCCGGGGCGGTGAGCGCGGCCAGAGCGGCGCGCTCCTTCGCGAGTGTGCGGCGCACCTCCCCGAGTTCCTCGCCGTGCCGAAGCCCCGTCCGATCGAGGTCCATCGGCAGATTGAACGCAATGTTGCGTTCGTGAAGCCGGGCGAGCTTCTCGCGGTACTCGACGAGCCGCGGCCGCAACTGCTCCGCCTTTTTCAGCCAGGACTCCATCGCCGGGACGTTTTCCGGATAGGCCGGCCCGAGCCGCTGGGCCTCGGAGAGGTAGAGCACCAGGACTCGCGCGTCATCCAATCTGCGGAACTCCTCCAACCGCCGGTCGGCGAGCTGATAGGCCCGCGCGCTGATTCCGAGGCCGACAGAGAGCGCGACGATGATGCCCGCGATGCCGCCGACGAGGGCCTTGTTCCGCCTTGCAAACTTTCGGAACCGATAGAAGCGGCTCACCGGTCGGGCCCGGATCGGTTCTTCGTTCAGGTACCGTCGCAGGTCGGCGGCGAACTCGGCGCTCGACTGATACCGTCTGCGCGGGTCCTTCTCCAACGCCTTGAGGATGATCGTCTCGACGTCACCCCGCAGACTCCGATCCAGCAGGCTGAGCCGCGTCGGCTCTTCTTCGTGGATCACGCGGACGGCTTCGGGAATCGATTTCCGCGGAATGTGAAACGGATACCGCCCGGTCAACATCCGATAGCCCAAAACGCCCAGCGCGTAGACGTCGCAGCGATTGTCCACGGCATGCGGGTCGCCTCGGATTTGCTCGGGGCTCATGTAAGGCAGGGTGCCGATCAGTTTTCGCGCGTCGGTCTTGAATGTGACCGCATGCACGTCGGCGTCCGTCACCCGAGCGACGCCGAAGTCCAGAATCTTCGGCTGACCCGTCGGGTCCACGAGGATGTTGCTGGGCTTCAAGTCGCGGTGGATGACGTTGTGCTGATGGGCGTGCTCGACGGCGTCTGCGACCCTGGCGAGCAGTTCGAGCCGTTGTTCCTTCTTGAGCTTATGGGCTTCGCAGTAGTCCGTAATCGGCAGACCGTCGACCAGCTCCATCGCAAAGAAGGACTGGAGACCGTGATCACTGTCGGCCGTGCTGCCCTCGTAAATCTGCGCGATGCCGACATGGTGCAGGCGGCCGAGGGCCTGCGCCTCCTTCCTGAAGCGGCGGAGCATCTCGGGCGAGGTGAACCCGGCGCGCATCACCTTCAAGGCCACCGAGCGTTGCGGATGCTGCTGCTCCGCCTGGTAGACGACGCCCATGCCGCCTTGGCCCAGGACCCTGAGAATGCGGTAGGCCCCGATCCGCTCCGGCTTCGCGCCGTGCCGGGCCTCCGCCGCCTCGACCTGTTGACGCACCGCATTGACGAGTGTGCGGTCATGATCGGTTGGCGCGTGGTCTTCGTGCATCGGACGCGATCCGGCTTGGGGCAGGGACCGCCTCGCGAATCCGGGGACTCCCCTGCGGGCGGTCGATCTCAAGGGATTCTAGCGTTCGGCGCCGCGCGATTCGAGCAGGCCTGTCGCGGAATCCCTCTCATCCCGCAAGGCATCCGAGTGATGCGACCCATCAAGCCTAACCGTGAAAGCTGAAGAACTGCGAACCTGATCCCAATCTGGCGCGAAGCCGTTCGACCGCACGGATACGCAGCAGATGCACGGCACCGCGGGTTCGTTCCATCGTCTCGGCCACCTCCGCGACGGTGCAGCCCTCGAGATAGATTCGACGCAAGACCGTGGCGTAGTCCGCCGGCAGACAGTCGATCTCGGATTCGAGCAACTGGCGCATTTCGTTCCCGATGGCATGCCGAGACGGCGTCGCGCCGCCGCCGGTGAGCCGTTCGCAGAGCCACGCGAGCGAATCGACCGATCCCGCGGGGGTGAAGCGTTGTCCCGGCTGGGGTCGCTTGTCCCGCTGCAACCACTGGATCGCGTCGCGGAGGTTGTTTTCCGCGATCCGGCGCAGCCAGGGGCGGAACGCCTTCGCCCGGCCCTGAAAGCGGTCGATCCGCTCGAAGGCCTCGAAATAAGTGACTTGCATGATGTCGTCGGGTTCGAGTATGGCGCGCCACTTGGCGTTGATCTCCAGCCCGCTGCGAATCGCGGGCCCGCAGCGCAGGAGCAGATCACCCAGGGCCTGTCGATCGCCGCCCTTGGCGCGGAGGAGGAGTTCGTCGTCGGAAGCATTCATTGCGTGTGCATGGTAACCGCCCATCGAAAGGAACGGCACCCCCGTCCGCGGGGCGATGAGTCAGTCCTGAGAATCCTGTGCCGCCGCCGAAGCGCCGCTCACTCACGTTCAGCACGAATCAGGATGACATCATCGATCGGCGTCGAGCCGTCGAGGGGTACCGCGGCGATCGCATCCACCACGTCCATGCCTTCGACAACCGTGGCGAAGACCGTGAAGCCGCCGTTCTGGTTGTCCAGGTTGGCAGAGTTGTCCGCCAGGTTGACGAAGAACTCCGAGGTGGCGGAATCCGGGTCGTTGCCCAGCTTCGCCATCGCCACCGTGCCGCGTACATTGCTCCGGGTCGGGCTGAACTCGTTCTGAATCGGGCCGCGCTGTCCGGTCTGTGGCACCATTCCCGGCAGGAAGCCGCCCCCCTGAATGATGAAGTCCACGACGACGCGATGAAAAATCGTGCCGTCATAGAAATCGTCTTCCACATACTGGAGGAAGTTGTCGGTCGTGATCGGGGCGTCGTCCACCAGTTCCATCACGATGTCGCCCAACGACGTTGTCAGCCGCACGCGGTTCGACGTGACCACGCGAAAGCCGGCCGCAAGAGTCGCGGTCGTCGTGTCGGGATTGTCGACAATCACGTCGTAGTCGCCCAGCGCGGCGCCCGTCAGATCGAAGGTGGCCGACAGGGTCTGCGCGTTCGAAACGTTGACCGCGGTGCCGACGATCGAGGCCCCCCCGCGCTCAATCCGAACCGTCGCGCCGCTCTGGAAGTTCTCGCCGTCGATGACGACAGCCTGCGCCGCCGTGTCCGTCACCCCGAAGGCCGGCGTCACCGATCGAAGGAACGGCGAGACGCCCGTGACGTCCAGCGTCTGTGTCGTTGAAGTCGAGGCCCCGAACGCGTCGGTCACGGTGAGCGTCACGATGTAGTTGTCCGGAACGGCGTAGGTGTGCGTGACGACCGGACCGCTGCCGGCGGGCGTATCGTCGCCGAAGTCCCACGCGAACGAGCGGACCTCTCCGTCGGCATCGTTGCTGCCCGATCCGTCGAACCGGAACTGCAGCCCGTTGCCGCCGATTCCCTCGAATGTGAAGCTGGCGGCCGGCAGCGAGTTGACGAGAACGGTCAGCGTCGCCGTGGCCTGCCCGCCCCGGTCGTCGGTGACCCTCAGCCGGACCGGAAACCGGCCGCTTCGGGAGAACGTGTGCTCGACGATCGGCCCGTCGCCCTGCGAGCCGTCGCCGAACTCCCATCGGTAGCGTGCGATCGTTCCGTCCGGGTCTCGACTGGCCGAGGCGACGAAACGCTTTGCCAACGCCGCCGTGACGCCCTGGTCATCCGTCACTTCTTGAACGACGAACGACGCGATCGGCGCTGTGTTCGCGCCCAGGATGTCGATCGGCAGGTGTCCTGTCGCGACGAGTTGCGGCGGTGCCTTCGCGATCGGGTTGCCGGCCGAGAAGAGGTACACGGTCACCACGAAAGTACCGTCGTCGACGAAGTCGTGCGTGACAGCCCGGCCGCGCTCGACCGGCAGACCGGTCAGAACCACCCCATCGCCGAAGTCCCAGGTCATGCGATGGGTCTCGGGATAGCGACGCAGGTCCACCTCGAACACGCGCCGGCGCGAATCCTCCGGCGGCGTGGTCGTCAGGATGGCGGGCGCCGGGCGTCCGCCCGGACCGATCTCGATTCCTGTGGTGCAGCCGTCGCTCGACAAGCCGAGGCAGGCCGCCAGCCCGCCGAGCAGGCAAATGGTCGTCACACGATTCATTGGAAGTGCCCCTCCCATGCGGCTCCGAGCCCTCGGCGGGCCCGACGCTCCACACATTCCCCTGGAGCCCCCGCACCCCGGAACTGTGGATGTCGATTGTATGCCGCCCGCACGCCGAAAGTCAGCTCGGCCCACGTCCGAGAAGGGTCGGCGAGCAAACATCGGGCCGTAGCGGAACTCGCGGAAACGCCGGCATCAAGAGCGGAGCGAGCGATATCGGAAAACGGTTCCCGACCACGGTGGGGCAAGATCGCCCAAATGGGCATTCGCGGGGTGGGGACTCCGGCCCCAACTACCGGTCCTTTGAGTGAGCCGGCGGAATCCTCGACGGAACGTGAGCAGAACGAGTACTTCATAACCTTCGTGTTCAAATGGGGTTACAAGGATTCGTGCCAACAGAATCCCACGCCGGCCCCGGTGTGGCACGGAGGTTGCGACCTTCCACCAACGCTCCCGGTGGTTCGCGAGAAGCGGCTTCGCGGGAGAGCAAGGACCGAGAAGGGCCGACCGGCCGAACGGTCCGACTATCCCCCGAGTGACGGATCGCGTCGATCCTCCTCGGTTCGATCGTGCCGGACCCAGAGATGGGTCGGTTGTGTGTGACGGGGTGGGCTAGAGTGCGAGGCTGGCCCACCCCGCTTTTTTTGCGCGCCCGCATAGAGCGTCGAGCCGGCGGCAGAGCACATGGGCAGCCAAACGGCAAGCCGCGCACGGGCCAAGCGTCAGGACATGCACGCCGCAGGCCGCTCAGCGGGGTCGGGCCCGGAGCACCTTCGCACGAATGCCGTTCGGGCCGACGCGAATCCGAATCGGGAGTCCGCATTGAGGGCAGCGGCCTTCGTACTGCCGCGCCTCCGGCCTGCGATAGATGCGAGAATAAACCCCGCAACACTCGAAATGAACCCCCACCCACGGCCGCCGGCACGGGGTCCGCTCGCCCGTGGTTTCCGCCTCTGGTGGAAACACGATGTCGAAGCCCTGGCCGCCGTGTTGATCGTCCTGATGACGGGCACGCGAGTCCATGTCTTCTTGATCGGCAACCCGCCAACACCGGTTCAAACTGTCTCCGCATCTCCGTGAACATCCCGGGGCCATGACGGAATCGGCGGGCCCGGAGAATGCGCGTAGCGGCCGCCCCCTGTGGCGGCCGACGACCGCGGACAGCCCCTTTCTTGCGTCGACGTCCGGCACGGGGGCCGGACGCTGCGGCGACACCGTGTCGGGATCGCCGCGAAACCTGTCATGCGTCCTGAACGTCCCGGCCGTCACAGGGGGAATGGACATCGGCCCACGCGTCGCTACGATGGACCACTTCCACGCCGACCGCGTGGCACCGGGAAAACGCCATGGCAACGCCCCGACCCTTCCAAATCGCCGGTTCGATCCTCGCCGGGGACGCGCTGAACCTCGCGGGCGCCATCGAAATCGCCGAACGCGCCGGGGCCGACATCCTTTCGCTCGACGTTTCGGACGGCCACTTCGTCCCAACAATCAGCTTCGGAGAAGAGGTCGTGCGGCGAACCTGCGCGGTCGCGGCCTTACCGGTCGAGGTACATCTGATGGTCAGCCGGCCGGAAGACTGGGTCGAGCGAATGTCGGGCTGCGGCCACTTCCGCATGCTGTTCCATATCGAAGCGAGTACCCGCGCCATGGGCGTCGTGCAGTCGATCGCCCGCCAAGGCGTCAAGCCGGGCATCGCCATGAACCCTGAAACCCCGGCCGTAGCGATCGAGCCCCTGATGCCCTACATCGACAACGTCTGCGTGATGGGCATCGCGCCGGGGTTTGCCGGCCAGAAACTCCTCGACACCACCTATCCCAAGGTCGCTGCGATCCGGGCCCTCGTTAATCAGTCCGGTGGTTCGGCGACGATCACGGTCGACGGCGGCGTCAAGGCGGAGAATGCCCGACGGCTGGTCGAGGCCGGTGCGGACGTGCTCGTCGTGTCGTCCGGCATCTACGATCACCCCCGGCCGACCGAAAGCCTGAACGAAATCCGGTCGGTCGTGGCCGGGTAGGAGAAACTGGAACCGCGGCGCCATCCGCTGAGACCGGCGGCAACGGTTCCATGGCAGAATCGGCGGACACGGAGGATATGCGTAGCGGCCGCCCCCTGTGGCGGCCGACGACCGCAGATGGGCCTTTCCTGCGTCGACGTCCGGCATGGGGGCCGGACGCTACGGCGACACCGTGACGAGATCGCCGCGGAATCTGTCATGCACCCGGCGGCAACAGCCGGTCGGATGATCCGCCTGTGGTGTCGCCTGCCGTGCCCGATCACGCGCCACGCAGGGCGGCGCCCGCCGGTCTCAGCGCCGCAGGAAATGGTCCATCAGCTCGTGGCCGGCCTCGATGTGAAAATCGCTCTTGGCGGCCATGCGTTCCGAGAACACCGACCGCGTCAGGCCGCGCGGCACGTCGGAACCGGCCATGCAGACCGGCGGCGGCGTCTCGGTGTGCGTCCGAAGCCCGACCGGCGTGGGGTGATCGGGCGCGACGAGAATCCGCCAGCGATCGTAGCTTCTCAGACACTCCAACACCGGCCCGACAACACAGGCGTCAATCTGTTCGATTGCCCCGACTTTCGCCGCGGCGTCGCCCATGTGCCCGGCCTCGTCGGGCGCCTCGATATGCACCGCAACCAGGTCATACTCCGCCAGGGCCTCGACGGCGTACCGGCCCTTGGCGGCGTAGTCCGTGTCGAGGTAGCCCGTCGCGCCGGGTACGTCGATGACCGGCCAGCCAAGCAGCTTCCCCAAGCCGCGGATCAGATCGACCGCCGCGATGACCGCCCCGCGCACGCCGTATCTGCTTCGAAACCGCCGCATGATGGGGACGACGCCCTGGCCCCACAGCCATGCGTCCGTCGCCGGCGTCTCGCCCCGTTCGGCTCGCTCGGCGTTCACGTCGTGCCCGGCCACGATCCGGCTTGCCTTGGACATGATCTCCCGAATCCGCCGGCCGCCCCGGCCCTGCGGCAGATACTCGGCGACCGCCTCGCCCGGAATGTCGTGCGGTGGCATGCAGACCGCCTCCAGGGCCGATGGGTCCCGGATCACCATCAGATTGCGATATGAGACGCCCGTGTGGAACCGGATCTCCTCATCCGCGAAGGCTTCATTCAACGACGCGATGATCCGTTCGGATTCTTCGGTCCGGATGTGGCCCGCCGTGAAGTCGGTCATGTCGCCGTCCGTCACGTTGATCAAGTTGCACCGGAAGACGACGTCGTCGGGTTTCAGAAAGATGTTGCGAGCCACCGCCTCGATCGGCGCGCGCCCCGTGTAGTGCGACTGTGCGTCGTAGCCCAAGAGCGACATCGTCGCGACATCGCTGCCCGGAGCCAATCCCTCCGGCACGGTGCGGACCGTTCCGAGTCGGCCGGTCTCGACGATCCAGTCGATGTGAGGGATGTCCGCGGCTTCAAGCGGCGTCTTGCCGCCGAGGCGGTCGCACGGCTCGTCCGCCGCGCCGTCGGGCAGAATGATGGCGTATTTTGTCCGCACGGGTGTCGTGTCCCAATCGCGACCCAATGACCGCGCGGAGAGTATAGCGATTCGCCCGAAGCGTCGAAACAGCCTCCGCGGTCCTTCTGCCGGACAGCGGGCGAGCGCACGGCCGACGACCGAGCCGCGCGATGGACTCGCGCGCCTGCCAGTCACGCAGCGTGCGTCCGAGGAGCCCCGTGGCACCGCCGTCTCGGCGGTGCGTACACGGGCGGAATGCCTGTGGCCCCCATGTCAGTTGTTCGATTGATTCCCGCGCGGGATCTACGGATTGAGCACGAGCCGCCCCGCCGCCTCGACGATGACCGGATCGTTGGCCTGGTCGTCCACGATGGCGAAGACCGTGTAGGTGCCGTCGGGCACCGCGGCGCCGTTCTCATCCTGAAAGAAGAACGTGAACTGACCGGCGTTGCCGTTCTCGCTGAGCGGCTGATTGTTCAGGAGGACGATCTCGTTGCCGGATCGGTGATCTGTGTCCGTATCCAACCCCAGCACCACCACCGCGGCCGCGTTGGCCGTGCCGTTGTCGGTCCAGGTGATATCAAACGTGTTGCCGGTCGTCACCGTCTCGTCGGTCGCGCCCGGCGCGCTGAAAGTCAGCGTTGGGGCGGGCAGCGAAGTCGTCACCGTGATCGACCCGTTGGTGTTTCGATCGGGGTCGCGAGAGGAAACGGTCATCAGCGTACCGTCCGGCGCCTCGATTGTCGCGATGATTACGTAATCGCCCACGCGAACACCGTTGATGTCCCACTCGAAGATGTCATTGGCGCCATCGCTCATCGCGTCGCGGCCGGTGCCCGGAGAGCCGTTGCCGATCAGTTCGATCGGGTCCGCGTCGTCCTCATCCAGGTTGTTGCGGCGCTGCGCGGTGACACGGACGATCGTCCCTTCGACGGAAGCGATGTCCGCCCACTGGATGATCGTGGCAACACCCGGCGCCGTCGTCACCTGTTGGGCCGGCTGCACGATGGCGATCCCGAGATCGAGATCGGTCGCGGGCGTTTCTTCAGCCGGAAGGGGGCCGAACAGAAGATCGAAGCCGGTGCATCCGACGACACCGAACATGGCCGATATCGCCGCGGCCGTCCAGGCAGATCGGCGCCCTCGGCGGTTCCGCTTCTCCCGGCGTGATTGATTCGAGAATGGTCTTGTCAACATGGCTTCCATCCGCTTCCGAAACTGATTGTCACAGACGTTTCGCCCGTGTTGTTGCGGGGTCCCGAGCCCGAGCGGCGGCATTTCGCGGGGTCGTGTCTAAACCGTGCAAAGAAGTGCTCCCCTTCTTTCAGAACCGCGTGTGCCGAGAAGCGGTCGAGTTCGCTCGAACGCGGCTGCCTCACCCACGCGGCTCCGATCTCACGGGCACATTCCCAAACGCGTTGACCGGTATGCCTCAGGAAATGGCGCCCCGCCGTGTTCCCCCAATCAAGCCGCTACCGGTTGATTCTTCGCGGGCAAACCCGATCGAGTCAACCGGCGGTCCACGGTTTTCGAGCGGGCCGCGCGGCCTTCGCGGCGGGTTCCGGAAAAAGGGGGTGCCGCAGCAGCCGGACGCCGAACAGATCGGCCGATGTTTCGAGGCCGCAGGCGGTCCCGCCCGGCCGATAAACGCCCGTTCCAACAAGTTCTGTGGCCGCGACTCCCCGGCCGTGCGTGCACCGGTGAGCCGCGATGTCCCCCGACCGATTCCCGGGTCGATACATCCCTCGATATCTTGACCGGTGCGCGCACAGGTTCTAGAGTGGAAAGAGGACGCACGGGCGGCGTGACGCGACAATGGCTCATCCGCGCCGCGGCTACCGGCGGCATCGAGGCGAGCCGGCCTCGCCTCCAGAATCCATCAACCTCGCTCGTCGCGCGAGCGCGGCCAAACCGACGCACGCGATCCACGAAAGGCAACCCATGAAACGAAACAACCCGAGCCAGAGCATCGGCGTACGCCGACCGCGGGCCGTCGGGCCCATGTCCCGATCCAGAGCGATCCTCTTTGCCGCCCTCTTCTTCGCCGGAGGCATGAGTGGCGGCAACTGCACGATCTCCATGCCCAATCCCGGCGGCGGAAACCCGGGCGGCGGCGGCACCACGGGCGGCCCCCAACTGTTGCCGGAAGACCACGTCCTCGGCGATGCGTCCGCCAGCGTCATCGTCTTCGAATACGGGGACATGCAGTGCCCCTTCTGCGGCTTCTTCGCGAGAAACGACTTTCCCGGCATCCGCCAGACCTACATCGATACCGGCAAAATCCGATTCGTCTTCCGGCACTTCCCCCTGGCTCAACATGACCGCGCCGACGACGCGGCACGGGCGTCAGAGTGCGCCGCAGACCAGGGCATGTTCTTCGAGTTTCACGACCTGGTGTTCCTGGATTTGAAAGACAACATCGCTCCTACCGACGCCCGGCTCCGCGAGCTGGCCGATTCGCTCGGGCTGGACCTCGCCCAGTTCGATGCCTGCTTCCCACCCGGCGATGCGAAGCGCCCGCGCGTCCAGCAGGACGTCGCCTCGGGCCAGGCCCTCGGCGTCAGCGCGACGCCGACCTTCTTCGTCAACGGCGTCCTGACCGACAGGACCAACCTCACGAAGGAAATCGACCGGCAACTCAACGCCCTCGGCGGCTGACACCCGGCCTGTTCTCGGGCGCAACCCCGCGATTCGGCTGGCCTCCACCCCGGTCGTGTGCCGATGCAAGTCCTACCGCGCCGGGAGACGACCCATCCCTCGGCCGGCGTTCGCCGCATTCTCCAGATGGGAGTCGCACGCGCCATGCGCCGAGTATGTCCGATAAGTGTTCGTTGGCAAAACTTCGCTGCCGGGAAAACCTGCCCGGGCCAATGGCGCCGAGGCGGCGATGTCGCCGCACTTCCGCGACGCGCGCCACGCGGCGCGCGGCTCCTCCTCGTTCTGGTCGGTCTCACCGGATCGATCACTTCCTGCAGCCCGGCGGCGCTGTCAAACCTGATCGGGGCGCGCAGCGATCTGACACCGGGCGCCCTGGGGACACCGCGGGCCATTCAGATCGCCTTCATCAACAACACCCCTTTCCGGGCGATCTTCACCTTTGGCGCCTACAACCAGCTCGATCAGACCTCGATCCCGACCAACTTCGGCCAGCTCCGCCTGGAGGGCAATTCATCCAGCGCGCAGATCGCACAACCCTGCCGCCAA
>JBHHUY010000024.1:0-19560 GCA_046753965.1 Phycisphaerae bacterium
CGACGAGCCGATCGGCGAGGTTCCCCCCGCGCGTCGGGTCTGAGGCTCCGCCGTGTGCTTCTCTTATCTCGCAGCCTCCTCCATGTGCTCGCGCATCTCCTCCAGTTGTTGTTCGATCTGCTCCGCCTGCTCTTCGATTTCGTTTCCCTCGCGCTCCAGGGCCTCCGCTCGGGCCTGCAACTCTCGGGCCTCGTTCTCCATCTCCAGCGCCCGGTGATCCAGATCGAGCGCCTTGCGCCGGAGATGCGACGATTCCTCGGGGTTGTCGGATCGCTCGGCTTCCTCGCGCAGGTCTTCCGCTTGTGCGTGCAGCCGCTCCGCTTCGTCCTGAGCGTTGTCGGCCGCCTCTTCCAGACGCTCCATCTCGCGCTGCGTCTCCTCGTGCCGATGCTGCAGCTCGCGTAGCATGGCTCGTCGTTCGGCCCGTTCGCCCAGGAGGCGAGCGCGGATCGATCCGGCTCGGCCGCGCGCTTGCACGGACTTCTCCTCGACCAGGGCGCGGAGCGCCGCCGCTTCGGCCGATGCGCGCGGACCGATCCACCCGCGCGGCGACGCGCCGGACGTCGCCGCGGGTCGGTTGATCATCTCGATGAACGCCCGGACCACCGCCTGGGTGGCGGGGCCGCCGTGGACGCGGATCTCGTTTTCCGCGGGTTCGATCATGATGGGTACGTCGTCACGGCTCAGCAGCTCGGCGAGCGCGTGCAACTTGCCGGGCGGCAGGTGGTAGCTCACGACCTGCTCTTCGCCGGAGAGCGAATCGACGAATGCCTTGAACACGGCGTGGTCCGCCTCGGTGGCGTGGACCTCGATCGCTCCATCCAGTGGACGGACGCGGATCGGAACGTCCGCGCGAACCATGAGTTTCGTCAGGGCCGCGAGCTTTCCGGTGGGCAGTTCGTACCGGCGGACGCCCACACCCGCCGGAGTGAACGACTGGGCTGTGACCCCGCCTCGTACTCGGTCGAATAATCTCAGCGCTTCGTTCAGTCGATCTTGCGCGCCGGTGCCCGTGCCGATTTGTTCCTCCGCATGCTTCAACAGGTCGGACAGCCGAGCAGCGCCGCCGCCGGCCGATTCGATCGAGCGTGACAACCGGTCGAGTTGTTTCGATACCTCATTGAGCCGGCGCTCCAGCCGCGAGATGCGTCCCTCAAGGTGCTCCGGTGCTCCCGCATGGCCGTCAGGCGCCGGCGGCATTCCGCCGACGGTCACGACGACCCCACCCGGGGCCGTCAGATCAAAGGATCGCGGCCTCGGTGCATCCGCGACCCGGGGAGCGACCACTGCGGTCTCGAGGTGTGGGCTGTGGACCTCGGGCGCGTCTGGCGCCGGTACGGGCGGAGGGGGGCGGTCTGCCGAGCGGGCCGGAGTCGCGACCCAGCCGGCCGCCAGAATCATCGCGGCCAGCGCCAGGCCGCGTCCGGACAGATTGGGAATCGTTTGTCGTGTCATCACCATCGTCAGCCTCCTCGCAAATCGTCCCGTTTTTCCCGTCAACACGCCGATTCCCGCACCGGCGGAGATCGGGTCTCGTTTGCTCACAAAACATCTCGTCGCCAACAGGGCCTCGGCGTAGGCCCGCCGGCCCTTCGGCAGAAGCCATGTCACCCACGCGTCGCAGCTATGCTCCGCTTCTTCCGCCAGTCGGCTGCGGATCCACCAGACCAGCGGATGCCACCAGTAGATCGCGCCGATGATCGATTCGATCCACGAGACCCAGTGGTCTCGCCGCCGGACATGTGCCAGCTCATGGCAGAGGATTGCCTTGCGACCGACCGGATCGAGAACCGACCAGAGGTCGCGCGGCAGAATCAAAACGGCTTCCCGCCCGCACCAGATCATCGGAGAGACGCGCCCGGCCACGAAGACGGTTTTGGGAACACGCGCCAGGCCCATCGCTGCGGCCGTTTCAACAACCATCGCGCGAGCCGATGCCGGGGCGGGCGCGCCCGCTCGGATGCGCCGGCGGAAGCGGTGCATTCGCGAGGCGCGGAGACCGAGGATGAGCAGGACCCCTCCCAGCCACATGAAAGGTGGAACCGCCGGCAGCTCGCCAACGGCGTCACGGACGGCCACCAACCGGCTGATCCACCGGGCGCGGTCGGGGGAATGTTCCGATGAGAGGACTGTCGGTTGCAGGGGTGGCGGCGACCCGCCGGTCCGCACCGGATAGGGATTGTGTTGAGGCCCGCCTCGAGTGGAACTCGCTCGTGGCAACGCCGACTGCCCGGGACCGGTCGGCGTTGGTTTTTCCGAGCGGGGCCCGTCGATTCGTGTCGAGTACGGCGACGGATCATCGAAGGCCGTCGAGGGAAGAATTGCACGGTCTTGCGAATGCATGCGTGCCGGCAGTTCTGTGGCACGGGCGTGTAGCGGGCGTGTGGACAGCCGGGGGGGCGGCGGCGCGCTGGATCGCTCTGGACGGACCGTCGGCGAACGCGGTCCGCGACCGGTCGAACGAGAAGGGGGGCGATGGTTGGCGCCTCGGGGTTCGGCCCCAGTTGCGACGCGCGCGGTCGGCTCAGGTGCCCGCCGCTGCGCCGGTGTGGTCAAGTTCCCGGCGGGCCGGGGAGCCGCGACCGGAGGAAGGACGAGGCCGCCCACCAGCCAGAGCAGCGCGCCCAGCCAGAGAACGTGTTTCGTTGCGGGGCGGCAGGGCGTCCAGCGACAGATGGCGCCGACGATCAATGCCAGCGGGACGACGCCGACGGCGGTTCGCCAGAGCAGATCGGTCATCATCGGCAACCACGGCGACATGCCAGCAACTCCGGCCCGTTTTCGTTACTCAGTCTTGTCCGACTCCAGCCGTTCGACGAGTTCCCGGAGGGCCTCGATCTCCTCTCGGGAGAACGTGCCCGTTTGGATCAATTGGAGGACGAGCGGCCCCGTCGCTCCGTCGTAGAGCTGGGAGACCAGCGACCTCAAGCGAGAACGGCGGACGCGGTCGCGTGTCACGGTGGGGCGGTAGATGTAGGCGATGCCGGACTTGTCGCTGGCGGCCGCCCCCTTCTGCTCGAGGCGGGTCAGGAAGGTCAGCACGGTCGTGTAGGCCACGCGCCGCCCGAGTCGGTGGAGGTGCTCCAGCACCTGCCGCACCGTGGACGGACCGTGGTCCCAGAGAATGTTGAGGACTTCGAGTTCGGCGTCCGCGAGTTCGTGCCGGGGATCGGCCATGCCGCCGCTCCAGTGAAGGAATCAACTACAGTTGTCGTAAGTCTACTACGGCCGTCGAAGGATATCAAGTCAAGGAACGTTTTTTTTTTGCTTTGGCGGCAGAAGCGCGGGTCGCGCAAGGGACGCCCGCCGGTGCTTCAGTCTTCTTTGCCGGTGTCGGGTTGCCGCTTCGATGCACGGGCGAGGCCGATGAAAGGCTCCACCGTTGGATCGTGCGCCGGCGACGCGGTGTAGCCCTCGAAGGATTCGAGAGCTGCGGGGCGCTGCCCGGAGAAGTAGTGCACGAATCCGAGCAGAAACCGGGCCTCCAGGTCGGCCGGATGTTGCTCGACGAAGTTCACCAACGCCGTTCGGTGGGCCTCGAAGTCTGCCTCGCGGCCGTACACCTGCTTCAGGTCGAACCCGGACGCAGCCAGTCGCGGTGAGGCGGCGACACCCCGGCGGATTGCTTGCGAGGCGTCCGCGTAGGCGCCCAAGGCATATTCCGCCAGCCCCAGGGCGATTCGCACGCTGGCGTCATCTCCCGCCAAGACCAGGGCGCCGACATACTCTTCGCGCGCTTCGCGATATCGGCCCGCTTCGAACGCCTTGTCGCCGCGGCCGAGCGCCACCCCGATCTGTCGCGCCCGCTTGCCGTCCTCCGGCTTCGGCGGCGTGACGACCTTTGGCCCGCTACCGCCGGATTCTGCCGCGCGCCGGGCGTTGAACGCCCGGAGTGCCCTGGCCTGAAGCGTTGCGAGATCGCGTCGGGCTCTTGATCGGGTGTCGCCGCGAGCGTGCTCCGTGTCGCGACTGCCCTCATAGGGTGCCACCGGCGCCCAGTAGTCATAGCCGACGGTATAGGTCGGCCCTCTCCAGAGATAGCCACCGAGAGAACCGTAACCGTAGGCGCCGTAGTAACCGTACGACGGATAAAAATATGCGGGGGCGCAGTGCCCGTACGAGCCGAGATGGTGCAAGCCGCCGTGATGCAGGCCGCCGACTGAGAAATGGATGCTGCTGCGGTGACGGCCTCCGAAGCCGAACGTGCTGATGCGACTTGATCGGCCGAAATGCGAGGCGCGTCTTCCAAGGCGGCGACCGTGCCCGCTGGTGATCCCGAGGCGCCTGCCGTGTCTCCCCGACCGTCCGCGGAAGCCGCGAATGTGTTGACGGCTTCCACCGGCGCGGCGGATGCCGCCGCCCCTGAGCCCTGTCGCGCCGCGGTGAGCCGACAGCCTCCGGCCGTGGCTTCCGGCCCGCCGTTGGGCTGTCGCCGTCGCGGGCAGGATCAGGACGCTTCCGAGGAGAACTGCGAGCGCGCTGCGCTTGAGTGGATTGGACGGGAACATGATTCGGCCTCCCGGCTCATTGGAATCTTATTGTCCTGGCGAGGCTCGCTTCAACGGAAAACTCGAGAATCTGTATGTTCGGCCTTCTGGGGGACACTTGGCGGGGAGCCTGGGGGGCTGGCGCGGGCGATCGCGAACCTTTCCGCAGTCACTGCCCATTTTCCCGCACAGCGAACCGGCTCCAGGGTGAGCGACGGGACGCTCCCCCGTTTTCGTAGGCCCGGCAATCGGTCGCCGGGGAGCCGCGGGATGGCCGACACGCTCCCCAGACTACCGAAAACCCGGCCCGGAACGCGGTTTGCATGTCCTCCGAAGGCGAGCCGTTCGACAGCTCCGGCGCCGGAAGTTAGGCTGTGCGCTGCGGTCCGGGGGCGCCTCGCGCGCCACCTCCGGGCCGTCGGCTGCATGCGGGAGCGGGTCATGATCGAGATGACGATCTACGGGCGTGGCGGTCAGGGCGGCGTGACCCTCGCCAAGCTCATCGCGACGACGCATTTCCTGCGAGGGAAAGACGTCCAGGCCTTTGGTGTCTATGCCGCCGAGCGATCCGGCGCGCCGCTCCAGGCCTTTGTTCGCGTCGATGACCGGCCCATCACGAACCACAACCAGGTTCAGCACCCGGATCATGTCATCGTTCTCGACCCGACGCTCATCGCGTCGTCTGTCCTGACGGGCCTGAAGGATGCGGGTTGGCTGATCTTGAACACCCCGCAGCCCGCGGCGGCCTTCGCCGATCTGTTTCCGGGTCGGCGCGTGGCGACGATCGACGCGACGAAGATTGCCATCGAACACGGGCTGGGGACCCGCACGGTTCCCATCGTTAACACGACGATGCTCGGGGCGTTGGCCCGCGTCTTCGAACTGCCGGAGGCCGACGCGCAGGCCGCGCTGGCCGAGCTCAAGTTCGGAGGCGCCAACATCACGGCCCTCCGGCAGGCCTATCGGGACGTCGTCGCGCAGGACTTGAAGGGTACGCCTTCGCAGCCGGCGGGCCGGTCCGGTGAAGCCGACGTTGTGGGCATTATGGACGAAGCAATCGGGGGAATGCCGCGCATCCGGACCGGGAGCTGGGCCTCGCGTCGACCGGACCGCCGGACCCTGACGCCGCCGTGCAACAACGGGTGCCCGGCGGGCAACGACGTGCAGGCGTTCGTCGCGGCGATGGGCAAGGAGGACTACGACCGGGCCCTGGCAATCCTTCTTGAGACCAGCCCGCTGCCCGGGGTTTGCGGGCGCGTCTGCCCGGCGCCGTGCATGGAGTCCTGCAATCGCAGCCGGTTCGACGAGTCTGTCAACATCCGCGATCTCGAGCGCGCCGCCGCCTCCTACGGCAGGCGGCCAAAGCCGACCGCGCCCTGGCGCACCGAGAAGATCGGTGTCGTCGGAGGCGGGCCGGCAGGGCTCTCAGCGGCCTACCACCTTGCCCGACTCGGCTATCCCGTGACCCTGCACGACGCCGAGGAGTTGCTCGGCGGGGTGATGCGCACGGGGATTCCTTCCTTCCGATTGCCGCGCGACGTCCTCGATACCGAGATCGACTACATCCTCCAGCACGGAGTTTCCGTCCATTCCGGTGAGTTTCTGGACCGGGCCGCACTGCTCAACCACTCGCGTCGCTATGCCGCGATGGTCGCGGGCACCGGGCTTCAGCGCATACGCTCGGTTGATCTCGGTGCTGACGGCCAGCAGTCGGTGAGCGAGGGCATCGAGTTTCTCAAGGCCGCGCAGGGGTCCGCCGAGTCGCTCGACGGGCAGCGTGTCGTCGTGGTCGGCGGCGGGAACACGGCCTGCGATGCCGCCCGGACGGCGCGACGCCTCGGCGCCCGCAGCGTCCGAATCCTCTACCGGCGGACGCGGCAGGAGATGCCGGCGATCCGTGAGGAGATCGAAGAGGCGATCGAAGAGGGCATCGTGCTGGAGGAACTCGTCTCGCCGGTTCGCCTGCACCACGACGGCGCCGGTCCGGTGCTGACCTGCACGCGGATGCGGCTGGGCGAGCCCGATGCCTCCGGCCGACCTCGACCCGTTCCGGAGGTGAGCGAGGACGCGCAGTTTGAAGTTCGGGCCGATCGCGTCATCCTTGCGCTGGGCCAGTCACCCGATCAGTCGATCCTGCCCGAGGGCTCGGAAGTCCGGCAGGACGGCCGGTTGCTTGGGTTGACCGGCTCGCCGATCTTCTTCTGTGGCGACTTCGCCACCAACGAAGGCACGGTCAGCGCGGCGATCGCCAGTGGGCGGTTTGCGGCGTTCCATCTCCATCGCACCCTGACCGGCGAGGATCTGTTTCCCGAATCTCCCCCACCGGTCGCGGGGCCTGAAGACATCACGACCCATGTCTTCGAGCGGAGTCCGATGCGCGAGGGCCGGATCGCGCCGCCCCGCTTTCGGACCCGCACCTTCGCGGAAATCCGCGCGGGCTTCCAAATCGATCCGGTCCACACGGGCGGCGAGAGCGACGCGGTCGCCGAAGCCCGCCGATGCTTCAGTTGCGGCGTGTGCAACCAATGCGACCGGTGCGTGGAACACTGCCCGGAAGGCGTTCTGTTTCGTGACGGGGACGGCTATCGGTTCGATTTCGATTACTGCAAGGGCTGCGGCGTTTGCTCTGCACAGTGCCCGCGCGGGGTGATTTACATGGCGGAGCTGTAGCTCGCTCCGCCGGGATGAAAGGGGGCATGCGGCCATGGCACGTGCACTTGTCAGCGGAAACCACGCGGCCGGCCACACGCTCGCGGCTGCGGGCGAGGCGAACCATCCGGCTCGCGGTTGCGCCGCCGGCGCCTATCCAATCACCCCCCAGTCGGAAATCATCGAGTTTCTCCGGGGGTTCGAGTTCACCAAGGGTCGCGTGGTTCCGGTCGAATCGGAGCACAGCGCGATGGCCGTGTGCATCGGCGCCGCGCTGGCCGGGGCGCGGACCTTCACCGCCAGCTCATCCAACGGCCTGGCCTACATGACCGAAAACGTCTTCGCCGCGGGCTATTACCGCCTGCCGGTCGTGATGATCGCGGTCAACCGGACGCTCGGGCCGCCGTGGAACATCTGGGTCGATCAGGGCGACAGCCTGATGTTGCGCGACGCGCCCTGGTTGCAGTTTTACGTCGAGTCTCACCAGGACCTGGTGGACACGATCCTGCTCGCCTTTCGGGTGGCGGAAGACGAGCGCGTCATGTTGCCCGCGATGGTGGCGATGGACGGCTTCGTGACGTCCCACACTCAGATGGTGGTCGACCTGCCCGAGCAGGACTTGGTCAATCGCTACTTGCCGCATTGTTGCGTGCCGCACCGACTGCGCACCGATCATCCGGTGACCTTCGGCGGGCTCACCTGGCCGCGAGAGACCGAGCATCATCGGATTGAGATTCAACAGGCGATGGACCGGGTGCCGCAAGTCCTGACCGAGGCCATCGACGAGTTTGAGACCGTCTTCGGTCGCCGGCCCGCGGGAGAGCTTTCGGCCGAGCACACGGAAGACGCCGAGACGATTCTGATCGCCTGCAACACCATGGCGAGGACCCTGCGCGGCGTCGTCGAGGCGCGGCGCGCCAAGGGCGAACGGGTCGGCATGGTCAAGGCCCGCCTCTTCCGGCCATTCCCACGAGAGGCGTTTCGCCGCGCCATCGGCCGGGCGCGGCGTGTCGGGGTTCTCGATCGCAACCACTCGCCGGGGTCGGGCGGCATCTTCTGGCAGGAGATCGCTGCGTCGCTCAAGGGGATTCCCGGCTTGGTGTTGCAGGACTACCTGGTCGGGCTCGGCGGCGGCGATGTCACGCCGAAGATCATCGAGGAGATTCTCGACGACCTGAACGGGCGCGATCACGAGGTGGCGCCCATCTGGAAAGAGGTGGCCGCATGAACACCCAGACCACCGCCGAGTGCGACTACGCCTGCCAGTTGCTCCGGCCCGGCAACACGAATTGCGCCGGCTGCGGCATGTCGATCGGTCTTCAATGGCTGGAGGAGGCCCTGCAAGGCGCTCGGCCCATCCTGTCGATTCCGGCCTGTTGCGGCATCGTGACGGCGGGGGCCTTTCCCACCAGTGCCTACGGCGTTCCCGTTGCCGCCACCACCTTTGCGAGCAGTGCCGCCGTGGCCACCGGGCTCGCGACGGTCATCGGTATGAACGAGGAGGACACGCCGATCATTTGTTGGGCCGGGGACGGCGGCACGTTCGACATCGGCATCGCCACCCTCTCGGCCGCGGCGGAGCGGAACGAGAACATCCTCTACATCTGCTACGACAACGAAATCTACGGGAACACCGGCGGCCAGCGCAGCAGCGCCACCCCGGAGAGCGTCGCGACCACGACCACGCCTTGGGGAAAGCCGGAGGAGAAGAAGGACATACTGGCGATCCTCGCGGCCCATCGAATCCCGTACGCCGCGACCCTCTCCGTGGCGCACCGTGAAGACTTTCTGCGAAAGGTGAAGAAGGCGCTGCACACCCGGGGCTTTCGCTTTCTGCACCTGCTCTCGCCGTGTCCCACGGGCTGGAAGTCGGAACCCGACGAGAGCGTCGACCTGATCCGGGCGGCCGTGGGTTGCGGGTTGTTTCCGCTCTACGAAGTCTTCGAGGGCGAGCGGTATCGCATCAATCAGCGGCCCGATGGCTCGTCGATCGACGACTACATCACGCGGCAGCGCCGCTTCCGTGCGGCCTGTGAGGATCCGTCGAGACTCCAGGCGAGGATCGACCAACAGTGGCGCTACCTTGATGTGATGGCGAAGATGTTCCCTCCGAACGAGACCGACTGAGCAGCCGGAGAACGCCGCGGGTCTTGAACACACACACGCGGACAGGACCGAGCGCGCCAGGCCAATCGGCGTCGATCGCACACGATGAGGCGATGGCCGGCGCTGCGGTTGGCGCAGGCTGTGACTTCTTCGCGTGCGACTCGCGTCTCCTGGACGGCGGCTGCTTTCAAGCAGTCGCTCAGGCCGTCTCCGAGGCGGGCGGGCGCATCTGCCGGAGCGCCGGGTCTGCCGAGGCCGGGTCGGAAGGCCTCCGCGCCGCCGAGGCCGGGGCGGTCGCCATGGTCGGCTCGGGCGGCCCGACACTCGGCGGCTCGGCAGAAGCCGTCGGCTGCGCACAGATCGGCGAGATTCCGCTGGTGATGGTCCACTGCCAGTGGCTGGGCCCGCCGCTGGTGGCTTCGCCGATGGCTGTCGAAGGGGACGTGATTCTCGCCGGGCACCTGGGCGTCGGCAGCCTGCCCCTGCCCGTTCTGGCCGTGTCGGACCTTGCTTCGGTCGATCGCTTGACCCGCGAGTCGTTTCGTCTGGCACGCGCGCTTCGCACGCCGGTCATTCTCCTGACGTCGCTGAGGTTGATTGGAGAGGCTGGGGCGAGGGAGGTTCAATCCCCGCCGCCGGCCGGCGACACCGCCGTTGGGACGAAGGCCGCCGATCCGCTGGATACCGCCGCGGTCGGCGCACGGTGCGCGGACTTGATTCGGAAGATGGCGCGCGGCGCAAACACGCTGGAGTTCGTGGCGGCCGACATCGATCCCGACGCCCACACGCTCGTCCTCTGCTACGGTGCGGCGGCAGCCGCCGCAGTCGAGGCGGTGCGCCGCGTGCGAGATCGCGGCAGCCGCGTCTCTTGCCTCACGATCCACGGCCTGTGGCCGGTTCCGGAGCGCGCGATCCGGCGGGCGATCACCCATCAGGTCCAGCGTGTGCTCATTCCCGAGCTCAACATCGGTCTCTACGCCGACGAGCTGCGCAAAGTGCTCAGGGCCGTCAAGATCGAGCCGCTGGCCCGCTTTGACGGCGAACCGATTCCCCCTGAAGCCTTGGAAGATCGCCTGTTGAACTGGCCTTGCGGTTGAGGCCGTGGGCAAGCCGAGCCGCCCACGGGAGCGCATGGGAGAGGAGCCCGTTGCTTCGGGGTCGGGCAAGGATGAAGGTGCATAGATGGGCCGCCAAACGGCCAAGCCGAGCCGCGAGTTCGACCGAGCGGTCGATCATGTTGCGCGTGCCCGATCCCTTACCGATTCGCTTCGATGTGCGCGATGAGTTTGTAGATCAGTTTGGCCGCGAGGAACTCCGTCTGGACACTGCCGGGCAGGGGGATGACTTCGACCACATCTGCGCCGACGATCCGCTTCTCCATCGCCACGGCCTTGAGCAGGTCGGTGACTTGAAACCAGTCGAGGCCGCCCGGCTCGGGTGTTCCGGTACCCGGCGCCGCCGACGGGTCGAACCCGTCGATGTCGATCGTCACGTAGACCTGATCGCTGAGGGACGCGACCGCCTGCATCATCCAGTCGGCGTTGGTCCGGGTCTCGCGAGCCGTGATCGGCACGAACCGGTGCCGCTTCATGAAGCGATGTTCTTCCAGGCTGTAGTTTCGGATGCCTACGGGCACGACGGGCACGTCCAGCTCCAGAATCCTGCGAATGACGCAGGCGTGGCTGTACTTCGTGCCCTGGTAGGCGTCGCGCAGATCGGCGTGGGCGTCGATCTGGAGCAAGCTCAGCCGGCGGTGCCTGGAGCGTACGGCGCGGACGAGCGCGCTGGTGATGGAGTGCTCGCCGCCGAGTGCGATCAGGAACTTGCCGTCGCGGACGATTCGGCGCGCCGTCCGATAAAGACTATCGTGCATCTGCTCGGGGCCCGCCGCGTTGACCGTCGCCGGATCAAGCGTTGCGACGCCTGCTCTGACGAACTCGCGGTCGTATTCCTCGTCAAAGAGCTCCACCTGCTGGCTGGCCGTGATGACGGCTCGGGGGCCATTGCGGGTCCCGCCCTGGAAGCTGACCGTCGCCTCATAGGGGACCGGCAAGACGACGTATCGCGCGCGGCGGTAGGTGCAGGCCGGTCCGTCGAGACCGAGAAAACTGTCGGGTTGGGAGTCGGCCATCAGACTCTCCTGGGCGCCGTGGAATCGAGACGCAGGCGATACCGCCATGGGATTCACATGGTCCCATGATGATCGTTTCGGGCCGTCCTGACAACGCGGACCTCGGGTTCGTGTCCGTGGACGGGTTGCGTGTGTTGACGGATGGCCTGTGCTATGCCATAACACGACGCAAACTGCGTCACTGCCAGGTTGTGTGGCAGGCGCGGACCCCGGTGTCCTTGCAGGATGAAACCCGAGCGAACGAGGATGAAACCATGACCCATGTCGTTACGGAACGCTGCGTCAACTGTCGTTACACCGATTGTGCTACGGTTTGTCCGGTCGAGTGCTTCTGGGAGATCGAAGACCCGGCCATGCTGGTGATTGATCCCGACACCTGTATCGATTGCGGCCTGTGTATCCCGGAGTGCCCGGTTCACGCGATCTACACCGAGGATGAGGTGCCGGAGCCCTATCAGGAGTGGACCCAGAAGAACGCCGATCTCTTCAGCGCGGGGACGAACATCACCGAAAAGAAGGATGCCCTTCCCGACGCCCTGACCCTGGAGGAAATCCAGGCGAAGGAGGCGGAGAAGGGTTGGGACATTCCGGAGCCCGGGGGCGTATGAGCCCGCTCCGGCGACGATTCCGGCCTTGATCGAGCGGTCGTGGTCCAAAACCTTGCCGGCGCCGGATTCACCACCGCGGGGATGCCGACAGACGCGTTGTGGCGAAGGGACCGTGCCGATCGCGATTCTATGATTCACTCCGCGTTTGAACCGAGGCCGCCCGCGACCGCGCCGACCGAGCACTCTGCGACGGTTGGAACCCATCTCCGTTCGCATCGGACGGGTCTGTGGTGCGGGCTCCTCTGTGCCGCGGCGTTCGCGCCTGTCGTCGGTTGCAGCGAACCCAAGGTTGACGCGGTCGTCTTCTACTGCGACGGCGCCGGCTGGTACAGCGGAGCCGGTCCGGTCGCGGCCGGGCTCCGTCGCGGGGGCTACCAGGGAGATTTCAGGACCTTTTCGTGGAGCGCGTTTCTCGGGCCGGGCCCCGACCACCTGATCGCGGCCCGGAGCAAGCTGACCGCGCGACGCCTGTCGGGACGGATCGAGCGGGCCCGCTGGCGGAATCCCGAGGGATCGATCTGCGTCATGGGGCTCTCGGCCGGCACCGCCGTTGCCCTCTCCGCAGTCGAGCAACTGAGTGGAAGCGTCCAGGTCGATCACGTTGTGCTCTTGTCGGCGTCGGTCTCGGCAAACCGCAACCTGACCCCGGTGATGAAACACGTGCGGGGCTATTTATACGCGACGAGCAGCCTGCATGACGGGCTCTTGAGGGGGCTTGTGATCAATGCGGACGGCGGACGCGGGCCGCCGGCCGGCCGGGTCGGCTTTCGGATGCCCCGCGAGGCGACCGAGGAGGTTCGACAGGCCTATCGGCGTGTGATCAACCTGACTTGGCACCCGGCCTACCTCGCCTATGATTGGGACGGCGGGCATACGTCGGTCACCCATTCGCCGTTCATCGCCGCGGTGATCGCGCCGAGGATTCTCTCTGCCGGCCCCTTTCCCCTGGATCGGTCGATCATGGATCGGATGGCTGCCAGAACCGGGAGACGTCGGTCTTGAGGACGACACGATCGCGCTTGGGCTCGATGCTGCTGGCCTGGGTTCTCCTGGCCGGAGGGTGCGCCTCCGGAAAGAGCTATCGCCTGGGGCGCGAGGCAGAGTCGCTCGGTCGCGCCCACATCGCCTATGACTATTACTGCAAGGCCGCGCGGCGAAAGCCCGACAACGCCGCCATCGCCGAGGCCATCAAACGCGTCGCACCGACCGCTGCGACATACTGGTACTCCCAGGCGCGGATCGCGTGGTCGGAAGAACGGTACGAGGACGCCTGGCGGCAAGCCATGCGGGCACTCGAGATTCGGCCCGATCACGCCGACGCGCTCGCCTTTGTTCGTCGCATCGAAACGCAACGTCCGGACATCGTCGCGACGGCCCGGCGCGATTGGCTCCGGCGCGGTTCACGGCCCTACGGGACCCTCAGGCGCGACGGCGCACCCGCACACGAAAAAACGGAACGTGCGGCCTCTGTTGGTAAGGCGCCCGAGGGGGCCGATGCGCCAAAGAAGGTTGCGCTCGCGGACAAGACGACTGAGTCGAAGGAGAACTCGAAGGCGGTGAAGACGCCGGGCAGGCCGCGTCTGCCGCTGTCGGAGGCGGTGGCCCGGGCCACGGCCCCCGACCATAAGTCGGTTGTCAGTCCTCAGGCGAGCCGCGCCACCGCGGTCGGCGAGAAACCTCGCCCGGCCTCGCCGCCTCCGCCCGTCGTGAAACCGACGAAGCCGCCTCGTCATGCGGTGCCTGACACGCCGAAAGGCTACCTCTACGTCTGCACCTTGAGCAAGCGCGACAAGCGGTACGACCGGAGAACCAAGCCGATCGACGGCATCGTGATCCGGCTGCGCGATACCGATGGCGACCCGGATGTCGATCTTGATCTCTACGAGGGCGAACGCCGCGTGCAGAAAATCCGCGACCTGCGGCCCGGCCGGTCCAAGATCTTTCGTGGCCGTTCCGGGCGGTGGTATCGCTTGACGGTGCTCAAGATCTTCCACCACTCTCGAAGCGTGCGTCTCGGAATCAAGCCGGGGTAGTCCGCGTGGCCCGCGTCCGTTCCGTCGGATGGCGGAGTGGCCGTGATGCATCGAGCTGCTCGCGGCTCAACAGGTGCTTCATCCTCGCTTTCGGGAGCCCGCGGGTTCACGGCTGATGCCGCACGGGGGCGTTCGGCGTGTGCTACACTGTGGCTCATGGCGTCACCTTCCAAGTCAGCGGGGCGATCCGGCGAGGACGAGCCGCGAACCGTGGGCTACTCGGCCTGTTCACACGGAAGAACGATGGCGCCGATGCTGTTCGTCGCCTTGGTTCTCGTTTCTACCAGCGGCTGTACGGATCGATTCGAGGGATCGCCGCTCGCCGATCTGAATCTTGCTTTCAACTTGCCGGCCGCGACGACGCCCGGGACGACTGCGAGCGCCCAAGCGCCGGTGTTCTCGGTGGAATCGCTGTTCGAGAAGATACCGGGACGGCGCGGTCACCACGCCGCGACGATCACCGCTTTTCGCGACGGCGAACTGCTCGCCGCGTGGTATTCCTATCCGGGTGAGGAGGAACTGGCCGGCTCGGCGATCTACATGGCGCGGCGGCCCGCCGGCAGCGAGCGGTGGGATATCCCGCGCCTGCACATCGACCGGGACGTGGGCGACGGCAATCCCGTCCTTTACAGCGAAGGCAACACGGTCTGGTTCTTCCAGGCGGTGGTTCCGTTCGGTTGGAGCACGTCTCACATCGAGTTGCAACTCTCGCCGGATCGCGGAGCGCACTGGACGGAGCCGGTTGTCATCGACGGGCCGTTGGGATCGAACACGCGGTATCCACCGATCAGACTGCAAGACGGCCGATTGTTGCTCCCCGCGTATGATGATTTCCTGCAGCGGGCCCTGTTCTTTTCTTCGGCGGACGGCGTTCGCTGGGCTTTGCGATCGATTGCCGAGACCCGCGGCGATCATCATCCGATTCAGCCGTCGATCGTCGAATTGGAAGACGGGCGGCTGCTCGGCGTGATGCGGAACACCGGTCGGAATTGGCTCTGGGTCACCGCTTCAGACGACTTGGGCCGGCATTGGTCCTGGCCGGCCGACAGCCGCTTTCCCAATCCCGGCAGCCCGTCCGCGTTATTGAAGCTGAAGAACGCTTCTCTGGTTCTGGTCTACAACGACAGTCCGCTCTGGCGACGGCCGCTCTCGATCGCCCTGTCGCAGGACAGCGGTCGGACCTGGCCTTATCGCCGCATCCTGACCGACGGCGAGGAATCCTACAGCTATCCCTCCGCGGTCCAGTCCTCCGACGGGCTGATCCATCTCGTCTATTCACTCGCGCGGCGCCGCATACGGCACGTCTCGCTGAACGAGGCGTGGATCATCCAAGGCGATCCGGTCGGTTCGCGGTGACGGCGTTGGTTGCGAACGGATAGGCCGCCGCGAGCGCGACCAGGAGCAGGGCGGCGCAGCCGGTGTGGACGCTCAAGGCCCGCAGGAACCGGCTGGCGATTGCGGGCATGGCGCAGAGCCAGAGCCCTAGGGCCGCGGTGGCCCATGGGGTTCTGTCGGGTTTACAGCCGCCGCTCAGGAGGCAGCCCAGCAACGCGGCCGCCGGCCAGACGGCCAGCGAGAAGTAGTAGCTGCCGACCCAGGGTGTGAACCAGAGCATCGCGCCGACGCAGAGCGAGTAACTCACCGCGCGCGCGGTCGGCGTCTCTGCCCGTCGCGTACGCCACAGACACCCGAGCAGCGCCAGGCCCGTGGCGGCCATGATCGCTGTGTACATCGCTTTCAGCGTTGTTCGGGGGAGTTCCGTGATCGTGATGCGGAACGGCCTGGCGGATGAACCCGCATTGACATCGGTAAACAGCCGGACCATCGTTCGAACCACCGATTGGTTCTGGTAGCTGTACTCGGTCGGATGATCGATGGTGTTCATGGGCGTGTATTCGAGGAATTGCGTCTGATACCAATAGCCGTGGTAGTCCCAGAGCTGATCGGGCCCGAAGAGAAACAGCGATGGGAGCAGACCGAACAGCAGCACACCGAGGGCGGCGCCCCAGGCCACGCGCCATTTCCGCCGCACGACGAAATAGAGCAGGCAGAGGATTGGAATGATCTTGAGCATGATGCCGATGGAGAGAACCACGCCGGCGCGGAGGGGCCGGTTGCGCTCGGCCAGCACGAACGCGCCGGTCGCCGAGGCGAGCAGGACGCTGGTCAGGTTGCCCGCGGTCAGATCGGCCCAGACATAGGGCACCGCCAATGCCAGTGCGAGGACGGCTCCCGCCCATCGCGCCGCCGGGGCGGGCGAAAAGAAGAACCGTGAGACCCGATCGGCCGACCAGAAGTACAGGGTTACGAACAGCGCGAAGGAGAGAACCGCGGCAATCGCTTTCGGCGCCGCGGCCAGCAGCATCAACATCGGCCGCGTGATCGGCGGGTAACGCTGCGTCCGCACGATCGGGTCGTTTTCGTCGGCCTGCAGCTTGCCTGTGTCGATGGAGTATCGGCCGATGGCGTAGATGGAATACCAATCACCGTGCGGGCGCTTCGGGTGAAAGGCCTTATGCAGGTGGCTCACGAACGGTCCGAGCAGCAGCATCGCCACGATGCCGATCTGCGCGGCACGGCGGCGTCTTGAGATGGGCTCAGGGGGATGAAGGGCGCCGCGCAGTCGGTCGAGGATTCGATCCGCGCGGGCCCGGTTCCCGACTTGAGACGGCTCTGGCATGGGCCCTTCTTAGTCGAGGGGATCGATGTTGGGAAGTGTCCTCGGCCGGGCGCGTTCCGACCACAAGCGGCTCGGCGCCCTTGGGTCGCTGTGAGATGGGGCAGACCCGAGGGATTAGGGTTTCGAATAGGCCTGCTCCAACCGCTTCTTCAGGTCGATGTAGGTGCGATGCCGCTCCTTGCCGGGGTCGAGATCGATGATCTTGTTGAGGCATTTCGAGCAGGCGGCGAGGTCTCCGTCGTTCAACGCGGTCCGGGCCGAAACGAACAGCTCGCGAATCTCTGCCTCCTTGGGCTTTCGTGCACTGATCTCTTCCTGCGTATAGGTGGTCATGAACTTGACGAGGTAGACACTGCCCAGCGCGCCGCCTCCGAGCAGCAGGACGACGAGCACATAACGGGCGATGAGCGTGCCGAAGACCGCCCCGAAGACGTCGGCGATTCTCGTGAAGACGGTGACTTTCTTGAGAGGGCCTTCGGTGAACTCCCCCTTTCTTTTCTTGGGGTCTTCCTTGCCCTTGGGTTGGGTCCGACCGGTCAACTGGTCGTAGCTGGCGATGAGCTTGTTCTTCTCTTCCCGCAGGGCCGCCTCGGCCTCGGCGTTGATCTGCTTGCGCTTTTGGGCCTCCTCGAACCGGAGCAGGGCCGCCTCCGCCTCGGATGGGGAGACCACCGGCGCGGACTTGCTTTTTTTCTCCTCCTGCTTCCCCGACCCACCGGCCGTTCCCGAGGCGACCTTCTCACCCGGGATGCGCAGCGCTTCCTTGCACCCCGGGCAGCGCACCTTCCGACCGGACATGTGGTTCTTGGCCTTGAAGCTCTTCCCGCACTTGCAGCGGACGACGATGGCCATCCTATATGCTCCGAGCTGCGCACGCGGCGGCGCGCCGCTTGTCGGCGTTCCCATCAGGTGCTTCGAGTACGTGTTCCGAGACCCGGGTGTCCCCGGGGTCGGGATTCACGGCTTCGACGCCGAGTCGGGTGGTGTCACAGGGCTTGTCGGGGCGCACGCTCACTGGATTATTGAGCCGCCCCAGGTCGATTGCAAGGACGACCCCGCGGGACGCCGGTCGGTCCTCGGTGCTTGACCGGCCGGCGGCGCGGCATAGGATCGGACGCATGTCAGCGCATTCTGCCTGTCGAATTCGGCGTGTGGGGACCGGACCGGCGGCCCGCCCGAGCGGTCCGCGCGCGATGACGCTGGGTGAGATGATCATCACGGTCTGTATGCTCGGCGTGCTTCTGTTTCTGCTTGCGGGCTGGATGAATTCACTCCGGGAACAGGCCAAGGAAGACCTCGCCCGCTGGATGCTCATCGAATTGGACGATGCCCTGTTGCGGTATCGCCGGGCGACGGGTTGCTATCCGCTGCAGCGTGGTCCGGGTTCGGCCATCCCCGCCGTGATCGATCTGCTCGACCATGAGAAGACGCGGTCTCAGCTGGAGGCGTTCCCTTCCTCCCTCTGGCGCGGGCCGGGGCGGCGGATTCTGATCGATCCGTGGGGGACTGAACTACAATACATTTCGCCCGATTCAGGGGATCCGAAGGTCCACGCGAACGACGGCCGGCCGATCTTCATTTCGGCCGGCCCGGATCGGGACTTCGGAGAGACCGATCCCGCGGCGCTGGGAAACAACCTGCGGAGCGACGACCCCGGTCCGCAGGGGTTTCGGATTTATCCGGCCGTGCGCAACGCACTCGCCGAAGAAGAGCGTGAAGAGCAAGGGGATCACCAGGGTGTCGAAGAAACTGATCGATGATGTGGGCGTCGAGGGCCGCCGTATCCTGATGCGCGTGGATTTCAACGTCCCGCTGGAGAACGGCGCGATCAAGGATGATCGCCGGGTCACACAAGCCCTCGAATCGATCCGGAGTGTGATCGAACGCGGCGGCAGACTGATTCTGATGAGCCATCTCGGCCGGCCGAAGGGGGCGGTCCGGGCGGAACTCAGTCTCGAACCCGTCGCCCGCCACCTCGCGGGGCTGCTTGGCAAGCCCGTGTCGTTCGCCGCGGACTGCGTCGGAGACACCGCGGATCGCGCCGTCTCGGCGCTTGAGCCGGGAGGGGTCCTGCTCCTCGAGAACCTGCGCTTCCATGCCGCCGAGACGCTGATCGACAAGGCGAAGCGCAATCCCGGCGGCCGACCGACCCCAGATCAGCGGGCACGGATTGACGCGTTTGCCGCGGCCTTGGCGAGCCACGGCGATCTCTACTGCAACAACGCCTTCGGCACCTGCCATCGCAGGCACGTCAGCATGTATGATGTGCCGATGCGGCTTGGGCCCGGCCGGCGCGTGTGCGGGCACCTCGTTGAGCGCGAGTTGCGCTTTCTCGGCGAGGCCCTGTCTAACCCTGCCCGCCCGTTCGTCGCGATCCTGGGCGGCGCCAAGGTGAGCGACAAGATCGGCGTCATCGAGAACCTCTTGCCGAAGGTCGACCACATCCTGATCGGCGGCGCCATGGCCTACACGTTTCTGGCGTCCCAGGGCGTCGAGATCGGCGCCAGCCTCTGCGAACGCGACAAGCTCGACCTCGCCGCCGGCCTGTTAGAGAAAGCGGGCGGCAAGATTCACCTGCCCGGTGATCACGTCTGCGCCGCAGGCATTCAGGCCGACGCCGAAGCCAAAACACTCGCGGGGCGCATCGACCCGGGCCTCATGGGTCTCGACATCGGACCGGAGACCGTCCGGCAGTTCACCGACACAATCCGCGCCGCGCGGACCGTGGTGTGGAACGGCCCGGTCGGCGTGTTCGAGACGCCGGGGTTCGACCACGGCACGCTCGCGATCGCCCGGGCGCTCGCCGAGGTCGGCGGCCGCGGCGCGACCACCATCATCGGCGGGGGCGATTCCGCGGCTGCCGTCC
>JBHHUY010000025.1:0-19281 GCA_046753965.1 Phycisphaerae bacterium
TTCGACGACGAATCCGCCTTCGTCCGGCTCGACATGAGCGAGTTTATGGAACAGCACAGCGTCGCCCGGCTCATCGGCGCGCCGCCCGGCTACGTCGGTTACGAAGAAGGCGGCCGGCTGACCGAAGCCGTCCACCGCCGGCCTTACTGCGTGATCCTGCTGGACGAAATCGAGAAGGCCCATCGCGACGTGTTCAATGTCCTGCTTCAGGTGCTGGACGACGGCCGTCTCACCGACGGGCACGGCCGGACCGTTGACTTCCGCAACACGATCATCGTGATGACCAGCAACATCGGCAGTGAGCACATTCAGAAGATGTTCGACGACAGCGGACCGGGCAGCGGTCCCATCGAAATCGAAATCGAGATGAAGGTCCGAGAGACCCTCAAGGCGACGTTCCGTCCCGAGTTCCTCAACCGGATCGACGAGACGATCATCTTCCATCGGCTCAGCGTCGAGGACATCGGCCGCATCGTGGAGATTCAGCTCCGTCACCTCCAGGCGCGGCTGGCCGAGCGCGAGATCACGTTGACGCTCACGCCCGCGGCCAGGGAGAAGCTCGCGCGGGACGGTTACGACCCGAGCTACGGCGCGCGGCCGCTCAAGCGTCTGATCCAGCAGGAGATCGAGAACCCGCTGGCGAAACAAATCCTGTCGGGCGAGTTCGGGCCCGGCGACGAGGTTTGCGTGGACCTCGACGGAGAGCGGTTCTCATTTGAACCGGCGCGACAACGTCTGTCCGTGAAGTAGTCTCCTCAAACTGAGCAGTTTCCAGAGGAGGAGCCGCGGACTTCGGTCCGCGCGGCGTTTCGAGCCCTGGTCGGCGTGCCTTTGCGCCGAACGACCGCGTGAGCTGAAGCTCGCGGCTCGCCAATGTTAGATCGCAAACCGAGTACAATCCGCCCAGTTTGAGTAGTCTCAATGTGTGGCGCGGGCACGCGATCCGCCCGCACACCCCGGCCCAGGACCTCCGGACCGAACGTCGCCCTCCCCACAACGATCGCATAACCCCTTCTGTGGCCCGAAGTTACGACCCTGATCCGGGGCGTGCCTCACCATGTCCACATCTCTTCAATAAAAAGTCCTTGACCTTAAAGTTAACTCCAAGGTTTATACTGTCCCGTGGAGAAACCCATGAGCGCGGCCAACGGATTGTGTCAGATCGGCGAACTGGCCCGGCGGACGGGCACCCCGACGACCACGCTTCGCTTCTACGAGCGGGCCGGCCTGATCCGCCCCGCCAGACGGAGCCGCGCGGGCTATCGCCTCTACGACGGTCAGGCGCTGGAGCGACTCCAGTTCATTCGAGCCGCCCAGGCCGTAGGGTTCACCCTGGAGGACATCCGTTCGCTTCTGGACCTCGACGAAGACTCACCGTGCAAGCAGGTTCGGGCGCTGATCAAACGCCGGCTGGCGGAAATCGACCGAAAACTGGCCGACCTGAACCGCGTCCGCGGCACACTCGCGGACGCGTTGACGCGCTGTCGCCGATCTCGCAGAGGGTGCGCCGTCGTGGCGGACCTGAAACGCAAACGCGAAATGAGGAGATGAGAACCATGCGACTGAACAGGACTGTCACAATGGCTGCCGTCACACTGGTCGGGCTGGTCGCCTTGACCAGCCTGGTGCTCGCACAGACGCGCGGTGAACGGGCGGACTGTCCGGGCAAGATCATCTGCCCGCAAACCGGCGAGTTGATCTGCCGGGACGCCTGCCCGACCGTCGACCCCGACCGGCGGGATTGTCCCGGCCGGATCATCTGTCCGCTGACCGGTGAGTGGGTGTGCACGGATCGTTGCCCGCTCGGCAAGAAGACAACGGAAAGCGCGAAGACCCCGGATCGGCCTTCCTGCTGCAAGACGGCGGACTCATAACCCCTCGCGCCGCCGACCGACTCGTGCCGATTGGCGCTGTTCCACAGCACCCACGACGGTCTTGCCCACGAGGAGAAAGACGCGCCACGATCGACGCGACGCGACCATGGAGCATGTCAGATGACACGCAACTTTCGGACATCCATCCTGATCCTGTCCCTCGCGACGATCCCGCCGTCGGGCTGCGCCGGAACCGGGGCGATGAACGACCGCGCAGCGGTCGCACCTCTGAAACCGGCCGATGCCGTGATGTATATCAACGGCATGTCGTGCCCGTTCTGAGTGTCCAACATCACGCGCTGGGTCCGGCGCGTCGAGGGCGTCTCGTTGGTCAAGACCGACCTGAACACGGGAACGGCGAGGGTCTGGTTCGAACAAGACCGGGCGCCGGAGCTGAGCCGGCTCTGGACGGCGGTCAAAGACGTGGGTTATGAACCGACCAGAATCGAGTCACACGGCAAGACCTACCGCCGCTCGAAACACAACATGGGCGTGTTGCCGGAGGAGTGAGATGAAGAGCGTTCGGATTCATCGGTGGCTGGCGCTGGTGCTCGGCGGCGCCGTGGTGTTTCAATTCGGCGGTTGCCTCGGGCCCAACCCCGGCTTCTTCATCAGCACATCCGTGGCCAACGCGACGATCTTCACGTTGATCAACACCTTCCTGACCAATCTGATCGGTGCCGGCGGAGCATAGGAAGTGCGAACAGGCCGTCCTTTTCTGAAGCAACGGAGCGGATTGCCGGCGGTGATCCTGAGCGCCCTGTGCCTCGGCGCGCCGCTGCCCACGCAGGCCGGCCCGATCAACACCGATGTCGCGCTGACGCCGCCGAAGGGTGGAAACATCTTTCGCCTGCAATACAGCTACGCGGAGGCCGGCGCCCGGGGCAACATTCGGCACGTCAACGCGTCGGGCGTCCGCGCGACTTACGTGTATGGCGTGAAGGAGAACATGACCTTCGCGTTGTCCGTGCCCTATGCGAACCGGCAGGTCGACGTGGTCGTGCCGAAACTGGGGCGGATCGAGCAGGCCCACGACGGCGTCGGCGACATCACCCTCATCACGAAGTACCGATTCTGGGAAAACGATCCTCGGCCACAGGAGACGCTCCGCTGGGCGGCGCTCGGCGGCCTGAATCTGCGCAGCGGTGATTCCGACTTCAGCAGCGACAGTTACGATCCGCTCGTTGGCACGGTTTTCACCTGGCAGCGCGACCGCGGCTGGTTCGATGCCGACCTGGTCTATCAGTTCAACACGGGCGGCGGCGAGTTCCGACACGACACCCTCCGATACGACGTCGCTTACTCCTATCGCATCTACCCCGAGGTGTACCAGGACGAGAATGTGTGGGAGATCGACCTCGTCGGCGAGCTCAACGGGCGATACACCACCGACGGATCGCATGAGGTGTTCCTGTCTCCGGGGCTCCAGGTCATCACCGAGCGTTGGATCGTGGAAACGTCCATCCAACTGCCGGTGATTCAGGCACTCGCCGGCGACCAACCCGAAACCGACTACCGACTGGTCCTCGGTTTGCGATATCAATGGTGAAGCGATGAAACCCCGGCGTTCAAACGGCAAGGCCGCAGCACGCCGCCCTTCACACCGGAGGAACCGATGACCGAACAACACAGCGGATCCCCGGCCGCCTGTCCTCACTGCGGAAGCGACGGGACAAGGGTGGGCCGCGTGACGCTCAAGAACCTCTTGAGGCCCGAGTCTCAGGACGCAATCGACGGCGAACCGTTCTACGTCTGCTCGGCGCCGGGTTGCGACACGGTTTACTTCCGGCCGAATGACGGCCGCGTGTTCGGCAGGTCGGACCTGACCGTCCGGTTCGGACTCAAGGAAACGGAGCCGCCCCGGATGGTGTGTTATTGCTTCGACCACACGATCGAAGAAATCGAGGGAGAAATCGCGCGGTCGGGGCGGTCGACGGCCATCGACCGGATCAAGGCCTCCATGAAACGGCAGGGCTGCCGGTGCGAACAGACGAATCCGCTGGGCCGCTGCTGTCTGAACTCCGTTCAAGCGGCGGTCTCGGCCGCCCTCGAATCAGCGGGCCGTGACACGACGGCCCCCGATGCCGCAGGATTCACCGACTGCTGTGGGCCGCGGGCTGCCGCGCAGAAGGAAGCGCTCCCCGGCAGCCGTGCCGGCATTCTCGCGACAGGAGGATCGGTGCTGGCCGCCCTCCTCTCGTCGGCCTGCTGCTGGCTGCCGCTCCTGCTCGTCGCCTTCGGGGCCTCCGCGGCCGGGGTCGCGGGGTTCTTCGAGGCCTATCGCCTTTACTTCATCACCGGCGCCGTCGTGCTGCTCGGCCTCGGGTTCTACATGGTCTATTTCCAAAAGGCGCCGCGCGAACCCGGTTCGGCCTGCGCGACGTCGAGACACAAGGCCGGCCGCTTGAGGCCGCTGATGCTCTGGGCGGCGACCGGGCTCGTCGGCGCCTCGATCTTCTTCCCGAACTATGTCGGACGCCTGCTCGGATCGCCCACGCCGGCGAACGTCGAGGCGGGTCTCGAAGCGGCCGCGTATCATATCGACGGCATGACCTGCCAGGGCTGCGCAGACACCCTGGGCAACGCGCTGGCGAAGCTGTCCAACGTCAAAGGCGTCGAGGTCGACTACGAGAATCAAAGCGCCGTCGTCCGATTCCTGCCTGATCAACCCGTGCCGCCCAGGCGGGTGATCGAAGCCGTCCAGGCCGCGGGTTACTCGGCGAAACCGGCCGAGGCGACGCCGTAGCGGCGCGGTGTCGCGCCGTCGTCTTACGCGCTTGCGTCCAGCGACTCGAGAATCGCCCGGGCCGTCCGTTCGAGCGTCGGATGCATCAGATCGGGCGCCACTTCGGCCAACGGTCGCATGACGAATGTGCGTTCGTGCATCATGGGATGCGGCAGGGTCAGGTCCGGATCGGCGCGGATGACCTGATCGTAGCAGAGGATGTCGAGATCAATCGTCCGCGGCCCCCAGCGGAGCGCCCGCTTGCGCCCGAGCGAATCTTCGATGTTTTGGCAAACGGCGAGGAGACGCTCGGGGGTCAGGCTGGTCTTGATGTGCGCCACGGCGTTGATGAACATCGGCTGGTCGTCGGGGCCGCCCTCGGGGGATGTCTCATAGAGACTCGAGACTCCGACGATCTCGATCTCCCGCGTGTGTTCCAGGGCATTCAGCGCCGCGGCGATGTTGCGCTTGCGGCGGCCGAGGTTCGAACCCAACCCGATGTAGGCATCGTGGACGCGCATCGTCACCACGCGCACTCCGTCAACCGCCCGAGCGCCTCGCGGATGCGCGGACGGTCCACCGTCAAGGCGAAGCGGAGATACCCTTCCCCGGCGCGCCCGAACCCCACGCCGGGAATCGCCACGATCGCGGCCTCATCGAGCAGTTTCGTCGCGCAGGTCATCGCGTCGCGGCCGCCGGGACATCGCGCCCAGACGTAGAACGTCGCCCGCGGTGTCTCCACTTCAAAACCGAGCTTCCGCAGGCCGGGCACGAGGAGATCGCGCCGCGCTCGGTAGCATTCGCGAATGGCGCGAATCTCCGGGCGCTCAGCGCCGCGCAGCGCCGTGACGGCGGTCTGTTGAATCGCGCCGAAGACCCCCGAGTCCACGTTGCCTTTGATCTTCGCGAGCGCGCGAAGCACGGCGGCGTTGCCCGCGGCGAAGGCCACGCGCCAACCCGTCATGTTGAAGGTCTTGCTGAGAGAATGCAGTTCCACGCAGACATCCTTCGCGCCTTCGACTTCGAGAATGGAATGCGGGCGGTCGGCGTCGTCGAAGTACAGTTCGGTGTAGGCCGCGTCGGAACAGATCACAAACCGGTGCCGCTTCGCGAGGGCCACGCAGCGCTCGTAGAAACCCAGGGAGGCCGTCGCGGCGGTCGGATTGTTCGGGTAGTTTACGAACATCAGCGCGGTCCGATCGAGAATCGCGGCGGGGAGGTCTTCCAGCACCGGGAGGAAGCCGTGCCCGGCCGCAAGCGGCATCCGGTGCGGCACGCCGCCGGCAAAGCATGTGGCGGCCTCGTAAACAGGGTACCCCGGCGTGGGAATGAGCGCCGTCTCGCCCGGATTGATCACCGCCAGCGGCAGATGGGCCAGCCCCTCCTTGCTGCCGATCAAGGCCAGCACCTCCGCCGACGGGTCCACCTCGACGCCGAACCGGCCGGCCAGAAACTCCGCCGCGGCGGTCCGAAACGCATCCGATCCCGCACCCAGCGGATAAGGATGGTTCTCCGGATCCCGGATTGCGTCGGCCATGCGCTCGACGATGAAACCCGGTGTCGGCCGGTCCGGATCGCCGACACCGAAGTCGATGACGTCTCTGCCGGCCTCAAGGGCCTCGCGTTTCTTCCGGTCGATCTCGATGAAGAGATAGGGCGGAAGCTGATTCAGCCGATCGGCGGGGGTGAATGACATGCAGGGCACTCCGCTGCGGGCAGGTCACGCCGGCGCCGGGAGGGTCCGATCCCATCCACCCGCGTCGGGCGTTCTCCAGTCCGGCGCGCATTCTATGTCAAGCGCCCGAGAACGACAGGGTGGGGATTGGGTCCATGACTGTTCAGGCGGTTCTCACGTAGCGGCCGCCCCCCGTGGCGGCCGTTGCGCGGCGGAGCACATGTGCGTCCCGACGTCCGCCACGGGGGGCGGACGCTACGAAGAAGGACTGCGCCGTCATCCGCCTGAACTGTCATGGACCCGTGGAGATTCGCGCGATCGAAGAGAAAAAAATGGGCGCCCGGCTCTGTAGGAGGCAGCCAGAGCCGGACGCCACTCGGAATTAGGGATAAATGCAGGCCTTCACAGGCAAGGCCGGGTATGGGCGGAAGGTCTCATTCGCCGCTTGGGTCGATTCCTCCGATGTTTGCTGCCCGTTTCACTGCCGGGCTCCCCATTCGGGTTACCACGTGCGATTGAAACTTAAGATACAAATCCGCGTTCGGGCAAACCATCTCCCGTGTTTTTGATCGGGCCGATATTCCGGACGCCGCCCGCGCGGAATCGCGGATTCTCCGGGCCATCCCTTCGTTCGGACCGGCCGGGTCATGGAAGTTCGAAGGTCTCCACCCGGTTCATAGCCGGGACCGGTATGTCGATCTGCTTCGATTCCCGCGGCGGACAAGCGTCGTAGCAGTAGAGACGGAGTTCGACGTTGTCCCAGGCGGGGTCGTCGCAGCGCAACGGCCAGGCGCCGAGCCGCGTGAACCGATCTGTGTTCGCCAGCAGGCGGCGGAGCATCTTCCGCGGCGGCGGATCGGCTGCGACGTAGTGCGTTCGCGGCAGGGCCGACTCGATCACGATGTAGCGGATGGCATATCGATCCAGCAGGGCGAGGATCTCCCGCTCGTCTCGCACGAACTGGGTGTAACCCCATCGAGCGCGCGCGGGCCGGGCGTAGAGGAGTTTGCTGGCCCGGAGCGGGATGATGCGATGACGCGCAAGCGCGTTTTGATAGACGTCAAAGGCGAATTGACCGTCCCGCACGGCATCCACGAGCACAAGATCGGCGTCGGGCCGATCCGCGAGCGCGGCGACGGCGGGAGCGTAGTCCGGCAGACGCCCCGTCGGCCGCCGCCGGACGAGGAGGGCCTGAACGAGGATGAGCGCAATCAGCACGGAAGCGCGGAGCCCCGCCCGGCGAGTTGGCTTCAGCCGCCGATCATCGTCGCCTGCAGCGGGCCTGACAAAGAGACCCGCGGCGGCGAACATCAACGGCGGCAGTGAGAAAAAAAAGTAGCGGGGTTCCTTCGCCGAGATCATGAGACAGAAGGCGGTCCAGGCGAGCAACCACACCGCCAGCAGGCCGCGGGCACCGCGATCGCGTTTGAAGAAGAGGCCCAATCCCCCCATCACCGCGAACGGCAACAGCGGCCAACCGATGATCTCCGGCGCCCAGCGCCACAGGACGGACAGATCGAGCGCCGGCGCGAGCAGTTGCGGAACCAATGCGGTGAACCGGCGCGTCAACACCACATAGCCCACCATCGTGGCGAATGCGACGACGACACTGATCAGCAGCGCCGGTCGGAGGAGAAAGCGCCGCCGGTCGGCCGCGAACAGCGCGTGCACCAGCAAGACAGGCAGGATGAAACCGGCGGTCTGTTTCGTGAGGAAGGCGCCGACGGCGGCCGCGCCGAAGAGAACGGCCCAGCGCGCTCGGTGAAGGTCGCGGTCTTTCTGGTACGCCCAGACGGCGAAGAGAATCCAGAATGTGGCCGGCCACTCAAGCATGACATCGTTCAGCCAGCGCGACCCGTGGGGACACGTGAGCAGGAGGAGCGCGGCGAACAAACCGGTGCTGTTTCCGAACCAGCGACGGCCCAGTCGATCCATCAACCAGCAAGCGCCGAAGGCGAAGCCCAGCACCGTCACGCGCGCCGTCGTGACGCTCACCCCGAACACGGCGAACATCGCCGCCTCGATCAGGGCGAAGCCCGGCGGCCAGTAGACGATCAGGCCGATCGAGGGATACTGAAGATAGAACCGTCGGGCCCACTGCCACGGATGGTCGAGCGGCCAATCGCCGATGAACCGGTAGACAAACAGGCCGTCGCCGACATGCTGGGGCGCGTCGGACCACCCCAATCCGCCCGCGGTCAGGCCGGGACCGGCAACCCACAGGATCGCCGACAGGATCAGCACGGCGGCCAGGGCGTCGCGTCGGCGAAGGCCCGGACGTGCGGCGGCCGGATCGGTGGCGCGATGGCTCATGACTTACTTATCGGGAAACCGGAAGTCGAGGATTTGCATTTCGACGCTGGTGCGGCCCTGCCACTCGTTCAGAATCGGCCGGAAGGCCACGCGGCACCGCCGATGGTCCATCAGATCGCCTTGGCGTTTCCCCATGCCGAAGGCGATTCCCTTGCAGCGCCGCGCCCCTCGCGCGAGTAGAACCTGAAGATGCGACCCGCCCGAGCCGACCTGGCGCGGCGTTCCCACGACATCGAGCCAGTCCGTCGCCAATCGGGGGGCCGGGTTCTTTGGGCCGAACGGTTCGAGTCGGCCGAGGTCGCGCACCAGTTGCGTGTCGAGAGACTCCAATCCGACCTCGGCATCGATCCGGAGCTTCGGACGCAGATCGGCCGGTGTCAGCCGGCGCGCGGCCTGCTCCTGAAAGGCTGTCCGGAAGGCATCGATTCGGTCCGCCTCGATCCGCAACCCGGCGGCCATCGCATGCCCGCCAAAAGTCAACAGATGTTCCCGGCATTCGGCCAGCACCTCATGCAGCGGGAAGTGCGGGACACTGCGGGCCGAGCCCTGCCCGATGCCGTTCTCCAGCGCAATCATCACCGTCGGTCGACCGAATGTTTCCACCACCCGGCTGGCGACGATGCCGATGATGCCCGCGTGCCAACCGGCGGATGCGAGGACGACGCCGCGGACGGCATCGGCGTCCTGTCCCTGCTCGGCGACCATCTTGAGGGCTTCGCCCGCGATCCGCCGCTGGAGCGTCTGGCGATCCCGATTCTGCTGCTCCAGATGCTCGGCGAGTTTGGCGGCTTTGCCGGCGTCGGCCCGCGTCAACAGATCGACGGCCAGTTGTGCGTGCCCCAGCCGACCGATCGCGTTCAGCCGCGGCGCGAGCCTGAAGCCGATGTCCTCGCCCTCCAGCTTCTTCCCTGAGAGGCTCGCCGCCTGGATCAGCGCCTGGATGCCCGGCAGACGGCTGTGAGGCAGGCCGCGCAGACCATGCCGCGCGATGATGCGATTCTCGCCGATCAACGGCACGACGTCGGCGACGATGCCCAGCGCCGCCAGGCCGGTCGCTTCCACGAGAAAATCGCGAAACGCAGGGCCGACGCGCTGCGACCCGGACACCCGTTGCGCCACGGCCCAGGCCAGTTTGAACGCCACCCCGGCGCCGGACAGATCGGGATTGGGCGTGGAAACCTCGCCTTGCCGGTCGTAACACGGATGCACCAACAGCGCGTCAGGGAGTTGGACGGTTCCCGAGGCGTCCGTGTGCGGGTGGTGATGGTCCGTGATGATCAGGTCGACGCCGCGCGCCTTGGCGCGTCGAGCAGGCTCAATTGCGGTGACACCGCAATCGATGGTCACGATGAGTTGCGCGCCGTCGTCGGCGAGCGCTTCGACCGCATCGGCGCCGATGCCGTATCCCTCTTCGAGTCGATGCGGAATCGAAAAGGCGACGTCGGCCCCCGCCAGCTTCAGGCAGTGCCACAGGATCGACACGCCCGTGATGCCGTCCACGTCGTAATCACCGAAGAGGACGATCTTCTCGCCGGCGCGAATCGCTGTGACGATCCGCTCGGCTGCGGGCCCCGTCGCGGGCAGCGCCTCGGGCGGTTCGATGTCGGACATCCGCGGCTCGAGAAAACGGCGGGCGGGCTCGATCTCGCCGATGCCGCGATTGTACAGCACCTGCGCGACGATGGGCGACACCTTCAGCGCGGCGGCGAGGCACTGGCGGGCGTTCCAGGGAGGCGAGATGACCCAGTCCTTGGACATGAAACGCTCCGTCGGCGCGGGGCGATGACCGAACGCCTGCGCGCGTCGCCCTTGTTCGAAGGTGTTGTCCCGTGGCACGGCATGGTACGCTATGGCCGCCTTCGGGGACAGGGCCGTCGGTCCGCGGTCGGCACCGCGGCTTGGGGAATCGGCACCGAGCGCCCGGCTTCCGGCTGCTCGCGAGCCATGCAACCATGACACGAATCAAGATCTGCGGCATCACGCGAATGGAAGACGCCCTGGCCGCGGCCGATGCCGGCGCGGACGCGATCGGCCTGAACTTCGCCAAGTCTCCGCGGCAGGTCACTCCGAGCCAGGCGCGATTGATCGTCGCGGCGCTGCCCCCTTACGTCACCGCGGTCGGCGTCTTCGTGAACGCCCGCGTCGCGACGATCCTTCGCACGATCGACGCGGTCCGCCTCGGCGAAGTCCAGTTGCACGGCGACGAGTCGCCCGAGTTCGTCGCCAGGCTGGGATGTACGCGCGTCACGAAGGCGCTGCGGGTGCGCGACCGATCGTTCATCGACCAAGCGCGGGTGTTCACCGATGCCGGTGTGAGCGCGATCCTGCTGGATGCCTATTCGACGCGGCGGCGCGGCGGCACGGGCAAGCGTTTCGATTGGGACCTCGTGACCGGGGCGCGCGAAGCGGGTCTGTTCGACGAAGCGCCGCCCCTCATCCTCGCCGGCGGACTCACACCACTCAACGTCAAGTCCGGCATTCGGCGGCTTCACCCCTGGGGCGTCGACGTCTGCGGCGGGGTGGAGATCGAGCCGGGACGGAAATGCCCGGAGAAGATCGCGAGATTCATCGCCGCGGTGCGGTCGGCACGGAGATAGACGGGTTCCTCGCGGCTGCGTCGCGATTAACTGCGGGCGGCCGCCAGTGACGCTCGCTTTCGGAATCGCTGAAGGCCGAGGATCGCGGCGCCGAACGCCACGACGTGCGCCGGGTGATCCGGCACGTGGACCGTCTGGCCGAACCGTTCGCGGCACTCGACGACCATGCCCTCCTGGCGGGCGACGCCGCCGATGAAGACGACGGGGCCGTCGAAGCCGACCATCTTCAACTGACTGAGCGACCGGCCGGCCAGAGATTCGTGCGCGCCGCGGAGGATGTCCGGAACGGTCTTGCCCTCGGAGACGTGGTTGATGATCTCGGACTCGGCCAGAACCGCGCAGACGCTGCTGATCGGCTGAGGGTCGGTGGCTTCGAGCGAGATCCGGCCGATTTCGGTGATGTCGACCTCGAGGTAGCGCGCGATCCGCCCGAGGAAGCCGCCGCTGCCGGCCGCGCATTTTTCGTTTGTCCTGAAAGACTTGATCTTGCCGCCCTCACGAAGTGACAACGCCCGGGTGCTCTGCGCGCCCATGTCGAGAACGAATCGCGCGTCCGGAAACAGGGCATACGCGCCGCGCGCGCCGCAGGTCAGATCGGTGATCTGGATGTCACGCTCGCTGAAGCTGTAGCGGCCCAGCCCCGTCGAGGCGATGTATTCTATCTGATCTCGCCGTAGACCGGCCTCTTCGCAGGCTCGGGCGATGGATCGAGCAGCCACGGCGTCGAAGTCCGCCTTGGTCCGTTCGATTCCCCGGCCGAGGACGCGCTGGCTCTCGTCGATGATCACCGTCTTGGTGGCGCCGCTTCCCAGATCAACCCCTGCGATGTATGCCACGACACGCTCCTTTGGATTGACGATTCAAGACCGAAAACCGGCCCCGCGAGATTCCCCCACGAGCGGGCGATCGGACCACCCGCTCACAGCTCAATGTCAGCCGTTCTCGATCGTCCATAATCAATTGCCGATCGTCACTCGTCCTTTTACTCGTCCACCCACACGGTTGGTTCGGTACGGGCATCCACTTGACTCGCCCGGGCCGCCATCAGATTGTCCATTCCGTACAGCGCCGCGCCGATCGCGCCGATGTATTGTGACTCGCTGCTGACGTTCAAGCGGACGTTCAGTTTCCTTTCCAATGCCCGGACCATGCCCACATTGCGAGCGACGCCCCCGGTGAAGGTGATCTCTTCATCCATGCCCACGCGGCGCACCAGGCCGATGGTCCGGGCGGAGATCGCCTCGTGGACGCCGGCGAGGATGTCCTCGATCTTCTTCTTCTGGGCCAAGTAGTTCAGAATGTCGGACTCGACGAACACGGTGCAGACGCTGGTCAGTCGGATCGGGCGCGTGCCGCCCAGAGAAATCGGGCCGATTTCATCCAGCGTCAGGCCGAGGACATCGGCCGCGCCGGCGAGGAATCGCCCCGTCCCGGCCGCGCACTTGTCGTTCATGCAGAAGTCGACGACGTCGCCGTCCGGCCCGACCTTGATCGCCTTGGTGTCCTGCCCGCCCATGTCGATCACCGTCCGCGTGGCCGGGAAGAGCATGTGGGCGCCGCGCGCATGGCAGGAGATTTCGGTGATCTGCGTGTCGCCCGCCTCGATCTTGTAGCGGCCGTAACCCGTCCCGACGACAAAGCCGATCTTTTCGCGCGGAACGGTTGAAGTCGCGATCAACTCTTCCAACGCGCGCTGCCCGGCGCGCTTGACGTTGGCGCCGGTGTCCAGGAGAACGCGGGCCGCGATCGCGCAGGACTGGTCGATCAGAACGGCTTTCGTCTGGGTGCTTCCGACGTCGATGCCGGCGGCGTATTCCATCGTCTTACCTTTCCGCTTCCGCATGGGCCTCTCGGCGCAGCCGTTTGTAATGAAGCGACTCGAAGAAGGCGTCGATGCGGTTCTTCATCTGGGCCTCCGAGTAATAGCGCGGGTCTTCCAGGTCCGATTCGACCATGAGCGTCGGGACGCCGAGCTGCTGGGTGAAGTAGTCGCGCATGTCGCCCTGCCCGGCCGAGAAGAGCCGGCAGCTCTTGATGCTGTGAATGACCAGGGCATCGGCCTGCCACTGCTTCACATAAACGCCGATCTGTCGATAACGTTCGAGCATCGAGCGATTGCACAGATTGTGAACGATCATCTGCTCGGCGATGCTCTCGAGCGGGCGCTCGGGGTCATGCCGGAATCCAAACTCCCACGTCCCGCCGACCGTCGAATAGGTGCTTTGCACGGCGACCGCGCCCCACGACTCAAAGAGGTTTCTGAAATTGCGGTAATAAGGATACGGCGGTGGACCCTCGACGACGATGCGAAAACGTTCCTCGTCCACGACGCCCTGCCCTTCGGCCACCATCGCCTCGTACATCTTCACGGTGGCATCGAAGAAGTCCGCGGCCTCTTTCGTGCCGCGCAGCGCGTTGATCGGCCCCATCATGTTGATGCTGTCAAAATAGGCGTCGAACGGCGCCGGCCGGTTCTTGCAGAGTTCCTTGGCCCGCGACCAACCCTCCTCGGCGCGCGCGGAATACTTGAGAATCTCGCGAAGACGGTCGATATCGAACTTCTTGCCCGTCAGCGATTCACAATGCGCGATCAACTCGTCCAATTGCTTCATGACGTAACGCACGTCTTCCGCACTCGGCGCGTCCTCTCGCATGAAAGGAATGTCGAGCATGATCATCGGCACGTTCATCATGCTCGCGCAATGCTCGAACCACTTGATGTAGACGTTGCAGCCGACGAAATTGCAGACGATGAACGAGGGCTTGGGAATGTTGCCGCCCTCACCGACGCCGCCGGCCATCGTATAGCCGATATCCGCCTTGACGTAGGCGCAATTGTCCGACGCGTAGCCGATCTCCTCGCTCTTAACGATGTAAGGCAGCGAGTTCTTCCGGATCGCGAGTTGCAGGGCGTTCACTTCCGGGAAGACCGGGAGGATGTCGAAACAGCGGAGAATCTCGACGCAGTTGCCGCTGATCATGTTGTAGGCGGACGGCGTCGACGTACCGACCGCCTCCTTGAGCTGTGTCATCCACGCTGTCATGATGTCGCGAGACAGCCGGTGCACCGCCCCCCGGTAGTCCTTGTCGTCGGCGACTGCGGTTCGCATGATGGATTCCTTTGATTGATTCACACTCGCGCCCCGTGCGACGGCGCCCGAGTGCGACCCTCTTAATCGAACAACATCGATTCCGAAAACGTCTCGACTTCCGTCCGCATGGCGTCGAAGGTCCACATCTTCTCTTCGAACTCCAGTTTAAGATGCGGGATATTCTCCTCATCCAGCCGCCCGCGAAAGAGGACATAGTCGAGCAGCGCCGGCTCGCAGAACTTGGCCGGCGCGAAGATGACCGCCTCGGCGCTCGCGTCGCGCATTCGCGCGATCAATTGTTCCGTCCGCGGATGGTCTCGGTCGTGGCGCACGGACGTGTAGAGACTCTTCGAAAGGTAGGCGTCGGCCAGGGCGGCGACCGGGTCGCCGTTCGAGCACACATCGTGAGAGAAGAGCCGCCAGCCGATGAGCAGGTCGTCGTTTCTGATCTGACAGCCCGCCGATTCGATCACCTCCACGAGACCGACCGGCGGTTGCTCGCAGAAGGCGCCCTCGATGACAACCGGCACGTCGTCTCTCGGGTGGACGCGGCGCGTCCGCACCTGATCCACGAGCGGCTCGAGCAATCGGATAAAGTCCTCCGGCATCATGCAGGTTCCCGCCTGGACGACGGTGCTCAGCTCGGCCGCGGTGATGCACCCGGGTCGGTTCTTACGTTCGTCGTAGAGTGCCCGGGTCAGCGCGCGAACGCGGTCATAACATTGAATGCTTCGAGCGATCGCTTCATCGGGAATGGGACGCCCCAGACGATCGGCCAGATTCCGCCGGAACCGCTCGAATTCGGAGCGGGTGTAATCGACCGATCCGGCACTGTAGAGATTCTGCGGCAAGTGCAGGTACTCGACGTACATGTCCGGTGCGTTGCGCTTGACGAGGCTCGAAAGGTTCCGGGCGACATCGCAAATCGAACTGAACACGGCGCCGGTGAAGTCCTTCATCTGACCGCTGAGAAACAACTCGAGCGTGCTCTTGGCAATCGAGCAGATGAACGACTGAAAGCGGGAATCGGCGTGGGAGATTTCCAGCTTGTTACCAACGCCGAACATGCCCACCGGCATCAAACCGGCCGCATGGATGATCTCGACGGGCGCGTAGACCGGGAAGACGGCGAAGCCGCCGATGTCCGGATGGGTTTCGCGTGCCTTGGCCAGCGCCTGGCCCGGCAGGAGGTCGAGAAAATCGCGGCAATGCTGAATCGTTTCGTCGATCGTCACAGTGTTGCTCCGATGAAGCCGGCGGCGGTGAGTGCGTCCCAAGACCTCTGTGGCACGGGCGTCCCGTCCGTGTATGCATCGCCGAGACGGCGGTGCCACAGGACTCTGGGACGCATTCTCAAAACGATCTGCCGTCGGCAACCAGCCATAGGTCGCCTGAACGCCTCATGTCGCGCATCTGCGCGCTTCGCACCAAGAACCAGTGGAGCACGGGCTGCCCTTCGAGGCATCCAGCGCCCTCGGCGACGGCGATGAGCCGTGCGCGCACGATCGAGCGGCGTCCGTATTCCGATGTTTACGATCATCCGTCGGTCGCGCAGGCCGAAGCCTGCGCCTCCTCTTCATCCGCCAGGCCGTTTTCGGTCGGGTATTCCCACCCCGGCAACCGGGTCTCTCCGCACAGATAGTTCATCTTGGGGGCCTTGTGCCGGCGATCGAGCAGCGCGAGCAGACCCGTTCGAATAAACGGGTTCTTCTTCGGGTTGAAGGTCTCTCCGGTCTCGCGCGCCAGTGCCTCGTCATCGGCGCCGCGAGCGAGCTCCTGCTTGAACAAGGCCCGAGAATAGGGCGCATCCTTGGCCATGTTGCGCGCCCGCTCATATCCGCGGCGCAGCGCCTCCCACTCCTCGTCGAAAACGCCGTTGGACAGCCCGACCTGATAAGCCCGATCGGCGGTCAGGCCTTGATCGAACAACTCAAAGACCACGGAATCGCCCAGGCCGAGGCGCTTGAGTTCCCCCGCCGCGCCGAAGCCGGGCAGAATGGCAAAATCCAGCTCCGGCTGGTTGTATGCGCACTTCTGCTGCCAGCGCGACTCACGTTCGAGAGAGTCGAAGACAAACCCGAACATCCGCAGGTCATAGCGCAGATCGAGGAAGTAGGTGAACTCCGCGCCGCCCCCCCACTTCTCACCGAAAACACCGATCGACGCGACGGGGCTCTTCTGAATCAGTCGAAACAGGCGGACGGCATTCCGGCTCGACGCCGCGGCCTCGGCTTCGCTGAGCGGCGCGTAGCCCTTCTCTCGTTCGAACCAGCCGCGGTTGAACTCGCGTGCGTCGGCGCCGAGCATACGCATCCCCCCGCCGGCGGCCGTGAACAGCACCGCCCCGCAGCGCCCCTCGCGATGGAGCGCCAGGACACGGCCGTAGGCGTGGGCGAGCTGGTCGATCGCCGCGTGATTCCACACGTTGCCGCGAAGCGGGTTGTTCATCACGATCGAGACGACGCGGTCCCTTGACGACGGCTCGTAGAACTTCAAATCGGCGTAGCAGCCGCGGTAGACGGCGCTGCCGCGCTCGCGGCTCTGATCGAGGTCCAATTCCGCGACCGGCGTGCGGTAGTACCTGCCATAGCCCAGCAATCGCCCCAGGTTCAGACGCTTCATCTCAAGCAGGAGGCACGGCTTGCCGCTTCTCGGTCCGATCGCTCCGTCGATGTCGAGCATCTCGGCCATGAACGGGTCGTCGGCGTTCTCGTCGCGTCCGCGGCGGACCAGCTCGATCAGGCCGTCGATGGTCAGATGGCCGATGAGGGCGTCGATCAGCTCGATCAGACCGACCTTGTAGCGCAGCCCCGCGCGCGTGGCGATGTTGATCTGCCCGGGCGTCGCGACGCCGTCCTGAATCATGTCGAGGGCATAGAGACAGATGGGCAGGGCGTACCGCCGAAAGGCCCGGCCGCCGGCATCGTCGGCACAGGCGACGTGAACCAGCGAATCGGCGCTCTTGATCCGGCCCGCGCGGCGGTCCCGCTCCGCGGCTTCGTAGTAGGACCAGAACGCCTTGCGGGAGATCTCACCGATCGCGACATAGTCGCCGGTTTTCGGATCGAACACGGCTTGGGGGCGGGGCGATTCTCCATCGCTCCAGGCGAAGAAGCCCTCGCGCGCCGGCGAGCCGAGACCCGTGCGCCCGGCCTTCTCCAATGCGGCGATCCAGTCGGGATAGTGTTTGCCGTCCCGGAGGTACAGACTGCGCAAGCGATCGGACTTCGGCAAAGCGTCGCCGAGATGCCGCGACGACTCGGTATAGGGCATGTGGCCGGTCCGATCGAGCACACCGAACGGATTGGCCGTGAACAGATCCCACAGACCGCCGAGTTCGACAATGTCGCGCGCGGTCTTCACATCCCACGAGATGACGGCCGCCATCGCCTGGAAGATCGGATCGGTCAGGTAGCCGTGGTGGTCCACCGGCAGCGCGATGACGGTCTTCTCGAGAATCTGATCGGCGAAGACGACCCCGAAAGCGAATGTCTCCTGTGAAGCATACTTGCCCTTCATCACGTCGATCAGCCGGTTGGCTTCAAACGGGAAATACCCGTGGACGGTCAGAAACTTCTCCCGGAAAGCCTCGGACTGAAAGAGAACGGCGAGTTCTTCGGTCGTGTGCGACGAGGTGTTCGAGAAGACGGCGGCGAGTCGCTCCGGATCGGCAGCCTTTTCGATCGACGAGAAGATCCGGGCCTTGATCTCCGCACGCTCCGTGGCGACCTCCCAGATGACGTCGGCCGCCCCGATGTCGCCGTAATCCTGAGTCAAGGTGGTTCGGCGGCTTGCGGCGCGGGCGTCTTCCTCTCGAAGCTGTCCGTCCCGAACCTGGCGCCGCCACAGGTCTTCGATCCTGTCGCGGGCGCGGTCGAGGGCGGCCCGATCGACATCGAGCAGGAGCACTTCGTAGTCCGTCTTCTTCAGGAGGTCGATGGCGATGCCCTGCCCCATCGTGCCCGCGCCGATGATCGCGACGCGCCGCACATCGTTGATCCGCCCAACGGCGGATTCGATCGACTTGTCGCCGAAGGTGAATGCACGCTTCATCTCATCTCGCCCTTCAATGAACCGGGATCTTCGGTCTCCACCGCGCGGGCTTGGGACCCACTGCTCTCCCGCGGTTTCTGAAAACGCATCCCAAGAAGTCCTGTGGCACCGCCGTCTCGGTGGTGCGTCCATGGGCGGGACGCCCGTGCCACAGAGGTCTCACGATGCACGCTAGGCTCCGTCCGTATCACGCAGGACGACAGCGATGCCCTGCCCGCCGCCGATGCAGGCCGAGGCGCAGCCGTAACGCACGCCGCGTCGCTCCATTTCGTACATCAGGTCAACCGCGAGGCGCGCCCCGGTCGCCGCGAGCGGATGACCGATCGCGATGGCGCCGCCGTTGACGTTCGTCGTTTCGCGATCGAGCCCCAGCTCCTTCTCGACACCGAGGAACTGTGCCGCGAACGCCTCGTTGATCTCCCACAGCCCGACGTCCTTCTTCTCGATGCCGGCCCGCCGCAGGGCCAGTTGAATCGACGGCACCGGGCCGCGGCCCATGACCTTCGGATCCACCCCGCTGACGCCGTAACCGGCGATCTCATAGCGCGTCGGCAGGCCGAGTTTCTCCGCCTCGGCCCGATCCGCGAGAACCAGCGCCGCCGCGCCGTCGCTGATCTCGCTCGCGTTGCCCGCGGAAACCAGCCCGTGCGGCGTCAAGGCCCGCAGCTTCGACATCACCTCGCGCGAGGCGCTCCGGACACATTCGTCGCGCGCCAGATGCACCGGCCGGCCGGACAGATCGACCGTATCGAGGCTGAACATGCCCTTGAGGGCGTCGCCGCCGTTGAGATGGCTGCTCCGGTTGGCCGCGCGGGCACGGGCGTGCGACAACTCGGCGAACTCGTCACACTCGGCGCGGGTGACGCCCCCGCGCGCGCCGTACTCGTCGGCGGTGAGCATCATGCTCGTTCCGGCGAGATCGTGATTGAGCGACGCCAGCATGGAATCCTCG
>JBHHUY010000026.1:0-19115 GCA_046753965.1 Phycisphaerae bacterium
GCACTCTTACTTGATGAACAGCATCTCTCGATACGACGGCAGCGGCCAGAGGTCGGCCGAGACGCGGGTCTCGAGTTCGTCGCCCAGGGAGCGGAGCCGATCCATCAACGGCAACACGGTCTCTCGCAGGTAGGCCGCCTCATTGAACGGATCTTCTTCGTCCGTCGTGTCGGCGGCCGCCAGTGCGTCGGCCGTCGCGGCGAATCTCGTCGTCAGATCGGCAAACTGCTCGAGCATCGCCTTCTGATCGTCGCAGTCGACGCCCGCCGCTGTCGTCGCCGAGACGGTTCGGGCCAGGCGCTCCTGATGTTGCATCGCCGCCGGGAGGATCATGCCCCGGGCGAGCAGGACCATCTGCTCGGCCTCGATGCGGATTTGCTCGGCATAGCGAGAGATGAAGATGTTCGTCCGGCTTTGCACCTCCGCGCGGTTGAGCACCTTATACCGGTCGAACAGTGCGACCGACGCCTCGGAGGCCATGACCGGAATGGCCTCGACGCAGTGCTTCAAGTTGGGAAGGCCGCGGCGGGCGGCCTCTTCGGGCCATTCGGCCGAGTAGCCGTCGCCGTTGAAGATGACGCGCTTGTGCTGTCGGATCAACTTCTGCAACACCTCCTTCACGGCGGATTCAAGCTTGGCGCGCGTCGGGTGTTCGCCGACGGCCGCTTCCAGCTCCGTCGCGAGCGCGTCGATCGACTCGGTCACGATCGTGTTCATCACGGTGTTCGGCCAGGCCGACGTGGCCGAGGCGCCCACCGCGCGGAACTCAAACTTGTTTCCCGTGAAGGCAAACGGCGAAGTGCGGTTCCGGTCGCCCGAGTGCCGCGGAAGCTGCGGCAGCGTCGTCGCCCCCAGGTCGATCTCGCCGCCCTTGAGGGTCCGTCGAGGGCTGCCGGTTTCCAACTGCTCGATGATGTCGGTCAGCATGTCGCCGAGAAAGATCGAGATAATGGCGGGCGGCGCCTCGTTCGCGCCGAGTCGGTGGTCGTTGCCCGCCGAGGCGATCGACGCCCGGAGCAGCTCGGCGCGCAGGTCGATCGCGCGGATGACGGCGCAGAGAAAGACGAGAAACTGCATGTTCGTGTGCGTCTCGTCCTGCGGATCGAGCAGGTTCACGCCGGTGTTGGTCATCATCGACCAGTTGTTGTGCTTGCCGGAGCCGTTCAGGCCGGCGAAGGGCTTTTCGTGCAGGATCGCCCGCAGCCCGTACCGCGGCGCGACCCGCTTGAGGGTTTCCATCATGAGCATCTGATGGTCGCAGGCGATGTTCGAGTTTTCGAACTGGGGGGCGATTTCATACTGCCCCGGGGCGACTTCGTTGTGCCGCGTCTTGACGGGGATCCCCATGCCGTAGAGCTCGCGCTCGACCTCCGACATGTAAGCCAACACGCGCGGAGGAATCGAACCAAAGTAGTGATCCTCCAACTGCTGCCCCTTCGGAGGCTTCGCGCCGAAGAGCGTCCGGTCGCAGGTCAGCAGGTCCGGCCGGGCGTAGTAGAAGTTCTCGTCGATGAGGAAGTATTCCTGCTCGGCGCCGACCGACGTGTAGACGCGGCTGACGCCGGCGTCGGTGCCGAAGAGGCGAAGGATGCGCATCGCCTGGGCCGACAGGGCGTCCATCGAGCGCAGCAACGGCGTCTTCTGGTCGAGCGATTCGCTGTTCCACGAGACGAAGGCGGTGGGGATGCACAGGGTGACGTTGTTCTCGCCGCGCATCAGAAACGCGGGGCTCGTTGGGTCCCACGCCGTGTAGCCGCGAGCCTCGAAGGTCGCCCGCAACCCCCCCGACGGAAAGCTCGACGCGTCCGGTTCGCCTTGGCACAGATCGCGGCCTGTCAGGGCGTAGATCATGCCGCCTTGGCCGTCCGGCACGACCAGTGAATCATGCTTCTCGGCGGTCAGGCCGGTGAGCGGCTGGAACCAATGGGTGTAATGGGTCGCGTCGTTTTCGATCGCCCAGTCCTTCATCGACGCGGCGACCACGTCGGCAACATCGGGGTCCAGGGGCTCGCCGAACTCGATGGTCCGCATCAGTCGGCGGTAGATGTCCTTCGGAAGACGCTGCCGCATCGTTCGACAGTCGAATACGTCGCGACCGAAGTACGAATCGATCCGCGGGTTCACGCCGTCGAATCGCCCCCGCTTCTCACGCCACGCGCCCGCCGAAACAATGGCCCGTTCTCGCGCACCCTTCAGACTCATCGTGATTCTGCTCCTGCCCGCAGATCGCGTCCTCGCGAGGAAACCGGGAACGACCCCCTGCTCCGCATTCTCCACCCCGCCAAAACCGCCAATATAAACCATTGTTTCGGACTTTGGTCACCGAAACTTTCGCAATTGTTCTCCGATCGCACGCCCGCCGTTGCCACCGGCCGATGACCATCCCACAATCCGCTGCGGGTGCCTCGGCAACCCCCTCCCGCCCGCAACGCCGGCATCGCGAGTCGGGTCTGACGATCGGGATCGCCGATGTAGGGAAAGCCGGCCGTAGCGGCCGCCTCACCCACCCCGTCCCCGCACGGGCAGGAGAATCCGCTCCTCATGACCTGGGAAGGATGGTTCACCCTCGGTCTTCTGGCGGTCATGGTGTACGGCCTCGCGCGGTACGCCCCCGTCGCCGACGTCATTTTCCTCGGCGGCGTGACGATCCTCGGCCTGGCGGGCATCATCACCCCCCGCGAGGCGCTGGCGGGCTTCTCCAACGCGGGCATGCTCACCATCGCCGCGCTCTTCGTCGTGGCGGCGGGCCTCCGTGAGACCGGCGCCCTGGCGGTCGCCGCCCACCGACTGCTGGGCCACCAGCCCGACACGAAGCGCGTCCTCTCCCGACTGCTCGCGCCGGTCGCCGCTGTCTCGGCCCTGCTCAACAACACGACCATCGTCGCAATGGCGATCCCCGTCCTCCTCGACTGGTGCCGGAAGCACCGCGTGGCGGCCTCGCTCCTCCTCATCCCCATCAGCTACGCCAGCATCGCCGGCGGCGTCTGCACACTGATCGGCACCAGCACCAACCTGGTCGTCCACGGCCTGATGATCGAGCACGGCATGCAAGGCATGTCCTTCTTTGAGATCGGCGCGGTCGGGGCCGGTCTGGCGGCCGTCACGTTGGTCTATCTGGTCCTGCTGTCTCCGAAGATTCTCCCCCGGCGCCAGGAGTTCGTCGAACGCCTCGACGCCACGCGGCGGGAATACATCGTCGAGATGGTCGTCGAGGCGGACTGTCCGTTCATCGGTCGGACCGTTCAGGCCGCGGGCCTGCGGCAACTCCCGGGGCTGTTCCTGGTCGAGATCGACCGGCAGGGACACGTGCTCTCCCCGGTCGGGCCGGACGCCACGCTTCAAGACGGCGACCGGCTCGTCTTCGCCGGCGTCGTGGATACGATCGTCGATCTTCAGAAGATGCGCGGCCTGCGGCCCGCCGCCGCGGAGGAAGCCCGCTCGATGAGTGAGCGGGCCGGTCGCCCCCTCTGCGAGGCCGTCGTCAGCGCCAGCAGCCCCCTTGTGGGCCGCGGCATCCGAGAAACCAACTTCCGAACCGTCTACGACGCGGCCGTCATTGCCGTTCACCGGAACGGACAGCGGCTCCCCGGCAAGATCGGCGACATCGTGCTGGCGCCCGGCGACACGCTGCTGCTTCAGACGGCCGCGGGGTTCGTCCGAGCCCACCGAAACAACCCGGACTTCTACCTCGTCAGCGACGTGAGCGACTTCGAGCCCGTCCGCCATGAACGGAGCCGGCGCTCGCTCGTCATCCTCCTCGCGATGGTCGTGTTGATGGCCGCACCGGACTTCCTGAGATGGGCCGGCCTGACGGACGACTTCGGCGGCCGGCTCGACCGGATGCGCGTGCTGATCGCCATGTGTGCCGCGGGGCTGATGATCGTAACCCGCTGCGTGACCGCCTCGACGGCGCGCCGGAACGTGCAGTGGCAGGTTCTCCTCGTGATCGCGGCCTCATTCGGAATCGCGCAGGCCATGGAAAAAACCGGCGCCGCCGCACACTTCGCCGACGGTTTCCTCCCGATCGTCGCGCCGCTCGGACCGGTCGCGGCGCTGGCCGTCGTCTATCTGCTGGCCAACATCCTGACCGAGCTGGTGACCAACAACGCAGCCGCCGCGCTCCTCTTCCCCATCGCCACCGCAACGGCCGCGAACATGGGCCTCGATCCGCGCCCGTTCGCCATCGCCGTCGCCGTCGCCGCGTCGGCGAGTTTCATGACGCCGATCGGCTATCAGACCAACATGATGATCTTCGGGCCCGGCGGCTATCGCTTCAGTGACTTCGTCAAGGCGGGCCTGCCGCTGAACCTGCTCTGGTTTGCCGCGTCGATGGTGCTCATCCCGTGGCTCTGGCCGCTGACGCCGTGAGCGGGCCGCCAAACGCCAAAGCCGGCGGGTCGGTTCATTCAGTCAATCGAAGCCTGTTCTTGGTGTTCGATTCCTAATCCCCGAAGCAGGTTCCCACCGAGCGCGCGATCCGAACGAGTTCGCCTTCGGGATCGACCAGGCGCTGCCGGTCGGCCACTTCGGTGATCGGCACGCTGGCAACCGCCCCCTGCTGGACGACGATCAGCCGATTGAACTCGCCGCCCGCGAGCAGCTCCGCCGCGGCGTGGCCGAAGCGCGTCGCCAGCACGCGGTCCGCCGCGCACGGTGTGCCGCCGCGCTGGATGTGGCCGAGCACCACGGCCCGCGTCTCCATGCCGGAACACATTTCAAGCCGGCGCTGGAGTTCATGGGCAATGCCTCCGAGCCGGATGGGATCGGGGCTGTCGGCGATGACCTTCTGCACGAACTGCCCGCCGTCCATGGGACGCGCGCCCTCGGAGACGGCCGCGATCGTGAACGCCTTCCGGCTCTTCATTCGATCCTTGCAGAACTCGCACAGCTTGCCGAGGTCATAGGGAATCTCCGGGATCAGGATGATGTCGCTGCCGCTCGCCAGCCCTGCGTGCAGGGTCAGCCAGCCCGCGTTGCGGCCCATCAGCTCGCAGACCATGATTCGATGATGACTCGCCGCCGTCGTGTGGAGCCGGTCGAGCGCCTCGGTCGCGATTTCGACGGCTGTCTGAAAACCGAAGGTCACGTGCGTATGCAACAGGTCGTTGTCGATCGTCTTCGGCACCCCGACGCAGCGCAGCCCCATCGGGATCATCGTCGCCGCGCACGACATCGTGCCGTCTCCGCCGATGACGACGAGGGCGTCCAGCCCGTGCCGCTCGAAGTTGGACATCGCCCGATCGCGAACGTCCTCGAAGATCGGCTCGCCCAGATTGTCCCGCCCGACGGCGAACCGGGCGGGGTTCGCCTTGTTCGACGTGCCGAGGATCGTTCCGCCCCGCGTCAATATGTTGCTCACGTCCTCGCGGGCCAGCGGGCGAATCCGATTCTCGATCAGACCGAGAAACCCGTCCTCGATGCCGAAGCACTCCCAGCCATAGTCGAACATCGCCGTCTTCGTGATCGCGCGGATCACCGCGTTGATGCCGGGACAGTCGCCCCCGCCGGTGAGAATGCCGATCCGCCGGATGCCGGATGCGCTCATGTTCGGATTCCTGATGTGCCGCGCGAACGTGTCGGCCGCCGTGAACGCCGGGATCACCCGAAACAAGACGGGGACGCCATCGCGTCGGCACGTCGCGCCGAGAAGCAGTGTAGGTTTTGCCGCGCGCGCCGTCCAGCCGTACCATGATCCGGCATGAACGCCGGTGACGAGAAGCGGCGGACCTCATCCAGCCACGCGGCGCCGCGCTTCGCGTTCCCTCGCGGATCGCTCCTGCTTCTCCTCGTTCTCGTCGCGTCGCGCCTCCCATTCCTCACCCATCCCGTCCCCACGCACCCGGACGAAGCGGCCTTCACCGCCGGCATCGGCTTCCCGGCGGACTACCCCGTCCATCCGCCGGGCTACCCGTTGTGGGTGGCGATGGGAACCCTGCTCGCCCGCTGCGGCCTGACGCGATACGCGTCCTACGAAGCATGGTCGGTGTTGGCGTCGCTGGCGGCGCCGGTGCTGTTGTACCTGCTTCTCATGCGGATGTTGCCCGGTGCCGACCGGTCGCAGCATGCGCAGGGTGGGCCCCGTCCGCCCGCCGCGAACCCTGGCGAACCGCGGGCTGACCGACTCGCCTGGTGGCTCGCCCTGGCGTTCGGCCTGAACCCGCTGGTGTGGTTTCATTCGGTCGCGGCGCTGACCTACCTGCCCGCGACCGTCGCGGCCCTCGCGGTCGTCCTCCTCGTTGACCGTGCGGTGACGACAGACGACCGCCGCCCGCTTCTCCGGGGTGCGGCGATCTTGGCGATCGGCCTGTTTCTCCGACCCGACCTGCTCCTCTATCTCGGCCCGCTCGTCCTCTATGCGGCCTGGCGGCTCCGAAGCCGAACCGCGCCGATGATCGTGGCGGCGGGCGGGCTGGCCTGCGCCGCCGTGATCGCATTCCTCTACACTCGGCACGACGCAGCGGCGGCGAGCCGGTTTGCCCATACCCGCGAAGTGCTCCTCGGCACCAGCGTCTTTCAACTCGGCCTGCTCGACGGCCTGTTGAGAAACGCGGTCAAGATCGGCGCCAATCTGGTTTGGGACTTCGGGCTCGGGGTCTTCCTGCTTCCAGTGACCGCGTGGACCCTCCGGCGTGATCGACGGCGGGACCGGCCGCGGTTTGCGCTTTTCGCCCTGTGGCTCGCGCCGGGCGGCCTGTTCCTGCTCCTCATGCATGTGGTCCAGGGCTACTTCCTGATCTTGTTGCCGGCCGGCTATCTGCTCATCGGATGCATGCTGCGGTCGCGGCTCGCGCCCCGATCGGCGACGCGTCTGGCCGCGGCGGTCGCCTTGTTCTCACTGGCTCAGTTTCTGTTCTATCCCTGGTCGGCCGACAGCACCGGCTTCAAGCGCCTGCTCGACGCCAAGGTCGCCTTCCAAAGCGCCGCCGGGCTCCGCCACATCGATCAGCGCGCGAAGATCCACCACGGGGGAGACTACTGGCCCACCCGCGCGCACCACCGCGCGAACGACACCGCCGCTTCGCCGACTTCGCGCCGCGCGCCCCGTTGAAGGCGCGCCGAATCGGGCTATAGTCCAATCGATGAAGAACAAGGAACTCGCGGCCGTCTTCTCGGAAATCGCCGATCTGCTCGAGATCAAAGGCGAGCAGATCTTCCGCATCAATTCCTATCGCCGGGCGGCCCGGACGATCAAAGACCTGACGCAGGACATCGAACAACTGGCCGAGGCCGAGGCGCTCCACACCCTGCCGGGCATCGGCAAGAGCACGGCCGAGAAGATCCGGCAGTATCTCGCCGACGGACGCATCGCGCTCCACGCCGAATTGCTCGCGTCGATCCCCGCCGGCCTGCCGGAGCTGCTCAGGATTCCCGGCCTGGGACCGAAGAAGGTCGCCCTCGTCTGGAATGAGCTGAACATCGCCAACCTGGCCGACCTGGAAGCGGCGATCCGTTCCGGCGCGCTGGCCGGGCTCAAGGGGCTCGGCCCGAAGAGCGTCGAGCAGATCGATTCCGGCATCGCCTTCCTCCGCCGCTCGACCGGCCGCACGCCCATGGGCCTCGCATGGCCCCTGGCCGAAGAACTCGCCGCCGCGATGCGACGGGTGAAACGCGTGGGGCGGGTCGAGGTGGCGGGCAGCCTCCGCCGGGGTTGCGAGACCATCGGTGATCTCGATCTGCTCTGCGAATCGAGCGACGGCCGATCCGTCGTGGATGCGTTCACCGGCCTGCCGATGGCCAGACGCGTCCTGGCCGCGGGCAAGACCAAGGGGTCCATCATTGTTGATCGCCGCGACGGCGGCGAGGTCCAGGTGGACTGCCGCGTCGTTCCCCGCGAGTCGTTCGGCGCGGCCCTGCAATACTTCACGGGCAGCAAGGAGCACAACGTTCGACTCCGCGAACTCGCCGTCAAGCACAACTGGAAGCTCAACGAATGGGGCCTGTTCGACGGCGACCGCCGTCTCGCCGGTCGAAACGAGGATACGATCTACGAGAAACTCGGGCTGCCGTTCATCCCGCCCGAGCAGCGCGAAGACCGGGGCGAGTTCGCGGCGACGCTCGAACCGGTGATCGAGCAACCCGACATCCGCGGCGATCTCCACGTCCACACCGACGCCAGCGACGGAACCGCGGACGCGGAGACGATGGCCCGCGCCGCCGCCGCCGCCGGCTATGAATACGTCGCGATCACCGACCACTCGAAATCAAGCACCGTCGCCAACGGCCTGTCGATCGACCGCCTGTGGCGACAGATCGAAAAGGTGCGCGCCCTCAACAGGCGGCTCGATACGATCACCGTCCTGATCGGCTGCGAGTGTGACATCCTGCCCGACGGTTCGCTCGATTACCCCGACTCCCTCCTGGCCGCGTGCGACCTGGTCGTGGCGAGCGTCCATTCCGCCATGCGACAACCGAGGAAGAAGGTCACCGCCCGGGTGCTTCGGGCGATGGAGAATCCTTACGTCAGCATCCTCGGGCACGCGACGGGCCGGCTGATCAACCGTCGCGAACCGATGGACCTGGACATGACGGCCGTCGCGGCCAAGGCGGCCGAGACGCAGACGGCGCTGGAACTGAACGCCTCGTGGCAGCGGCTGGACCTGAACGACCGGCACCTGCGGCTCGCCCTCGACGCCGGCGCGCGGATTTGCATCAACACCGATTCGCACTCCGTCGCCCAGCTCGATCAGATGAAGTACGGCATCGCCACGGCGCGCCGCGGCTGGGTCCGCGCCCGCGACGCGATCAACACCCTCCCGCTCCCCAGCCTGCGGAGATGGCTCCGCCGGAAACGCGCGGGAACAGGAAAGCTGCCGGGGTGATTCTCGGCGATCCGGCACCGTCCCAAGATGCCCTGCGGCACCGCCAGAATGTCTTGTGGCACCGCCAAGATGTCTTGTGGCACCGCCGTCTCGGCGGTGCGTACACGCGCGGGAGACCCGTGCCGCGAAGGCTTCAGGGCGCACGCGCATGCCACCCGGCCGGTGGTCGCCTCAGAACACCGACCCGTAGGACGCCAGCAGGAAGTCCGGGTTCAGCCCCAGCGCGCCGGCGACCGCATCCAGCATCACGATAAACGGGATGAACGCCTGCCTGGGGAATACCCAGAACACCAGGAACAGCAACGCGAAGGCGCCCATCGCGTTCTGCGGCTGGCGCATCTTCCATTGAATCTCGGTCGGGAACTGGTGCTCGATCATTCGGTAGCCGTCGAGCGGCGGCACGGGGATCAGGTTGAAGAACGTCGCGAAGAAGTTCAGGAACGCCATCGCGCCGCAGAAGTGAATCCACGATTCGGAGAGCCGGCCCGCCAGCCCCAGGGCCGGATGCAGGACCATGCCGAAGAGCAGGAACAGGATGAAGTTGCTCGCCGGCCCGGCGGCGGCGACGTAGATTCCCCATCGCCGGCTCTTCAGGGCGCTCTCGTCGATCAGAACGGACCCGCCCGGCAAGGGCAGCCCCCCCATCAACAGGATGATCGCCGGGATCAACAGGCTGAACACCGGGTCGATGAACCGCGTCGGGTCCAGGCTCAGGTAGCCCCGCGCCTTGACCGAGGCGTCGCCGCCGATGTAGGCCACCAGGGCGTGGGCGAACTCGTGGACGCAGACGCACAGAATCCACGCCAGGAGCACGGCGACCAACATCGGGGTGAAGGAGATCATCGCCGTCGGGTCCGCCGCCGCCATGCCAGTCCTCCTCACCGGGCGCCCATCAAGACGCGCTACCAAAACGAGCCGCGGGCTTCAGCCCGCGCGGAGCCCAAGAACCCACAGAAGCGCTCACCCTAAACGAGCCGCCGGCTTCACCCCGCGCGGAGCCGACGACCGCACGATCACCCCGCATACTCCGCGTACGTCTTCGCCGTCTCCCACACGCGAACCCGCCGCAGCTCCGCCGGCGCAAGCTTCCCCTCCAGATAAGACCACACGGTCTTCGCGATGTTCTCCACCGACGGATTAACATCGGCAAACTCGGCCACGTCCGCGTTGAGATGCTTGTGATCAAGCCGATCGACCACCTCGCGCTGCACCACCGACTCGAACTGCGGCAGCGGCAGAACCGAGCCCGTCTCGTCTGGAACCTCCCGCGAGACCGTGATCTCGATCCGGTAGTTGTGGCCGTGGCCGTTCGGATTGTTGCACTTGCCGAAATATCGACGATTGTCTTCATCAGACATCGACGACACGTGCAGCCGGTGCGACGCCGAAAACTCGAAGCATTGCGTCAGTTCGATCATCGAATCCGCTCCAATCCGCAGGGCATACGACAAGTGCGGCGTCGTCCACAGCCGAAGCGACGCCGGATCGCAGGCCGGCGGCACTCGCGGCCGGATCGCATCCCAGATGCCCCGCAGCAGCGACTCGCCCGTCAGACGAACCCCGCTGCCGCGAAGCCGCTGCGCCGTCAGCGGAATCGCCCGACGCCGCAACAACCGATCCAGTTCCTGGATGTTGACGAGGTAGCCCGTCACCGGATCGGGCACCCCCGTCACCTCGATGCGAAGCACCAGGTACGGCGCGATCCCCACGGCCGACGGCCAGCCCCCCCACGCGTTCGTGATCGGCAGCGCCCCGTCGAACCCCTGGGTGCCGTGCGCCGCCGCCGCCCAATCGCGATCGATCGAGAAACGAATCTCGCGCATCAGCCGCACAGCCCCGCTCCGCCGCCCCGCCGCATTCCCAGGCTGGACCGAGAATCCCTTCTCGGTCCCAGGCCTCGAAGAATCCCGAGAGAACCGAACGCGCGAGGCGCCTCCCTCCAACCCGCCGTCTGCATTTGCACGCCCGGTGACCATGCCGACATTGTAAGCCCAGACGCCCCCCCGCGAACCGTGCCAACCCCGGCCCCGTTCCCACCCATTCCTTCCGACAACCCGATCCACACGCCACCCGATCCGCACACTGCCCGAGCCGCGGGCTTCAGCCCGCGCGGCTTTGCCGTTTGGCGGATCGCACGTTGACCATATTCTTGCCCGATTCCCAATACGGCAGCGCTGGAAAGTTCGAATCCGCTCAGCCAAAGCCCATGGACGGCCGTCCATGGGCCTGACCTGTCCCCGATTCATGTACCACCTGCTATGAGAGTCGGTGTCCAATGTTCTCTTCCCGGCGTGTGGAGAGGCGGACAGAGCCCGCCCTACAACTATCACCCCGGGGCCCCACCCGCGCCGGACACGTGTCGACGATCGTGAAGAAGCGGAAAACCGCGCGAGCGAGCAGACGGAGCGGGGTCAAGCCACCGAACCGCCCGAGGCCCCCTGCGCAGCCGCCGCGCCGAGGGCCGGATGCGAAAAGAGCAGCTCCGCCTCTTGAACGATCAGGCCGTCCGCTTCAAACCGCCCGCCGCGCCGGAAGTACGCCTCCAACCGACAACGGCGAAAACGCCGCGCCCCGGCCTCGACGACATCGCCGGTCGCCCGCCCGCCGATGCGTTCTTCGATCGTCGCCTCGATGCGGTTGAGTTCGGCGTGGTCCCGCGCCCGCACCTCCCCCCGCCAGAGCAGCGTCTGCCGCGACGCGGCCAGCGTCTTGCGGTGAACGACCGAGCGACCGTGGAAGGCAAACTCGGCCGCGTCGGCGCCGACGGGGCCGGCCTCGAGCGTCATCCGGCTGTCGGGCCCGACCAGCGCGGCGCCGCCGAAGCTCAACGCAAGCGTCTGCGCCGCGATCGGCCAGACCCGGAAGAGCGATTCGAAGATCGCCACCCGATCGTCGGCATCGATGAACTTTTCGTGCAGGTTCTGAATGCGGAAACCCGCCGAGGGCAGGTAGCCGTCAAGCTGGGCTCGTGCCACGTCGAGCAGGTCAAATGCCCCGATCGTCTGCGCGTCGCCCTGCCGCGGGTCGGATTCCGTCCGGAGCGAGCGCGCCGCGAGCAGCACCGCGAACTTCGCCCCGCGCACCTGAAGCCGAACCTCCGGCGCCGTCGGGTCTTCCGTGAAGCCGACATAGGCGGCGGGCATGCGCTCCCGCCGGAGCGCCGCCCGCAGCGCCGGCCGATCCCCCCCGGACACGCCCCGCACGGTCGCGAACGCCGGCGATCCCGAGATCAAGCCCTGCGAGAGCCGGTCGATGAAAACGGTTTCGAGATCGCCCAGTCGAGACATGGTCCGCATCCCCTCCGCGCTTCATAGAGACCACCGTCCCGCCGGTTGCAAGAGTAGGGTCCGCTGTGCGGACCGTCTTCTCCCGGCCGGCGGCGCTGCGGGCAGGATGCCCGGGCCACGGCCTTTTCGACAGCCGTCTACAAATCCTCCAGCGTGTCCCGCGTCATCGCGCGGGCCGGGCCGGCCGACTGCCCGACGATGCCCAGGGCCGCGTTCTCTCGAACCGACACGGCCGACGGCAGTTGCACAACACCCGAGGCGACGCGGCTCAGCCACGTCACCGCCTCCTCGCGGCGCCGAACGATGTCGTCCGGCACCGGCGGGCGGCGGCTGTGCAGGCGGTATGACACGAGATCGAGGACAAACGTCTTCAGCACGGCCGCGACTTCCGGCTCCGAGGTGATGTCGACCGGCACGCGGTAGCGCGTGGCGAGATAGCTGTTCGTCTCGCCCTCGGCGCCGAGCCGCGCGGCGTCCACCTTCGCCTCGTCGGCCGACCCGGTGCCCGCGTCGTCGGTCAGCGCGATGTAGGCCTGCGTTCCGATCCAAGCCTGAATGTCGGCATTCGTCACATAGCTCATGGGGCACCAAAACCAATCCCGACCACCTGTTGTTCGCAACCCGTAGGGTCCGCACAGCGGACCCTACGGGGTCATCTCCCGCCTATTGAAACGCGACGCGCACCGCGAACTGCCAGTAGCCGTAGGCCATCCGATAGCGCGCCCGAACACCGAACAGAAACTTCTCCCGCCGGAAACCCTCGTCCGAGTCCTCGGCCAGGGCGTTGAACTCGATCGGCTCGCGATCCTGGAAGATGAACGGCCGCACGACGCCGTCGGTCTTCAGGAGATACCACTTCGTCGGATCGGTCAGCCACGGCAATGCCACGATCCGCGCGATGCCGTGGAGCACGTTGGTTTCATTGCCGACCACCGTGGCGTTGATCGCCTCGGACGCCGTGAAGAGCATCGTCGGCGGCACCACGCACACCAGCCCGGTCGACGAGATCAGGATCGGCTCGCCCTGGTCGTCGAGGAAGGCCAGCATCCCGCTGATGGCGGCCTTCAGGGCGGTCTTGAACTCGTCGGCCGTCGGTTCGTTGGCCGACGCGGCGCCGGCCGTCAGCAGATTGCTCTGCGCGCCCGAGGCGCCGGAGCTGTGCGAGGCACTGAAAAAGCTCACGCCGTCGTAACTGTCGTGGCCGGGCGTTTCGCCGTCGATCAACAACTGCGCGATCAGAAAGTCCTTGTGGGTGGCCGCGCGTTGGGCGAGTTCGGCGACGCGCAGGCGAATCTGCCCGGTCTGGTCGTCGCTGATCTCGTCGCGATCGACCTCGATCGTCGCCTCGTACTTGAGGTTGTCGATCGAATAGCTTTCCGACCGCAGCCCCTGCGCCAGTCGCCCCGACCCCCACTCGCGTACCTTCGGCACCGTGCCCAGCCAGCGATAGGTTTCCCGATCGCTCGTCGAGACCACGCGGGTCGACAGGTCGCGGTAGTGCGCGGGCGTCGCGTTCAACCGATTGAAGAACTCGCTCCGAACGCCCTTGGTCAACAATCCCGTATTGATCACAGCCATGCTTCCGACTCCTTGCGTTTGTTTGTCTTCTCAACACTCGCCGTTCGATTCGTCCCGACCGCGCGCTACGGCAGCTCGATATAGCGCAACGAGAGGATGCCGCCGGCGCCGGCGGTCACCGACGCCTGTCCGACCTTCGCGAGAATCGGCACCCCCGCGGCGGCATCGCGGCCCACCAACACCAGGGCCGTCGGGGTGTTGTCGGTCAGGGTCGCGAGGTTGAACGCGTTGACGAGTTCGTCCGGATCGGCGAGCGTCGTGCCGACGTCGAGATTGCCCTGGTCGGGCGCCGTGAGAAACGACACCTGCGCGCTGACGACCCGGATCGCGCGCTCGGGGATCATCACGGGGTTGACGACGGCGGCCGCCGTCGAACTCACCAGAGGCGCGGTCAGCGCGTGCTCGACCTGCTGCGCGCCGGTCGGCAGGATTCGGACGATCCCCGCGTTCGACCCGGCGGCCGCCAGCAGCACGCCCACGTACGACCCGCCGAGACCGGGAACGATGCTCGTCTGTTCGTCGTCGAGCGCGTAGACGCCGGACCCGGCGTCGGCCTGCGTCGCGCCGTTGACCGTCAACACGAAATCGCCGAGGGTGTAGAGCCGGACCGAGACATCCGCGCCCGCCCCGGCGCTGTTGTCCATTTCCTCGTAGGCGATGCCGACGAATTCATCCCCCGGCTGAAGCGCCCGGACGTGTCCGGTCGCGCGTTCCATGCCGAGCAGCGCGCCTTTGAAGACGTGTTCCGACGCTGCGACGGGATACGACCGCAGCTCCTGGTCCACATAACGATTCAGCTCGCGATTGGCCGTCAGTGCCATGTTCATCTCCCTTCGTACAGGTTGGTCTCAAACCCGCGGGCCTCGGCGCGGAATGCGACTCGGCCGCGCCGACCTCATGCGTCCGCGTCCCGCAGGGCGTCGGCCACATAGGCGTCCTCGGTGCAGAGCTTGTCCAGAAACGCCCGGTTCGCGTGCCATTCCGCCCGCGCGGCCGACGCGACCGCCGCGCGGCGCGCCGCGCCGGGCGCCGAGGGTTCGTTCGGCGGGATCGTCCGGCCGGGCACGACGACCACCGGCGCGGTCGCCAGCCACCGATCAAACTCGTCCGGATCGCGCCGGGCGAGGGACAGGGCCCACTCGCGTTGGGCGGCCGTGAGCTTGCCCGTGGTCACGGCGGCGGCGACGCGCTCGGAGGCCTGCCGCGACGCCTCCGCCCGCGCGAGCGTGTGGATGCGTTCGACCGCGGCGGCGACGACCACGCTGTCTTCCGCCGTGTCGTCGACGGCCAGCACCTCGCGGAGCGCCGTCAACGTGAAACCCTCGGGCACACCCGGCGACGGGTCTTCGGCCGGCGGCGCCGCGGCGGCGCTTTGACCATTCACGACGGGGCGGATGCCGACGATCGCCGGCTTGTTCGTCAATGCCACGGAGTGAATCCCCACGAGACGACGATCGGCGCGGCGAACCAGCGCGACCGGCGAGATGTAGCGGTATTGCTTGCTCGCCAGCTTCTCTCGGGCTTCCGCGGTCCAGGACACGTCGGCCCAGAGGCCCGGTTCCAGGGGTTCGCCTCGATCATCGGTCGCCTCGTCGCCCGGCCGCACCTGCCGCAGCGCCGTGATCCAACCGGCCGCCGGGGCCTGTCCGGTCGGCGAACTGTAGGGCCCCCCGAGCGTTTGATGCTCGTAGTCGATCGGCAGGTCGGTTCCGTGCCGCTCGAAGGCCGCGACCGCCGCCGCCATCGCCTCGTCGTCAACGAGAAACGCGCCCGACGCGGTCCGCACCTCGCCCGCCGGAACGATGAGAATCCGATCGGGCACGTGCGCGTCTTCATCCGACGACCCCCGCCCGAAGGCGGGCGTCTCCAGAACCACCTTGTCGACATTGCGGTCGTCGATTCCTGCTGTCCGTTCGGTCCGGGTTTGCATGGTTTCCTCCATCCGCGATTGGCCATCGATCGCCACTGGATAGTCTTGTTCGCCGTTCCCTGGGTTCCGCTCACTTCGCGCCGCGGGCCCCCGGGAGGACCGCGTCGGCCTTTTCGGCCTCGGGCACGCCGAGCGCGGCGTGGACCCAGCGCGCCGGCACGCGCGCGCCGAGCCGATTCACCGCGACATCCAGCACGCGGGTCAGTTGCTCCGGATCGAGGGTCTGGTCCTTGATCCGGCGGAAGAAGGGCACGGGGGCGTCGGCCCCGAACTCGAACCGCGTCAACGGGGCGAGCAGGCAGCGGCGGAGCGTGTGGGCTTCCTTTCGAAGATCGTCGTCGCGCAGGTCGTGCCGCACGCGCTCGTGAACGGTTGCGACCCCCACGCTGGCGCGCGTTCGGATCGTGTCGGTCGTCAGCGTCTGGCCGAGCCAGGCCTTGCTGATCTCGCGATCGAAGTAGATGCACAGGTTCTCGTAGAGGTTGGTCTCGCCGGGCAGGCGGGTCTGTTGGATTTCCACCTCGACGGCCTTGGAAAAAACGCCCGTCGCATCGGCGCCGAGTTGCTTGAGCATGTCGAGCAGCTCGCGTTTCTCCTGCGGCGTTGCGTCGGGCTGGTAGCGCGCGATCCGGACGGGCATGCCGAAGACCTCCGCAAAGATCAGCCAGTCCTTGATCGCGAAGTGCTTGGCGAGGTAGGCCAGGGCGGTCACGCGGAGCAGCCCGCCGCGCATCGGATGCCCGCTCGGCGCGTGCGGGGAATGAACGATGAACTTGTCGGGCGGCAGCTCGATCCCGTCGAAGGGGGCGGCGTCGGTCAGGATGCGGATCGCGCCGCGATCGTCGATGAGGAGCCGGGTGAAGTCGATCGGCACGAGTTCCGCCAGCCGCAGGCCCGTCGGCGCCGCCTCCCAGACGAGTTCGGCGACGGCGAGGTTTCGACCGAGGGCGAGCGACAGATGCGTCAGTGTTTCCTCGAAGCCGGGCAGGTTGCGCAAGACCGTCTCGCAGTGGGCCGCGGCCGCATCGGCCCGCGCACGGTCGGTCGTAATGCCCCGCTCTGCCGACCCGCCCGGCATCTCGGCGGCCGAGACGATCTCCCAGGGCAGCCCGGTGACGGCAAGCCGTCTCGTGTTGGCCACACTGGCCAGGTGCGCGTCTTTTTCCTCCATCTGTTCGAACAGCGCCATCTGGGCCGAGAGCGAGCCCTGGTCGGCCTCTCGGAAAATCGACACCAGTCTTCGTGGCGTCAGGCCGTCGGCGGGGTAGTCGCGCCAGAGATCATCCGCGCGACGGCCCGCCAGGATCCCCGGCTTCGGCGGCCCGGCGGCTTCCGACCGGACCGCGTTGACCCATCGTGTCCACCATCCCATCGTCGGTCCTCCGAAACGTGAAAACTTGTCTCCCACCCACCCCTGAAGGGGTGGGCTCGGGGGGCACGCGCCCCAGCGCCGGGCTCGGGGGGCACGCGCCCCAGCGCCGGGCTCGGGGGGCACGCGCCTCAACGCCGGGCTCGGGAGGGGCCGATCCCCGCGGCGTCGGGCTCGGGGGGCACGCGCCCCGGCGCCGGGCTCCGGCATCACCACACACCGGTGCGGGCGAAGGTCAGGGGTCCGCTCGTCATCACGCCCGCCTCGCCGCCGCGGGCGTCGGCCGCGTGAACTCCCAAGGCCGCCGCCCAGAAGCGATCGGCATGGCCGCCGCGCGATCGGTCGGCCGTGAAACGGAGATGCCCGCTCCCCGTCACCGTGCGCGTGATCGAATGCCAGTCGCTGACGATCGCGTCGTCGGGCGGAATCCGCAGGCGCCCCCGCTCGGCCATCACACGGAGGCCGCCGGCCAGTTGGCGTTGGAGCCCCGGAGTGAAGACGACCGGCTCGACACGGTGGTCCCCGAAGGACTGAACCAACCGTTCGGCCAGATGGAGGCCCAGGCCGGTGGCGTCGATGCAGCAGCGCCGGACGGCGGGCTGTTCGAGGATTCCCGCGATCGTCCGCTCCTGCGCGTCGAAGGCCGTGTCTTGAAGCACGACCACGCCCAGGGTGACGAGGACCGGCGGCACGGGGAGCGGGCGACCGAGGCGACGCCGCGCGGTGTGCCCGGTTTGCCGTGGGGCACGGTCGCGCGCGGGGGGCGAGGTGGAAGACGGCGGGGCACCGGCCAGCCCGTCTCCATTCGATCCGTGCGCCGGTCCAGCGTCGGCAGCTTCCGCGCGGCGACGTTTCCACAGCCATACGGCGGTGAGATCTCGATGCCGCCCGACGTCGATGCCGACGTAGACTTCCGCGTCGCGCCGGTCGAGCGTTTCCCAATCGATCGCGGTGGTCAGGCGTTCGTCGTGGCAGGACCGGATGAGGTCGTAGGTCATGAAACTGGTTGACTCGTCCACGAACTCGCAGCAGAACTCCTGCCGCCAGGCGTGCTCGTCGCCGATTGCCGCTCGAATCTCATCGGCGTCGATATCAAGCCCCTGGCGGATCGCCTCGGCGAGCGTGAGGGTGTCGTGCGTGAACATGGTGTTCGACCGCAGGCGGTGGAACATGTTGCGCTGTCCGCGGGGCGTGGAGGCGACGTCGAGCTCGCCGCGGCCGCGGAGGAGCGCGGGAAACAGGGCGGCCCAGATGGCCTTGTCGTCGCGGTGCATGGCGAACTCGTCGAGGAAGACATCGCCGGTGAAGCCCCGGGCCGTCAGCGGATTCGCGGGCAGGGCGATGATCCGGACATTGCCAGGCAGCCGGGCCTCCAACTGGCGGATGGCGGTGTTTCGGAAGAGGCCCGGCGCGCAGGCCTCGCACCAGATGCGCATCGCGGCGCAGTGCATGCGAACCTTCTCCATGACCTCGCGGCTCTGGCGCTCGCCCGCCGAGAGGATGATCTGGTTTCGGCCGCGCATCAGCCCGCGAAGAATCCGCCGGAGGCTGAAGGTGAAGCTCTTGCCGGTCTGCCGGGACCAGCAACTCCAGGTGAACCGGGCCTTGCGTGCCAGAGCGGCTTTCTGATAAGGCAGCAACCGAACGACCGGCGGGGCTTCGCGCCCGCGCGGTGGTGTGTCGATCGCATGTGAGATCGTCATGGCCGGAAGCTCCCGCGTGCCGCGATGGATTCGGAACGACACTTTCAGTCTTGCTCGGCGTTCCGCGGGGAGGGGGGCGACCGGCGAGATCGGCCTCAAAAGCATGGTCCGCAAGCGGACCCTACAACTTGCAGCGCACCCAACCACCACATGGCGGCGTGTACATTCGGTCGGCTTGAGCCGTCCGTCGGGCAGGAATACTATGCGCCGAGCGGGAGGGATTATGAGACGAGCCGGGATCGTAACGGCGCTGGCGGCGGCCGCGGGTCTGTTCGCGCAGGCTGCGCGGGCGCAGGTCGGGGGGCTGTTCGCGGCGCGGCCGGGCGAGATCGTCCGGCTCGTGGACCGAAACGGAGACGGGGACTTTCTCGATTTCGCGGAACAGGCAACCTTCGCCGACGGCTTGCCGTCCGATCCGGACCGGCTCGC
>JBHHUY010000027.1:0-19031 GCA_046753965.1 Phycisphaerae bacterium
CGAAGCCGAACAGAACCAGAAGCCCCCAGAGAAAATCCGACAGGCGGGACAGGCAAACGGACACGGGGAAGACCGCCTTGGGAAAACTGATCTCGTGAATCAGGCCGCGGTGGGTTCGGATGCAGCCGGCGGCCTGAGAGACGGCGCCCTCGAAGAAGCGCCAGGACATCACGCCGCAGAGGAGGTAGATGATGAACTCGGTGGTGCCTGCGGGTCCTCGGCGCGCCTGCCCGAAGAGAAAGCCGAAGACCACCAGATAGACCAGCATGAACAGCAGTGGATCGAGCAGGCTCCAGACGCGGCCGAGAAACTTGTCGCGGTGGTCGGCCTTGAGGTTGCTGTGGACGAGAAAACGAACCGTTTCCCGGCGCGCGTAAAGGCGGCGAAACCTCTCGGCGAGACTTGGAACGTATCGCGGCGGGAGCGGCTCTGGGATCGCGGTGGACATGGCCGTGTTCCTGGGCGGTGTTTCTGCGCGGCCGATCGGCGATTAGCATGCAAGGCGAACCGCTCGCCGTCGGCATCACGCCGCGGCGGCGGCCGACATGCGGACCGTGCGGAAGGACATGAGAATCAAACGCCGTCTGAAAGTCAATGCTGCGTGTTCGCCGACGCTGAGAACGGCCCGAAGCACGGCGCAGAATCCTGCACTGTGCGCCACTTGGCGAGCGAAATGACGAGCCGCGGGCGTCAGCCCGCGCGGTCTGCCTGAACCGCGCCGCGAATGCGAGATTCGATGGATTGGAATTCGCTCAAGCAATCGCTCTCGCCCACGACGCGGTTCAACCGTGACGTGCTGTGGAACATCGGCAGCCTCGGGGTGCTGGGCGTCGCGGGGATCGCGCTGAACTTCGTCATCGGCCGATACGCGGGCGCCGCGGCGCTCGGCGTCTTCAACCAGGTCTATGCCATCTACATCGTCCTGTCGCAACTGGCCGTCGGCGGCGTGCATACGTCGGTGCTCAAGGGTGTCTCCCATCATCAACAGGACCCCACTCGTTGTGCACACATCATGTCTTCGGCCCTGCTGCTCGGCGCCTTGCTCTCGGGCAGTGTCTGTGTCCTGGCCTATCTCGCGCGGGGATTCGCCGGGCGACTCCTGCAAAGCCCCGACGTGGTGACGGGCCTCACCTATGCGCTGCCCGGCCTTCTGCTGTTCTCGTTGGACAAGATTCTGCTCAACGTCCTGAACGGCGCGCGGCACATGCGTGCCTTTGCCGTGTTCAACGCGTTGCGTTTCGTCTTCATTCTCGGCGCGATCCTCGCGATTCTGGGCATCGGCGCCGCGCCGGTGTACTTGCCGCTGTCGTTCACAATCGCCGAGGCGATGATGTTCGTCGGCCTGTCGGGCTATGTCGCGGCGCGGCTCTTCCTGCCGCGCCTGCCGCGCTCGCTTCGCGCCGACCTGGCCGAGCACCTGTCCTTCGGCGCCCGCGGCGTGCTCAGCGGCATCATCTCGGATCTGAACACCCGCGTGGATGTCCTGATGCTGGGTTATTTCCTCACCGACGCAAAGGTCGGCATCTATACGATGGCGGCAACGCTGGCCGAGGGGTTTCTCATGCTCCCGATCGTCATCCAGCGCAATGTCAACCCGATCCTCGGGCGGTGTTTCGCCGAGGGCGACGCCGCGAAGATCGAGAGCATGTCGCGACGCATCCGCCGGCTGCTGCACCCGGCGATGGCGGCGATCGGCCTGGCGGCCGCACTGGCCAACCCCCAGCTGATAAACCAGTTCTTCCCCGGGCAGGGATTCCGCGAAGGCTGGCCGGCGTTCTGTATCCTGGCGGCGGGCGTGGTGATCCTCTCCGGTTACGCCCCGATGGGCGGAATCCTCTTTCAAGGCGGGCGGCCCGGCATGCAGACCCTTCGCATGGCGCTCGTCATTCTGGGGAACGCCGCCTTGAACGCGACGATGATCCCCTTGTTCGAATGGTATTGCGGGGCGGGCATTTCCGGCGCGGCGACGGCGACCGCGATCGCCTACGTGCTTCAGGCCGTGCTGCTGCTGATCTTTTCGAGGCGACTGTTCGGGGTTATCCTCTGGCGTTGATGTTGTCTTGCGAGGTCGGCCATCGATGTGCGGAATCTTCGGCATTGTACTTGGAAAAAAGACAGACGTCTCACCAAGGTGTTTCCGGCTCGCGGCGAACAGCCTGTTCAGGCTTTCCGAAGCACGCGGCAAGGAATCGGCCGGGTTGGCGGTGCGCAACGGCGGCCCGATCCAGGTCTTCAAGCAGTCCATCCCCGCCTCGGTGATGATTCGGAGCAAGGCGTACGGCGGACTCATCCGTTCACTCGTCGGCAACGGCCGGGCGATCGGCGACCCGGCCGCGCTGATCGGGCATTCCCGCCTGGTGACCAACGGCGCCCAGGAGAACAACGCGAACAACCAACCGGTCATCGCCGACGGCATGGTGGCGGTTCACAACGGCATCATCACGAACGACGCGGCGCTGTGGGGGCGTTTTCCGTCGCTGCGCCGGGAGTATCAGGTCGACACGGAGATTCTGCTCCGCCTGATCCGGATGTACCGCCGCGAGGGGAAGTCTCCGGGAGAGGCGGTCGGTGCCGCCTTCGACGATATCCAAGGCTACGCCTCGGTGGCGGTCCTCTTCGGAGACCTCAATCATCTGCTCCTCGCGACGAACAACGGGTCCTTATACACGACGGGGTCCGAAGCGGCGGGCATTCTCGTCTTCGCCTCCGAGCGGTACATCCTCGATACGCTCGCGTCGCGGCGGACGCTTCGCGACCTGCTTGGCGACCGACCGGTGCGGCGAATCGAGCCCGGCCGCGCCTGCTGGATCCACATGGAGACTCTCGAACAAACGCCGTTCGCGCTGTCGCACGCGTCGGATGCGGGAGCATCGCCGGAATCCGAACAGCACGAGCTGGAGATCGTCGACCTGTCGTCCCAGTATGACGACGACTTTGCGCGCCAGCGTGTCCGGGCGTACAGTCCGACGATTGGCTCGTCGGACGACGATGTCTCACTGCTCCATCAGCATCAACCGTACGTGGCTGCCTTGAAGCGCTGCACGCGCTGCGTGCTGCCGGAGACCTACCCGTTCATCACGTTCGACGAGAACGGCGTCTGCAATCATTGCCGCCAGCACCAACCGATCAAGGCACTGGGGGCCGAGGCGTTGGCCGAGAAGATCGAGCCCATGCGGAGCCGGTCCGGCGGGCCGGATTGCCTGGTCGCGCTCAGCGGCGGACGGGACAGCCTGTACGGCCTGCACTACATGAAGACGGTGCTGGGGATGAACACCGTCGCGTACACCTACGACTGGGGCATGGTGACCGACCTGGCGCGGCGCAACATCTCTCGCATCTGCGGGCAGCTCGGCGTCGAGCACCTGCTGGTCTCGGCCGACATCAACCGGAAGCGCGCGAACATCCGGAGAAACATCCTCGCCTGGCTCCGGAAGCCCGACCTGGGGGTGATCCCGCTGTTCATGGCCGGAGACAAGAGCTTCTTCTATTACGCCACGCGATTGCAGAAGCAGACGGGAATCGACCTGGTCGTCTGGTGTTCCGGCAGCGGATTCGAGAGCGCCAACTTCAAGTGGTTGTTCTGCGGCATCCACGATCGCCACAAGTGGCGGAGCCGTCTCGCGGGCGAGTACAAGATCGACGCCTCGACCTCCCCCGCCGTGCTAAAACTGCGACTCATGGGCTATTACGGCAGGCAGTTCCTCACCAACCCCGCCTATCTGAATCCGTCTCTGCTGGACACGCTGTTCGGATACTACTCCTACTATCTTCTGCCCCGCGATTTCCTCTATCTCTACAAGTACCTGCCCTGGGATGAGAACGAGATTCTTTCGGTCTTGACCCATGAATACGACTGGGAGCAATCGTCGGACACGCGGCAGACCTGGCGAATCGGCGACGGCACGGCCAGCTTTTACAATTACATCTACCACACGGTCGCCGGGTTCAGCGAAAACGACACGTTCAGGAGCGAACAGGTTCGCCGCGGCATGATCACCCGCGCCCAGGCGGTCGAGTTCATCACGCAGGAAAACGAACCGCGCTATGACTCGATCAAGTGGTACCTGGGTGTGATCGGCCTCGGCGACGCCTTCAACCACGTGATCCGAACGATCAACGCGATTCCCAAACACTACCCGACGAACTGATCGGCCGCGGTCTCGACGCTCGCCCCGTTCCCTCGCCTGCGCGGTCCGCCTCAGGCGGGCCGGGCCGCTTCGGCGATGGTCTGATAGCACCAGGGCCTTGGAAACGGGACGAGGCCGACGCCGGGCAGTGGAAAGCCCCCCGAAGAGAGCTTGACGCCGGTGAACCCGGCGACCTCGAGTATTCGGATCAGCCATCGCTGGGGGTAGAGACAGATGTGGCCGAACGGCTGATAGACGCCGCCCTTGCCGTAGAAGAACCGGCGAGAGAGCGGGATGGTCAGCAATCGCTCGATCGGCGAATTGGGATTGGGCGTGGAGAGGACCATGATGCCGCCCGGCCGGAGGCATTCGAGACATCCGCGCAGGAACTCCACGGGCCGTTCGAGGTGCTCGATCAGCTCGCCGGCGTGGATCGCGTCGAACGACGCCGGGCCGAACGGCCGGGGCAGATCCATCACGTCGCCGCGTTTGAAGTCGGTGTAGTTCGCCGGCAGATCGGCGTCGGCCAGATCGAGGCCGACGACTTCGGGGTTGGCGAGATAGGGATTGGGCATGTCGGCGCAGCCGAGGTCTAGGATGCGCCGGCGGCCGGCACAGCATCGTGCCATCCTCTTGAGGCGGTAGGTTTCCTGGGCCATGCGTGTGGGTGCGGAGACGGTCTGTCAATCCGGCGCAACGGCGCCGATGCGCCTGCCTCGTGTCTCGTCCGATCGATTGAGAGCGGACGGTAAGGGTGTTGCTCAGGTGTGTCAAAACGCGGCGTGCCGCGCGCAAACGGGCGGATTGTCCGCCGGGCCGCTTGCACGATTCCGGCGGCGGGATAGACTTTCGCCTGGATGGGTTGTCCCGGCGCGAGGTAGGGTTCCGGGGCCGATGCCGGATGCGTCCGGGGGCATTTGCATGAGCAAGAGAATCTGTGTCATCGGCGCGGGGCGTTGGGGGACGAACCACATCAAAACGCTGGCGGGCCTGGGCCACCTGGCCGGCATCGTCGAGTGCAATGCCGCCCGGCTCGACGCGCTGAAGTCACAGTATCCCGGCGTACGTGTGCTGAACGATGTCCGCGAGGCGCTCGACCTGGATTTCGACGGCTTCACGGTGGCGACGCCCGCCGAAACCCACGCATCCATCGCAGGCTTGCTGCTCAGTCGGGGGAAGCACGTTCTCGTCGAGAAGCCGATCGCCCTGACGGCCGCGGAGGCCCGGCGGCTGCGCGACCTGGCCGCATCGAACGGCGTGAATCTGATGGTGGGGCACGTGATGCTCTTCCATCCCGCGATTCGCAAGATGAAGGAGATGATCGACGGGGGCAAGATCGGCAAGCTGCAATACCTCTACAGCAATCGGCTCAACCTGGGCACGGTCCGGACCGAGGAGAACATCCTCTGGAGCTTCGCGCCACACGACATTTCGATCTTTCAATACTTCATCGGCGCATTGCCGTCGGAAATCGTTTCGCGCGGCGGGGCGTTCGTCCAACCGGGGATCCACGACAGCACGATGACGGTGTTGACCTATCCGGGCAACGTCGTGGGCCACATCTTCGTGAGCTGGCTCCACCCGTTCAAGGAGCACCGGCTTGTCGTCATCGGGTCCAAGGGGATGCTGTCGTTTGAGGATTCCTCCGAGTTGAAAGAGGTCCTTTTCTACGAGAAAGGCATCGACTGGATCAAGGGAGAACCGATCAAACGCGACGGGCCGACCGAGGCGATCGCCTGTGATCGCGCCATGCCGCTGACCGAGGAACTCCGGTATTTTGCCGACCACCTGGACGGCCGGCCCATCGAGGGTGTCAACGGCGACGACGCCGCGACGGTGCTCGACGTGCTCGAGCGCGCGACGGAGAGCCTCCGGAGCGGTACCGGCGCCCGACAGCCGACCGCGCCTCAGCCGCTGAATCGGTGCGAAGCGCCGGGCGTGTTTGTCCATCCCACGAGCTGTGTTGACGATGGCGCGGTGATCGGCGAAGGCACGAAGGTCTGGCATTACTCCCATGTCCAGGGCGGGGCGCGCATCGGGGCGCATTGCAGCCTGGGTCAAAACGTCAACGTGGGCGAGGGCGTGACCATCGGCGACCACGTCAAGATTCAAAACAACGTGTCCGTCTACAACGGCGTGACCTTGGAGGACTACGTCTTCTGCGGCCCGTCGATGGTCTTCACAAACATCCCCGACCCGCGGTCGAAGTATCCGCAACGCGGCAGCAAGTTCAACCGAAAGACACGGGTTCGCGAGGGAGCGTCGATCGGCGCGAACGCGACGATCCTCTGCGGCCACACGATCGGCCGACACGCGATGATCGGCGCCGGCGCCGTGGTCACGAAAGACGTGCCGGACTATGCCCTGATGGTCGGTGTGCCGGCGCGCCGGACCGGCTGGGCCTGCGAGTGCGGAGAGGTGCTCGGCGAGGTCGAAAAACAGGCGACCTGTCCGCGATGCGGCCTGAAGTACGAACGCAAGAAGGACGGACTGGCGGCCGGAGAACGCTGACGACCGGCGCCGCCCGCGGTACTTCCCGTCGCCGGTACATGGAACCGGCTTCGGCGGAATCGGCCCGTTTGCTCCACGGTTTCTTCCCCAACGAGAACGGCTCATGACGGCAAACACGACAGACGTGGAGTCCCGCGCCGATACGCCTGGCGATTCGACCGCGCGATTGCCTGAGTGGCCGACACGTCGGCTCGCCGCGTGGCTGCTGCTGGCGATCGTCCTGGCCACGATCTGTGTGGACCGGTTCTTCTTCAACGGGTTCTACGCGAGTGATGACCGTGCCTACTTCAGCGCCGCGGTCCGCATCAATTCAGAGGGCACCCTGTCCCCCACCCCCCTGGTCGGCCACGAGCGACTCACCGTCGTCGGATGGATCATGCTGGTGGGGCGGCTCTTTGGGTTCAACATCCAGGTCGCTTCCGTTTCCTTCGTGTTCTTTCACGCCGCGCTGGTGGTCCTGGTGTTTGCGGCGGGCCGGATGCTGCTCGATCGACTGGCCGGCCTGCTGGGCGCCTGGTTCACGGCAACGTTCCCGCTGTTCGTCATGTTCAGCACCTCCATCTTCCCCGACCTGCCGATCGCCTGTTTCTTCGTTCTGTCGCTGCTGTTGTTTCTCAAGGCCTTCGCGGTGCGCCGACGCGGAAAACTGGTCAGCACGTTGTTGCTGATGTTCGGATCGGGGGCTTCGGTCGGTCTTGCGTACATGGCCAAGGAAGCGGGGCTGGTCGTCCTGCCGTTGTTCTTCTTCGCGTGGATGCTCACCGAACTCACCGCCCGCCGGCGAACCACGGCGCCGGCCAAGCCGCGGCGCAGGCTCGTCCGATCCCTCGCGACCGGAGCGATGTTCGCCGCCGGCTTTTTCACCGTCGCCGGCGTCGAATATCTGATCCTCTCCGATCTGACAGGCCGTTCCTTTGTTCGGATGGCCGCCCGGGAAAAGGAACACGACCTCGAATCTGTGCCCAACTTTCACCGGGATGGGGGATACGATCCGGTCGCCCGGTTCAAGGCGGCCATGGATCGGCTCGGGCCCGACTACCTGCCCGATCGCTGGAAGTGGTGGCTTGGCGGGGCACTCGTCTTGTTTCCGATCGTTGTCCGCCGGCACTGGACCGCTTATTTCATGGGGATCTGGATCTTCGCGTTCCTCACCTGGGGCACCTACAGCCTGAGACATTACTACCCGCCGCGCCTCCAGCCTCGGTACTACATACCGGCGTTTCCGTTTCTCCTCCTGCTGCTTTCCGTGACGCTGTCGGTGCTGGTCGCTCGACTGCGGCGGCCGGGCCGAGCCCACGCCGTGCGAGGCTGGCTTGCGCGATTGGTCTTGCTGGCGTTGATCGTGGAGCCACTCGCCCATTTCGACGTGCCCGACCGCCGCGCGGGGCGGCTCTACCGAACCGCTTTTGTCCGAAACACGGCCAGCGCCGTCCGACAGGCACGCGCGGAAGGCGCCGAGCGAACCGTAATCGGCTGGTACTTCGGCACAAGACTCTGGCCGCTCTGGTATGGCGGCACACCGCCCGACGCGATGGCGCGGCGGCCGGCGGGTGTCCTGCTGGCGGGCGACGTGTCGAAAGCGGCCTGTGCCGGTTTCCTGGCGCGCGGCAGCTTCCACTACATCACCGGCCCTCGCCGCATCCGCGAATCCGATACCTGCCCGCCCCTCCGGACGGTCGATGATCTCGTCACGCCGGCCCTGTGGAGCAACGTGCCGGTGCGACGTTCGACACTCGACCCGGTGAACGAACGGCCACCGAGGCCGGTGTTCTACATGTCCGTAGAGCCGGATCGACCCGGCCTCGTCGAGTACGAGGGTTTCGCGCTGAGGCCGATGCTTCGCGGTCGGTACGACCGTGTCTTCGAGCGGCGCACGACCGAGCTTGTACATCGCCTGACGAGTTCGATGCGCTTCGGCCGAAATGTACTCCATCGCACGCACGAACCGGTCTGGCTTTACGAGGTCGCGGTGAGGCCCGGCGTATGGGTCCACGAGACCACGCGCGACCTGACGCCGTGGATGCAGCCCGACGCCGAACTCCGCGATGAAAGCGGCGAGATCCGGGAAGACTTCCGGCTTCCGGCTCACCGGCAGTTTCGGCTGACCGTCGACCTGGACGTGCCGGACGAGACGCGCGTCCCGTGTACGTTGCAGGTCTATGCCGACGCCGACGGGCGCGAGCCCGTCGCGTCGCGGGCGCTGACGCTCACGGGCGGCCGCAACGCGTTCGGCCTCTCCACCGCGGAGGCGGATCGATACCTGCTGCCGGTTTTCGATTCAAATGGCGCGATCGGTTCTAAGATCCTGCGATTCCGTCTGGAGGCAGGTCGGTGCGCAACCGCCGACGTGAATTGAAGGTGTGTCCCGGAAGACCTGTGGCACCGCCGTCTCGGCGGTGCGCAAACGGGCGGGGACGCCCGTGCCACAAGGGAAACAGGAGGCGTGCCAAGCCATCGGTTCGCGCTCAGACCAGGGCGGCGGCGAACTGTCCTTCTTCGCGCGCCTGCGCAGATGAAGCCGACGGCATCGCTTCTCCCTCGGCGCGCTCATCGGCTCCACGACGAACGTAGTTAAAGCGGTCCGCCGAGTAGATCCGCCCGAACGATCTCATGAGGCGATCCCAGAACTCGAAGACGGAACGGCAGCCGCGCAACGGCGCGCTTAGCTTGCGGGCCTGCTCGACGGGGAGGCAGAGGGTCCACGGGCAGACCGCCTCGACAAACCGGTAGTCCCGGCCGCCATCGACGACCGACAACGGCTCACCGTTTTCGGCGCTGTGGTATCGCTGCTTGCCGATGGCAGAGCCATCGACGTACAACATCGCGTTTGCATAATCGGTCAGGTAGTGGGGCCCATAGCAGTCGCCCGGGCGCATGACCGCCACCCATCCGGACGAACACGATGCGATCGCCCGATGGAGCAACTCGCCCCAGCAGGCCCCGGACTCATCGACCGCGCTGATCGTGGTTCCGTCGGACGCGGCCTCGCGGGCGCGTGTCGCCGACTCGGCATCGTTCGCGCAGAGGATCAGCGAGGCCCGGCCGTAGCTCTGGCGCTGGACATGGTCGAGCACCGAGTCGACGTCGCCGGGGCGCTCGATGGCCGCGATCAGCGTGATAGCCGGGCGCTCGACCGGCGCCGGGTCGAGGCCGACCGTCTTGAGAACGGTTTCCAGTCGGTGGCTATAGGTATGCTCTGAGAAGACCTTGCGCTGCCCTTGCAACGCGAGTCGCTCGCGATACTCGTCGTCTTCGAGAAGCCGGGTGAGCAGAGCGCGACTCGTGCGCTCGTTCGAGGCCATGAGCACCAGATCAGACCCGAGGAGACGCTCGATGCCCTTGGATTCGGAGCTCAGCACCGGGGTGCCACTGGCGAGCAGCTCAAACACCCGGCGGGCGAACATGGTGGGCGAATCCGAGACGCTGTTGATGTTGAGGAAGACCTTGAATCGCTTGTACGCCTCGACCATTCGACTGTAGGACAGCGACCCGTAGATGGAATCCTGATAGATCTCCGGCCAGCGGTAGTTCTTGCTCGGGCTGTCGGCCATGCGGTCGAAGATGCAGAGCCCTAGATCGAGCGCCGGCCGGAGGATCGCCTCGGCGACGGCCTGTCGTTCCTTGTGGCGGTGGTTGTACCAGGTCCCCGCGAAACAGACGTTGCCGAGGCGCTCGGCCGTGGTGATCGGGTTGTGAATCCGAGGTTGTGCGGCGAACGGCAGCGCGTAGATACGATCGTGCCCGACGCGTTCCCGGTAGTCTTCGATGCAGTTGGCGTCGGATGTGAAGATGTAGTCAAACAGCTTGGCCGCGTCGATGAAGAACTCGAAGTTGGGCGGGTCCTCCTTGTTGTAAAACACCGTCGGAATCCCGCGGTGTCGGCACCATTCGACGATCTCCGGCAGGGCGTAGCGTTTGATCTTGTCCGGCCGGCCGCCGAGGTCGCGGACCTGAAAGTGCCAGGCGTCCTCGATTCCGTGCCAGGTCGATTCGATGAGCAGCAGCCGCGGCGGCTTGGCCTCCAGGACGGTTCGCCAGGTTGCCGGCGTGAAGGTGTACAAGTCCGCTTCGTGCTGCCACGCGCGCCACGAAAACTCGTCCATCACACCGGCGATCGGCAGGTCCTTGCGAACGGTCCGATCCGGCGGGGTAGTGGAATACGATTCCTCCAGTTCGGGCGCGCCTTCAAGAGGCAAGAGCCAGTCGGGCAGCGGACGAGGTTTGGGCGGCGCGCCGTCGCGCGATCGGCCTGCTTCGCCTGCGGAACCGGCGGTCTCGTCCGAGGATCGAGTTCTGACTCCATCCACCCGCATCGCCCGCCGCCGACCTGAGACCTTGCGGAGACCTTCCCAGAAGAGTGAAGCGATTCGAACAGGCAGGAGCAATGTGTCCCAAGACGGCCTGGCCGCCCGAACCAAGGCGTCTCCCAACCTGTAGCGCACTTCGTTCATGCGAACGTCGAGCACCTGTTGGGTTTCTTCGAAATGGTTGCGATAGTAGCGCGCGCGGCGTTCGGCGCGCTCGCGGGACTCGCGCTCTTGCTTGAGCATCTTCTCGGCCTGTTCGAGTTGATAGGACAAGAGAGGCGCGTTGTTGTGTTCCTCGCGCAATTCGTTGTAGCGCTGTTGGACCTTCTTCCTTGCGGCGTCCGACCGAAGTTTGTCGGTGTGGGCGCGCTGCTGAATCTCCTCCAAGGCACGATCACAACGGACCGCCCATTCGTGCAGCATCTCGATCGACGGTTGGTCAGGCCGCGATCCTTCAGGCGGCCTCTCGCCGACGCAGCACAGATGTCGGGCATTCAACGCGGCGACATCGATCACGGAAAAATGGGGCGACAAGAGATCGAGCAGGCTGGTCAGGTAAAACGTGCGCTTGTGATCGTGGTACGGATGGAAGCCAAGCGGCACGCTGACGACGAGCCGTCCGCCGGGTCGCAACCAGCCGTGGAGCCGCTCGATCAGTCCCGCAGGATGAACCAGATGCTCCAGGATCTGTCCGAGGATGATCGAATCGAATGCGCCCGCCTCAAGGTCCACTTCATAGGCGTCCCCCTGCACAAACCTGACGCGTTGTCGCACCATCGCCGGTTCCTGCGCCAGGGCCTCGCGTGCGGCATCCAGTGATTCGGCCTCGATATCGAGCCCAAGCACTTCGTGACCCTCGCGCGCGAGGATGATGGAGGAGATGCCCTGGCTGCAACCGACGTCCAACACGCGGCTGCCGGCGACCTTGCTGCAAAGCCAATGAATCCGGTCGCGACAGGCGTTCTGCGTCTCGACCCGGTCGGTCCGCCCGTAGTAGAGGTCGGCAACATGATCGTGATTGGCCATGATCAACCCCTCGAGCATGAACCCCGGCGGCGCCCTACGCTCCCGGCTTGGATCGACAGAGGACTGTAATGTTAGCCGATGACCGCAAGTCGGCCAAGAGCCGGCTCCAGTGGAGCACGGCGGTTCATCGAATCCGATGCGACCGATCGTTGCATGGGCAACGCCGCGGACCGTTGTGCACATGGGGCCCACGACACTTCAGGCGGATGACGGCGCAGTCCTTCTTCGTAGCGTCCGCCCCCAGTGGCGGACGTCGGGACGCACATGTGCTCCGCCGCGCAACGGCCGCCACAGGGGGGCGGCCGCTACATAAGAGCCGCCTGAACTGTCATGCACCGTCCGCGCCCCGTCGTTCGCCACAGGCCTTCCCGAAGTCAGCCCGAAATGTCACGGACACCTGCACTTCCTCCGCGCCTCGGCCGTCTTGACAAACCCGAGGAGCCCCCTTTTGATCCCGCGATGCCCAGGCAGTGTTGCGCGGCGTTTTCAGGCGGGTTTCCAGCCAAACATGTATCGAGACAAGCGGATCGGAATCGTCGTGCCCGCCCACAACGAGGAGCCCCAGATCGAGCGCACCTGCGCCACGATGCCCGATTGGGTGGATCACATCATCGTCATCGACGATTGCAGCGCCGACCGAACCGCAGAAATCGTTCGGCGGATCGCCGAGGCCGATCCGCGGGTGCTTCTGCTTCGGCACAAGACCAACCGCGGGGTCGGCGGCGCGATCAGCACGGGCTACATCTGGTGCCGCGATCATGACATCGACATCGCCGTCGTCATGGCCGGCGACGGCCAGATGGACCCGGCCGACCTGCCCGCTCTGCTTGATCCCGTTGTTGCGGATCGCGCCGACTACGCCAAGGGCAACCGCCTGGTCACCGGAGAGGCCTGGAAGCGCATCCCCCATACGCGGTACCTCGGCAACTCCGCGCTCACCTTGCTCACGAAGATCGCCAGTGGCTATTGGCACGTGACGGACTCGCAGACAGGCTACACCGCGCTCAACAAGAAGGCGCTGCATCTCCTGCCGATCGAGGACATCTTCCCGCGCTACGGCATGCCGAATGATTTTCTCGTAACCCTGAACATCTACAGCATGCGCGTGGCCGACGTGCCCGTGAATCCTGTCTATCACATCGGCGAGAAGAGCGGGATCAAGGTGCGCCGCGCCGTCTTCAGCCTGTCGCTTCTGCTTGCGCGGTTGTTTGTCCGGCGGATGGTCCAGAAATACATCATTCGCGACTTTCACCCGCTGATCTTCTTCTACACCGTCGGGGCGCTCCTGTTTGTGCCCGGTGTCCTGTTCGGGCTGGAACTGCTCCTCTACCGCATGACGGGGACCCGCGTGACCGCGACGAGCGCCCTGTTCGCGGTCTTTCTGTGTGTCTCCGGCCTTCAGTCGCTGTTGTTCGCGATGCTTTTCGACATGGAGGCCAATCGCGACCTCAAAGGCGGGTAGGCCCGTGCGGATCATTGTTGACCTCTGTCACCCGGCGCACGTCCACCTTTTTCGATACATGCTCGAAGCCTGGCGGCGCGAAGGCGTCCAGGTCCTTGTCTTCGCCCGAGAGAAAGACATCACCCGCTCGCTGCTCGATTCCTACGGCATCGCGCACCAAGTCCTCGCGCCGGCCGGAGTCGGCACGGCGGGCCGGGCCCGCGAACTTGTCCGCCGCGAGATCGCCATGTTTCGCGCCGCACGGCGCTTCCGCCCGGCGATCATCACCGGGTCGAGCCCCAACGCCGCGCGAGTCGCCCGGCTCGTCGGCGCGAAGTCGCTCGTCTTCTGCGAGGACGACGCGAAGATCGTGCCACAGTATCGCTGGACCGCCTATCCGTTCGCGTCGGCGATTGTGACGCCTCAGTGCCTCGCCTACGAGAACTACGGCGTCCGCCATTTCACCTACCCCGCTTACCAGAAGCTGTTCTACCTGCATCCGAACCGCTTTACGCCCGACCGCACCATATTCTCGCACCTCGGCCTCGGCGACAACGAGCGGTTCGCGCTGGTTCGCCTGAGCTCGCTTCAGGCACACCATGATCGGGGGGCGCGCGGCATGAGCGAAGACCTGCTTCGGAGCGTCGTGGCGATGTGTCGGCCCGGCATCCACCTGTTCATCACCAGCGAGCGGCCGCTGCCCGAAGAGTTCGAGCCGCTGCGACTGCCGATCCCGCCGGAGCGCATACACGACGCGCTCGCGTCGGCCGAGTTCTTCCTCGGAGACAGCCAGTCGATGACCGTCGAGTCCGCGCTGCTGGGCACGCCCGCCTTCAAGATCAACACCTTCGCGGGCATCATCTCGGTCATCCGCGAGCTCGAGGAATACGGCCTCGCGTTCGGCTATCGGCCTGGGCAGGAGGACGCGTTGCTCGATGAACTGAACCGGTTTCTCGAAACGCCGGACGGCAAGGCGCGGTTTCAGAAGCGCCGCGCGGGGATGCTCGCCGAAAAGATCGACCCGCTGCCCTGGTTCCTCGAGATCGTTCGGATGTTTGGCGGCGGCGCAGGGGTCCGCGAGGTCAAGGCGTGGTCCGATCGAGCCCTGAACTCGGGGCGATTCGGCGCTGCGGGCAAGGGCATCGGCGGATAAACTCGCGTTCGATCGTCGGAATGTCGGATCGGGGCGCGTCCTGAGACCTGGGAAACACCGGCACCGCCCGATGTTCATACCGGCGCCGGGGGCGACGTGCTTGGGACGCGCGTCGACAGAGACCTTGAATCCGAAGGCAGGCAACGGATCCTCGGCATGAAGATTCTCACCGTCGTCGGCGCGCGTCCGCAGTTCATCAAGGCCGCGCCGGTCTCGCGCGCCGTTCGCCGCCGCCACCACGAAGTCCTCGTCCACACGGGTCAGCACTACGACTACGAGATGTCGCGCGTCTTCTTCGAGGGCCTTGACATCCCCGAGCCGGATCACGAGCTCGGCGTCGGCTCGGCGTCTCATGCCGAGCAGACCGCCCGGATGCTCACCGAGCTCGAGGGCGTCTTGCTCGACGAAATGCCCGACTGCGTGCTGGTCTACGGCGATACGAACTCCACGCTCGCCGGCGCGATGGTCGCGGCCAAGTTGTGCATTCCCCTCGCGCACGTCGAGGCCGGGTTGCGCAGCTTCAACCGCACCATGCCCGAGGAGATCAACCGCGTCCTGACCGACCGCGTGTCACGTTTCCTGTTCTGCCCGACGCCGACCTCGGTGGACAACCTGAAACACGAGGGCATCGAGTCGGGCATGCACCTGGTGGGCGATGTGATGTTGGACGTGGCGATGACGGCGGCGGCCCGCGCCGAGAAGACATCCACCGTCCTCGACCGGCTGGGCCTGAAGAACCGAGCCTATCTGCTCGCGACGGTGCACCGCGCCGGCAACACCGACGACGAGGCGAACCTTGGCGCGATTGTGCGCGCCTTTGCCCGGCTGCGCGAGCCGCTCGTCTTGCCGCTCCATCCGCGGACGCGGAAGCGCCTGAAAGACGCGGGTCTTGATCAGGTCCTCGCAACCGCGAAGCACGTCATCGTCACCGAGCCGCTGGGCTATCTGGATTTCGTCATGCTTCAGCGGCACGCCCGCAAGATTCTGACGGACTCCGGCGGCTTGCAGAAGGAAGCCTGCTTCCACCGCGTCTGTTGCATCACGCTTCGAGAAGAAACGGAGTGGGTCGAGACCGTCGAGTCCGGATGGAACGTCCTCGTCGGCGCCGACGAAGAAGCCATCCTGCGGGAGGTCGGCCGACCCTTTGAGCCGCCGACGGTCTCCTGTGGCGGGATGGAACTCTGGGACGGCCGGGCCTCCGAACGGATCGCCGCCGTGCTCGCCGAAGCCTGAGAACATCGGCAACGGCGTCTTTTTTCGTGGCGCGAGCATCTTGGCCGCAGAGCACGTCGCCGCTGCACTGCTCGCGGTGCGACTCCAAGTAGAAACCGGGCAAGAGCAAGGTAAACGTGCGATCCGCCAAACGGCAAAGCCGGCCGGCGCGTCCGACCCGGCAATCGACCATGTTATTCTCACTCGATGCCTTATCGCCGGATACAAAGACGCTGCCCGTCAGCCGGGTATCCCGTGCAGCACCGCTTCCAACTCCGCATACGCCTCGCCCAGCGGCCGCAACACCACGCGCCAGTCGTGCCGTGCCGCAAACGTCTCACCGTCCGTCCGGCCTCGACGCGCCGCGGCGCGACAGGCCCGGGCGATGCTCTCGGGCGAGTCGGGCTCACAGTATTGCGCGACATCACCGAAGTACTCGCGTACGGGGGCGACATCGGCTGCCACGATCGGTAGTCCCGCCGCCGCGGCTTCCATCGCCGTCAACCCCGGCGTCTCGATGAACGAGGGTTGCGCGCAAGCCCGCGCGGCGCCGAGCACGCGCGACATGTCCGCGTGGGGCACGGCGTCGTGAAACGAGACGTTGGCCCCGGCGGCCCGGCGCGCCGCGCGCGCGTAGCGACCACTGCCGGGCGAAGGACGACCGATGATGAGGAGGCGCTCATCAGGCAACCGCCGGAAGGCCTTGACCAGATTGAGCTGGTTCTTGCGCGGGCCGATCGCGCCTGCGCAGACGAACGCCCCTCGCGGGTCGGGCCGTGAAGCGCCGCCGTCACGACGGTTCCCCTGCGCGGGACTCGCCTGCTCTGTTTCGTGCAGCCGCGAGGACGCCGGCGTTTCGACGCCGTTTCGCACGACGCGGTATCGATCGGGGGGGAGCACATCGAACCGCGAAAGCAGATGTGCCTTCTCTGCCTCGGAGTTTGGAAACACCAGCCGCGCGTCTCGCAAGACCGCGGACTGGAGCCGGGCCGCATCTCCCGAAGCGGCGCGGCCGCCGGTGCGCAAAGATCGAACCCACCGCCGCAGCCCGGGCGGCACGACGCGCCGCCACAGATTCCGGGGAAACTCATAGGCATGCCACGGAACCGCCGCGTCGAGGTCCCAATAGATCGACGAGAGAACGTAGGGCGTCGAATGCCGGCGGGCGTTGTCCGCCTGGACCAGGGTCTGCTCCGGTCGGGTGAGATTGAAAAGGTGGACCAGGTCCACGTCGCCGAGGTCCGGCGCGGACTCGAACGAGACCGAGACGGCATGCCCCCGCTCGCGGAGGAATCGCACCGTCCAGTCCATCTGAACGGTATCTCCGCCGGGGTGCGATCGCGCATCGGCGCGGTTCTGCACGAGAACCCTAAGCACCGCCCGCTCCCTTGCTCAAGAACGCGCGGAGGGCCTCGGCGATTCGGCGTGACGCGGTCCCGTTGCCGTAGGGGTTCGTCGCCTGCGCCATCCGGCGATAGGCCGCGTCGTCGTCGAGCAGCTTGAGTGTTTCCGACACGATGCGCTGCCGATGCGGCCCCACGAGGCGCGTCACGCCCGCCGCGAGCCCCTCGGGTCGCTCGGTCTCATCGCGGAGCACAAGCACGGGCTTGCCCAGCGACGGCGCTTCCTCCTGAACGCCGCCCGAATCCGTCAGAATCAGGTGTGCGGCCTTCATGGCGGCGACGAACCCGGCGTAGTCGAGCGGCGGAACGAGCCGGACGTGCGGATGGTCGCCCAACCGCTCGGTGACCGTCGCCCGGACGTGGGGATTGGGATGGACCGGATAGAGCACTTCGACCTCCCGCGCCGCGACGATCTCCGTCAGCGCGTCGCAGATGGCCTCCAGGGGTCGGCCGAAGTTCTCCCGCCGGTGTGCCGTGACAAGGATCAACCGCCGGTCGCCGCGCGGCGCGAAGGCGGCCGGCAGGTCCCGTTCGGCGGCCCACAGGAGGGCGTCGATGACCGGGTTGCCCGTCACGACGATTCGCTCCGCGTCGATTCCCTCGTTGAGCAGATTCTCCCGGGCCTGCGGCGTCGGCGCGAAATGCAGATCGCCGAGATGGCTCGCCAGCACCCGGTTGATCTCTTCCGGGTACGGATAGTATTTCCGATGCGTCCGCAGCCCGGCTTCGATGTGTGCGAACGGGATCCGACGGTAGAAACACGCCAGGGCCGTGGCCATCACCGTCGTCGTGTCGCCCTGCGCCAGGACGATATCGGGTTGTTCGGCGGCGAGCGCGGCATCCAGCGCGGGGACCAGGCGACTGGTCAGATCGGGCAGCGATTGCTCGGGTCGCATCAGGTCCAGGTCGACGTCGACCCGGATGCCGAAGAAGTCGAAGACCCGGTCCAGCAGTTCGCGATGCTGCGCCGTCACCAGCACACGGACCCGCGCCCAGTCGCCCTCGCGCAAATGCCGAATCACCGGCGCCGTCTTCACCGCCTCCGGTCGTGTTCCGACGGTGATCAGAACGGCGGGCTTCTTCGAGGGATTCCTCGGTGCATCGATCATTGCAAACGAGGATACCTGAAAAGAGAGCTTGGCGGGAGCCTCGCGTCAGCGCACCAGCACGGCCGCGAAGCCGCCGTCTCGGGTCGCATCAGGCAATGTGAAGACTTGCCGGTCCACCTTCCACTCCGGGGCGGCGTCGCAGAAAGCGGCGACCTGCGTTTCATTCTCCTCCTGCTCGAGTGAACAGGTCGCGTAGACGATCCGCGTGCGCGGGCCCGCCAGATCCCGCGCGTGTTGCAGGATCCCCCGCTGGAGTTCGACGACGGCCCGCAGCGCCTTCGCGCTGGCCCGATACCGCGCCTCGGGCCGCCGGGCGAGGACCCCGGTATTCAGACAGGGGGCGTCGACCAGGATCAGGTCGGGCGGTCGGCCCACGCGGGCCAGGGCATCGCCGAGGCGCTCGATCGGCGTGGGATGGATGATGTGCAGCCCCAGGCGCTCGGCCGAAGCGCGGACCGCGACGAGCTTCTCCGCGTGGATGTCGGTGGCGATGACCGTGCCGCAGTCGCGCATCATCTCGGCGGCCTGTGTCGCTTTCGTGCCGGCCCCGGCGCAGAGATCGACCACGCAATCGCCTGTTTGCGGCGGCGCCAATCGCAGCGCGCGCTGAGCGGTCGTGTCCTGGGGTTGACAGAGACCTGCGTCTATTTCCGGGATGTCGGCCGCCCTGGGGCCGTCGGGCAGGAGGACCGAGTCGCCGTCGCCCGTCAGTTCGGCCGGGCGGCCCCCCCCCGGCCCCCCC
>JBHHUY010000028.1:0-18483 GCA_046753965.1 Phycisphaerae bacterium
AAGCTTGCGGCTCGCCAATGTTCTATCACACATTGAGTACAAACCGCTCAGTTTGAGTATTGATATGGTCGTTCTTCATGTCTGCCGGCGCGTTCGCCTGGGCGTCCCGGCGACCTTCCGCCGGAGATCATTCAGCGAGACCTGGTCGACCCACTTATGGCGCTCGGAGGCGTAGTCTCCCTTACCGGTTTCGAACTGCTGAAGAAAGCGGATCATGCCGGCCTGCCCGAGACGCTTTCGCAGAGCGGTCAGTCCCTCCCGGCGGATCTGATCAAGTGTTCGGTGCATCGGGCTCCTCCTTCAACCATAATAGCGGATTGTCTACGCGGACGCCAAGCTTCGAACGAAAACGCTTCGCGCGGCGGTACAGACGGTCGTCACAAGTCAGCATGACGTCCGGTTTTAAGGCCTCGGCTGCGGCGATGTGGAGGGCATCGGCGGGCTGGAATCCAAGCCGTCCCAGTTGCGCGGCACGGGAGAACATCCTCGGTGTCAGGCGTATTCTGTCTTTTCGGGCGGGCAGAAGGGCCCTGACCCGTCGCCGTCGCTCGACATCCGGCATGGCGGTGATTTCGATTTCAGCGATCTGCGACGAGACCTGGCGCCAGGGGCCAGCGTCGATCTTCTCAAAGATCAGCGTGACGGCCTCCGCTTCCAGACGCACGCGCGTCTGCCGTTGGTCGTCGAAAGGACGATTCAGGCAGGACACGTCGAAGTATATCTTCAAAGTGTCGCCTCCTCGACGACGCGGATGTCGGCGTCGCTCAGGCCGTAGAGCTTGTAGACGAGTTCGTTGATGGCGGCCCGCACGGCCGGTCGCACAAGATCGGCGTCCAAGGCGCGAATGAAAGGCCGCGCGGACTGAAGTCCGCGGCTCTTTTTCAGCGGAAATCGGTCAGTTTGAGTAAGCATGTCAGTGCTGTCTGTTGCCGCTATCCCACGATAGAGGACCTGATTCAATCCCATCACCAGCTATGCTGAACGGGAGATGATCGCCGATGCGGCGCCGAGGATCCAAGGAAGCAGGCTCTCGATTCTGTCTGATTTTTCGAGATTATGCTTCGCGCACAAGAGCCGGACATTGTCCTGAGTTATGCTGCTGCCCCCTTTCGAGTAGGGGATATCGTGGTCAAAATGTAGGTTCTCGTCGGAACCGCAGATCACGCATCGGCCATGGTCACGGCGCCAGACCTGCACTTTTACCGCCGTTGGAATCACGCGCGACGTGCGCAGAAAAGGTTCCGAATCCCGAGGTTCTTTCTTGGGCTTCAAGAAGAAACGGAATACCGTGCGTTGGTTGACCCGTTTCTGTGTGGCGTCGACCAAGTCATATCGGCCTCTGTCTGACCAGATGCCCTGAGCGATTTTCTCATACACCTGAACCGACTCCGGCGGCGCGCCGTTTCGCTTGTGGGCCATCGCTGCTTGATAGAACTTTCCGTTCTCGGTCAAGCTGCCACTGGGGTGGTGCATCGGCTGGTCAACGCGCTTGGGGTCGATTCCCTCGCGCCTCCGTTCATCGTGCCCCTCGTACTCGAGCAGGCCGGTATCCTCATGCCATTGGTCCTGGTACGGCGCACCTTTGCGAACACTCATGAGCAGGATGGAGTATCTTGGATTGACTCGGAAGTTCATGCCGCGTTGCAGCAAAATGCCTTCACGTCTGACAATCTCTGGGTACGAAATGATCGCTTTGTAGCGTGCCATGACGCCGATCCACGTGGACGTTCGCCTGGTAGTTCAACGAGCCGTCAGGCTGCGGCTCCCGCCGATGCAGTCGGACGGAAAAAAGTCGTAGTGGCCGTGGATGTAGAGGTGGTTCTGCCGGAGGTTTCCGGCGGTGACACGAAACAAGCGCTTCCTGTCGGCGACCGTTCCGCTCAATTCAGCGTCCTCCTTTGGCGCCCGCTCAGTTTACCGATTTGTTCGCGCCCCACAAGCCGCCGCACCGAATCGTCGTCGTTGAGGACCATGAAAACCAGCGTACGGTTCGGCTGTGGGTCGGTCAATTCGATCGAGGGGTTCGGCGGTATTCGGTATCCCGCAGGCTCCATGACCATTCAGGCGGCATGATTGGAGAGGCCCGCGTCCGTTGCGCACGGTCATCGAGCCCTGGTCGGCGTTCCTCTGCACGAAACGGCCGCGCGAGCTGAAGCTCGCGGCTCGCCAATGTTGTATTACGTATTGAGTACAAGCCGCTCGGTTTGAGTGAGGTCAACGTGCGATCCGCTAAACGGCGAAGCCGGCCGGCGCGTCCTACCCGGCAATCGACCATGTGATTCTCACTCGGTGCCTATCCCGCGGCAAGTTCGCGCGCGTGATTGACGGCGGCCGAGTGGGTTGATTACAATCATTACAGGCGCAGCGTCTGGCGCTTGTCTTCGCCTTGCAAGCGCGGCGTCTGGCGTTTGTCATCGCCGCGGCCGGCGCGAGAACCGGAAACGAATTGAAAGAACCCACACGCAACGAGAGCCGGGTCCGGTCGGAGCAAGCCGTTCTCGTCGGCCTGCTTCTGCCGGGTCGGGAGAGCGCCGGCACGCGCTACGATCCCCTGGCGGAGCTGGCCGCGCTGGCCGAGAGCGCCGGCGCGGTTGTCGTCGGCCGATCGATCCAGCGTCGCGGGCGAGTGTGCCCCGCGACCTACATCGGCAGCGGCAAGGCTTCGGAGCTGGCGACCTATGTCGAGGACAAGGGCGCGGAGCTCATCATCTTCGACAACGACCTGGCGCCGTCGCAAATCCGCGAGCTCGAGAAGATCACCCGTCGCCGCGTCATCGATCGGACCGAACTGATCCTCGACATCTTCGCGAGCCGTGCCCGGACGCGGGCGGCCCGGATGCAGGTCGAGCTGGCGCAGCTTGAGTACACGGCCCCGCGGCTGCGGGGGATGTGGACCCACCTGGAGCGCATCGCCGGTGCGGGCGGCGGCACGGCGGCGGGGGCCGTCGGCGGCGTGGGGACGCGCGGGCCGGGCGAGCGACAGATCGAGATCGACCGGCGCCTGGTTCAGAAGCGCGTCGCGTTTTTGAAGGACCAACTGGCCGAGTTGGATCGTCGCAAGCTTCGTGAGGTGCGTTCGCGCGGCGACCACTTCACCATCGGCCTGGTCGGCTACACCAACGCCGGCAAGAGCACGCTGCTGAACGCGCTGACCGGCGCGGAGGCGCTGGTCGAGGACAAGCTGTTCGCCACGCTGGATACGAAGACGCGTCGATGGGACCTCGGCGGCGGGCTGGTCGCGCTGCTGTCGGATACGGTGGGTTTCGTTCGCGATCTGCCGCACCATCTGGTCGCGTCTTTTCGCGCGACGCTCGAGGAAGTGATCCAATCGGACCTGCTGCTGCACGTGGTCGATGCGGCCAGCCCGGACGGCGCGGGACAGATTCGGGGCGTCGAGCGGGTCCTCGACGAGTTGGGCTGTCGCGAAGTGCCGACGATCAATATTCTGAACAAGGTCGACGCCGTTCGGGATGATTCGGCGATTCACCTTCTGCGGACGAACCTGGAGGAGGCGGTGGAGGTCTCGGCACGGACCGGGGCGGGCCTCGATGCGCTCCGACGCCGTGTGCTCGAGCAGATGCGCCACCGCTTTGTCCGCCTGGAGCTGGAAGCCGAAAGCGGCAACGGCAAGTTGCTGGCTTATCTCAGCGAGCACGGGCACATCCTGGGGCGCAGTTATTCCGACGGTTCGGTGCGGCTCGATCTTCAACTTCCGATGTCCGAGGTCCATCGCGTCATTCGCCTGGGCGGTCGAGTCGTCTCCTCCCGCGCGGGTTGAGGGTTTCCGGTCCCTCGCCCTGCGCCCGGACACCTCTCCGGACCTTCCCGGCGTCCGCTTTCGCATTCTGCCGATTCTCAAGGGTTCTGCCGATCGGTCCGACAAGACGGTGTGAAGCCGGAGGTTCCGGCCTTGCGGCATGCATTCCTGAAGCGGGGGCGGCATCGATGCGAGCGACAATCAAGCTGGAATCGTTTGAATGCACGCGGGCGGTCGATGCGGCGGTCCGCACGCAGGCGTCGGTGGTGCTCGAGTCGGCCGACATCCCGGACACCACGATCAACGGATTCCTGATTTCCGCCGACGAGCAGGCCCTGCTGTTGGAGGTGACGGGTCGCCCCGGTGTTGATTTCGACGCGCTGGTCGGTTGTCGGTGCGAGGGGCAGATCTACGCCGATCGACGGTATTGCTTTTCGTCCCGGATCGCGGCCGCGCCTCGATGGGGCAAGACGCAGGCCCTCGCGTTCGATCGGCCGGAGACCGTGCGGGTGCTCGACCGCCGGCGGTTTCTGCGGGCGAAGCTTGCACCCTCTTCCGAGGTGTCGCTTCAGTGGAAGCGCTCGGGCACCGAGCATCGGCATGTGGTCAAGCTGTTGAACATCAGCGCCGACGGCATGGCCTGCCGGCTGGGTGAGCGGGCGGCGACGGCGATCGACAAGCGCGATCACCTGTGGGTGACCTTCCAACTGCCCGGCAATCCGCAGCCGTTCGAGCTCGGCGCACGGGTGTCCAACAAGACGCCGGCCAGCGAGGGTTGCACGATCCTCGGGCTTCAGTTCATCACGGCGGCGGAGGACTCGGCGACGATCGCCGCGCTTCGGATTGCGATTGAAGGCAGACCGGCGATTGGTGTGCCGTCGGAAGTGCTCACATGAACCAGGGCTGTCTTCTGGACCCGCCATCTCGCGTCGCGCTCTTGAACTGGGGCGCCGAGAATCGCGTCGAGTTGGCGGTGTCGTGTGCCGTGGACGGCGGTTGGGCCAGCCTGCGATCGCGGCTTATCCGTTTCGATCCGCACCAGGACGTCCTTCAGATCGACTATCCGCTCATGCAGGCGGACCGGGCTCCGGCCGAGTTTCCGATCGGCACCGAACTGGGCCTCTCTTTTCGGCGCGGGCACAAGAAGTGCCTTTTTGTCAGCCCGGTCGTGCTCCGGCGCACCGATACCGACGAGGCCGGCGGGCGCGTCGACACGCTCATCCTGCGGGCGCCGCGCCATGTTCGCGCGCTCCAGCGCCGCGCCTATCAGCGCATCATCATCCCTTCGGAGCGTTTCATCGCGGTCAAGCTTTGGGAAGGAGGCGTTCCGCGGTCCGACCTGCCGTCATGGCCCATCTGCGCCGGCCGCGTGGCCAACATCTCGGTCGGCGGGGTGCAGGTGGACATTCGGACCGATCGCAACCCGCGGCTCAGTACCGGCGACATCCTGGGGATTGAGATCACGGTCCGACCGGGCACGTCCTCCCTGCTGCTCGAAGGTCGGTATCGCCACTGTTTGATGCGAGACGGCGATCGACTGGGGCTCGGCTTTCAGTTTGTCGGTCTGGAGCACGAGCGACCGGAGCGATCCTCGATCACGGAGCTGGCGGAGTTCGTTCGGAGTCTACGCAGAAATCGCCGGGGCGGATGACCCGTCCGCGCAGGTGTTGCCGCGCCGGGGCGGAACCCGCGCGTGTTGTGCTGCTGCGCGGTCATCGGCAGGCCGCCGGCAGCGCGGCGTTTTGCGCGTCGATCGGCGCGAGGCGCCTGTTCCGGCGCGCAAAAAAAGAGGACCCGAGCTCGCCGTTACCCGGATCCTCCAAACCAGGCTGTCCCGCCAAACGGCGGAAGACCCACAGCCTCGCGTTATGATATCGGCACCTCCGGCACACGCCTTGAGCATGCGCCGTCCGCAAGAAAACATTATCGGCGGTCGCCGAACCGATGCGCGTTTATCGGAGCTTGCCTTTCGACATCGCGCGCCGGAACACGGTTTTGCGCCAAGAAGCTCCGGTGCTGCGCCGCGCGCCGACGACCCCGGCGGCGCCTCATTTGTTTTAGACACATGTCAATATTCTGGGCCGCCTGCTCTCGGGCGGCAGCGGGCGGCGACGGTCGCCCTGCCCGGGTGGCGATTCGCGCGAACGCGCCGGACGAGTCGGCGCACGCGCCGAGACGCACCGGCCGCACGCGCCGCGGTCATCCGTTCCGGCGGCTGCCCGAGCCCTTTGTGTTCCGGCATCCGACAGCGTCCTCCCATGCGGCATCAAGCCTTGAGCGAGAAAAAGGGGGCGTTGCACACATGGCGGAGTGGGTGAAACTGGGCAATACACCCCTTTCCTTTCTATCTCGGAACACAGGGATCGGCGGGCGCAGACTCCAGGGAGATTCGCAACTTGTTGTATGGCAATAGGTTGGATGATGTGTTCGTGTCTCGTGGAACCCGGCGGCTCTTGATGGCATGAAACATGGTAAGTATTCCCCGTGATTGGGGGCAAGTGGCTCGGCCCCGGCGAGAATCGGGACGGCGGCGTTTGAGCCACGGAAAGCGGCCATCCGGCGGGCAAGGCCTGTCAGGCTTGACCGGCCGCGGGAGAGGCGTCGGGAGAGATCCTGAGGGCTTTGCCCAGCGGGTTGCTGCTTCCAGTAGCGGGACGGGTCGCGCCGTGGGGAGACGGCGCGGCCCTGTTCTTTTTACAAGTTACAAGGCCGTTCGTCGTCGCCGCTTGACAGGTCCGTGAATTGGCCGACACTACGCGCGAACCTGCGGACGGTCGCCGGTGAGCCGGCGCTGTCCGATTGACAACCGAATCATGTTCGGTGCCGGTCTCCCGCGTGGGGAGACAAAAGGGAAGGTGGTGCAATTCCACCGCGGTCCCGCCGCTGTAATCGGGGACGAACGCCGCATCGGCCATTCTCGCGTGAGCGAGGAGAAGGCGCGGCCAGTAGGACGATCCGTAAGCCAGAAGACCTGCCGGCATCGTGGTTTCGTCGCGTCGCCTCGGATAGAGGGCGAAGTGTCGTCTGCCGCGCGCTCGTGGGTCTTCCGATCTCACGAGACACACCGGCCACTCTCACCTTCGCCCCCCTGATTCCGAGGAGGCGAAGGTTTTTTTGTGGCAACGAACGATTGCCACGGAGAGGAGGCCTGTTGTGTTTCTTGCATTGCACCTGGAAGCCCGTCGCTCGTGTCTGCCCATCCCGGCTGTTGCCCTGATCGTGGTTTCGTTGACAGCGACGGCACAGGCCGGTCCGTGGGCGGCGGCGGTTGTCGGCTATGACCCCGGCACGGCGCCCGCCGCAGGATTCACCAATCCCCTCGTCGCGCTCGGTTCGCCGGAGCGATTCACCGGTGAAGGCACCTTTCCCGGCGCCGTCACGATGTTCAATCCGCCGTTCGGAACCGACGAACTCGTCAGCATCGGCGAGGGGGGGCAACTGACCGTCCGGTTCGACGTGCCGGTCGAGAATGATCCGTCGCATCTCTTCGGTGCGGACCTGATCCTCTTTGGAAACAGCGGGTTCATCGACGCGGCCTTTCCGAGCGGGCAGATCGGAACGCCGGCCGTGCTCTTCGGCGCCGATCTCGCCACGGTGGAGGTCTCGGCCGACGGTGTGAGCTTCTTTCCGGTCGCCCTGCCGGGCGCCGGGCTCTTTCCCACGCAAGGGTTCCTCGATGTCTCCCCCTTTCAGGGTTCGCCGGGGAGCGTGCCGAGCCAGTTTCTCAAACCGGTCGATCCATCCCTGACACTTTCGAGTTTCGACGGTCTGAGCTATGCCGACGCACTCGCCCTCTATGACGGTTCCGGCGGCGGAGCGCCGATCGACATCGCCGCGTCCGGTCTGTCAAGCGTTTCCTTTGTCCGCGTCAGCCTGCCGGACGACGGGGACCCCGGCACGGCGCTGACCGCTGAAATCGACGCACTGGCGCGAGTGCCCGAGCCGGCGACGGGCGTGCTTGTTCTCGGTGTGGCGCTGCTGCTCGGCGGGCGGCGTCGACGGGCCTGATAAGCGAGGCGAGGGCGTCCGAACTGTTCGTTCTTCCGCGCGAGCTGCGAGGATTCTCAACATGAGGCACGCACGGCGACCGTTTTCGGATCGTGACCGACTCAGGACACGCCGCGTTCGCAGTGCGACCGCTGCGGCAATGCTCCTCCTCGCGTCGGCGCGGTTCGTGGTCGGTGCTGCTCCCGCCGGCGGCATCGCCTGGGTGGAGGATTTCGCGGACGATCCGATCGCTGCCGGGAGATTCTCCGTGCCGCCCGGGCAGGATGCGTCGCGCTTCACATACGCCGCCGCCGGTCCGTTCGTCACGGTGCACTACGACACGCAGTTGCCCACGGCCTGGTATTGGCGACTGCTCGACGCGACGGGCGGTCGGTCGTTCGGGCGATGTGACGATTTCGAGTTTTCCGTCACCTTCCATATCCGTGGGGCGGGGTTTTTCGCTGATGCATCCAACTTCGCTCAGATCGGGTGGGGACTGATCAACACACAGACGACCGGCGAGGATCGCGCCGGCGGCTCGGCCGGTCCTTATGCCTTCGACGTTGTGACCTTCGACTACTTCCCAAACATAACGGCCTTCGGCGGGCCGAACCTCGGCGCGACGGTCATTCACAGCGACAGCGGCGCGGGCTTCTTCGCCAAGATCGACTTCGGCTTCGGACCGGAGACCAGGATCGACGCGGCATTGGGCGACGCCTCGATCGCGCTGGACACCACCTACACGGCGCGCGTCTCGTACGACTCGGCGGCGCAGACCGCGACGCTGACCGTGACTCAGGGAACCGGCGCGCTGCCGATCAATGCCGACGGGGCGGGCGGGCCGGGTGGTTTCGACGGGGATGTCACGACGATTCAGACGCTCCTTCAGATCGACGGCCCGTTCGCGGTTGATGCGTTTGCGCTGACGGCGTGGCAGGACACGTTCAACCCGTTCGGCTCGACGGTGATTGCCGACGTGGACGTGTCGCGGATCTCGTTCACCGGCTTGCCCGCGACGGCGGGCGACTTGAACCATGACGGCCTCGTCGATGGAAACGACATTGCAGCCTTCGTTGACGCCCTGTTATCCGGATCGCCGGCCGCCTGCGCCGCGGCTCGGGGTGATTTCGATCTGGACGGGCAACTGACAGTCGACGATCTCTCCGGTTTTGTGGCCGCATTGGTGGGAGCGTAATCCATGGTTCCTCGCCGATCGCATCGTGGGTTCACGTTGCTCGAGGTCATCTCGGCCGTCGCGGTGATCGCGCTGCTGCTCGGCCTGCTTGTGCCGTCAATGGGCCGGGCCCGCGAGGAAGGGCGAAGCGCCCTGTGCGCCGCGACCCTGCACAATGCCGCGTTGGCGACGACCCTCTACGTGGACGACCATGACGGGGCGTTCTGGCCCTATTATGTCGATCTGCCCGGCGAGGACGGCGGCCGGCGGTGGTGGTTCGGCTTTGAGCCCGGCGGCCCCGCCTACAACGGCACGCAGGACCATCGGCGGCTGGACAAGGCGGCCGGTTTCCTCGGCCCGTATCTGACCGGGACGGCGAGCGACTTCCGTTGTCCGAGTTTTCCGTACGGCGCGGGACGCTACTTTCCGAAGTTTTCCCCGAACGCCGGCGGCTACGGCTACAACGCGGCCGCGTTGGGTGGGTTCGACGCCTTCGCACCGGGGGCGGCGGGCCCCCGGCGCATGCGTGAATTCGCCGGTCGGACGGCGGACGTTTTCGTCCTGGCCGACGGCATTCACTTTGACCGGCTGGATTATTCGAGCACCCCGCCGCTCGAACAGACGTTCAATGAACCGCCCTATATTCAGTGGCGGCCGCCGTCGTTCTTCGGGGGCAATGTCGGCATCAACGGGGGCTTCGGGCATTTCCGGCACAACGGCCGGGCGAATGTGTTGTATCTCGACGGGCACGTCGGCGGCCAGCCCCCACGCCGCCCGCTGCATCCCTACAGCGGCAAAGGCCTGGGGCCGGTGGCGAATCTGTCCGACGATTGGCTGCGTGTCCGCGAGATCACGATGGGTTCGCTGACGATGGAGGTCGACCTGATCTACGGATTGGAGTGATGCGGGCGCGCGCCGGCCGCGAGTCGGTCGGGAATGCGTGGTCGGCGGCGGTGGGGCCTCAGCCTTCGAGCCGCCGGATGTCGCTGACGGTTCCCTCGATGCCGATGAAGTTGAAAAACTGGTCTTGGGTCAGGACGGGAATCGAGAACAGCTTGGCGCGCAAGAGGCTGTCACGGTACCGCTGCCCTTCGGTCTGATAGCGCCGCGTTCGCGGAGCGGCGGTCGGGTCGATGATCGGTCGTTCCGGGGTGCCGGCGACAGTCAGATCACCGGGGCCGCCGTTGCCGCCTCCGGCCTCGTCGTCATCCTCGCCGTCGTCCTCATCCTCGTCCTCGTCGTCCCACTCTTCGTCCTCGTCGCCGTCCTCGTCCTCGTCGTCCCACTCTTCGTCGTCGTCGCCGACCTCGTCTTCGTCGTCCCACTCTTCGTCGTCGTCGCCGAACTCGTCTTCGTCCTCATCCCCTTCGTCGTCTTCTTCCATGTCGGCTTCGTCATCCTCGCCGACGTCTTCTTCATCTTCGGCGAGTTCGTCCTCGGCCGGTTTTCCACCGGCGAGGACGGCCGGAACGATCGATTCGCCGGGCGGTTCCTTGCCCATGACGACGTAGTCGGTCAGGGCGTCGACCTCATCGACGACTTCGCCGCCCCAGCGCCGGACCAGCGATTGAACCTGGGCCCGGCCGCGGACATCCACCTGTCCGTCGAAATCCACGTCGAAGTCGCCGATCACGCAGAATCGCAGCTTCTTGCCCCGGCTGCGGCTCAGGACGATGTTGCCGACGACGTCGCCGGGCAGAATCGGATCGCCTGGCGCCGGCGGTGCGACGACCCGGCACTCCGAGGTGGTCGGGCCGACGCTGACGACTTCGATGCTGGCCTTGCCTCGGCCGGTCTTGGGGATGCGTTCATCGGCGGCATAGACGCTGAAGGTCATGCCGAGGGTGACGTTGTCCCTGCGTCCGAGGTTGACGTGCACGAGCGCGTTTCCGGGCAAGGCTTCCATCACCTCGCCGACGGCCCTGCGGGCGGCGGCCAGCGGCTCGGCGCCGGCGGCCAGCGGGCCGCGCAGATCGCGGATCACGACGCGCTGCTCATCGAGAAGCCCCTCCAACTCGGCGATCGTGGCGCGGTACTGCCGCTTGAGTTTGCTGACCTCGCGGCGTTTCTGATCGAGCGCGTCGCGCAGGGTGGAGATCTGCCGGGCCAGGGCGGCATTGTCGCCGTTCTTCAGCGCTTCAAGATCGCCTTTGGCCTGCTGCAACTCGGCGATCTTGGATTTCAGTTGTGCCACTTTCGAATCGAAAGCCGTTCTCAGTTTGCCCCCGGCCTCTTTCGCCTTCGCCAGGTCGGCCTTCGTCGTTTGGAGGGTCGCCTCGAGTTCCGCCTTGTCTTTCGCCGCACGTTGGTAGAGTTCGTGGAACGCGGAGAGGATGGTCGCCGCGCCGTACTCCGGAGACAGCCTCGCACGATCATCGGCGCTGATGACCTCGTCGGTGTTGATCTTGCCGAGGGCCTGGTCGAGCATGGCCACGGCATCGGCCGGCGGGTCGTTCTGGTTGCCCGTGATCCGACGGATCAACAACTGGTTGGACCGCTTCATCTCGGCGAGTTCCGTCGTGGCGCGCTGTTGGGCCTTCCGCGCCAGTTCGGTGTTGCTGCGGAACTGCTCCTGCAGGGTGAACAGCCAGATCAAAACGCCGAGAAGGACGACCGCCACGATGACGGCGATGACCATGCCGGTCGTCGTCGCATTCGAACCCGCGCGATGCTGTGGTGCCACGCCAGCCATGGGAAACTCCTCGCAGAGACTGATCACCGAAACCCGGCACGGAATGCCGGTCGAGACCTCCGGGTGTGCTACACGCTGCTGAACCGCTGGTACGTCGGTCCGGGGAGGGTACGGTTCGGGGGCGGGCCCCCGCATTCGGGGGCGGAACCCATACAAGTATCCGCCAAAAGGGATGAAATGTCAACGTCCGAGGCCCCCGCGGCGGCCGTCGTCTCGGGTTTCGAGGTCCGCGAATCGGCCGAGGGCGGGCCGGAGCCTCCCGGACCGGCGGCGTCCGATACGCCCTGTCCGTCGCTCGACATTGACAGCCGCGGCCGCTGCGCCGAAAACACGGCGGGAATCAGATGGATGGCAACCCGATCGCTCTATCTCATCGACGGCCACGCCCAGATCTACCGCGCCTACTACGCTCCCTTCGGCGCCCTGACCTCACCGACCGGTGAGCCGACGCGGGCCGTCCACGTCTTTACGCAGATGGTGCTCAACCTGCTGCGCGACCGCCGGCCGGACTACCTGGCGATGACCCTGGACGTCAGCGATCGATCGGTCTTTCGGGTCGATCTGGACCCGACCTACAAGGCGACGCGCGATGCGTCGCCGGAAGATCTGGGTCCCCAGATCGAACGGATCGTCTCGATTCTCGGAGCCATGAGGATTCCGATCCTCCGCGAGGAAGGTTACGAGGCCGACGATCTGATGGCCACGCTGTGCGACCGGTATGGACGGGAGGGACTCGACATCTACCTGGTCAGCCGCGACAAAGACCTGGAGCAACTTCTCGACCGCCACGTGAAGCTCTATGACCCCGGCAAGGATGTGGAGATCGACGCCGCCACACTCGCGGCGACCAAGGGCTACGGGCCCGATCAGGCGATCGAGGCCCAGATGCTCATGGGCGACAGCACGGACAACATCCGCGGCGTGGACGGTGTCGGCCCGAAGAAAGCGGCTCAACTTCTGAAGAAGTACGGCACGGTTGAGAACATCGTGCAACACGCAGACGAATTGACGCCCAAGCTGCGCGAGAACGTGCTCGCCTTTCGCGATCGGATGGAGACGGTGCGGAAGCTCGTGACCCTGCGGCGCGATGTACCGTTCGACTTTGACCTGGCCGATGCCGAGGCCACGCGCTTTGATCCGGCCGCCGCCGCGCCCATCCTTCAGGAACTCGGTCTCCAGCGGTTGTTAGAACGGCTGGGCGTCGAGGCGCCTGCGTCCGGGGAACGCTCAAAGGCCGAAGAGGGGAACGGCCCTGGTGCGGAGGGGGACGCGGCCCAGCCGGCCGATCCGCTTCTGTTCGGCTCCGAAGAGCGCACCGAGACCCGTTATGCGCTGGTCGATACGGACGCGGCGCTCGCCGACCTGGCCGGGCGGCTCGGCGGGGTGCCGGCCTTCGCCTTCGACACCGAGACGACGGGGCTCGTCCCGGTCGCCGCCGATCTTGTCGGCCTGAGCTTCGCCTTCGAACCGGGCCGAGGCTACTACGTGCCCGTGCGGGGGATCGGGCGGCGGGTTTCGGAAGACGCGGTCCGCCGTCATCTCGGCCCGGTGTTCGCGAACGAACGGATCGGCAAGTGCGGGCAGAATCTCAAGTACGACGTTGTTGTGCTGAAGACCCTGGGGCTGGAGGTTCGCGGCATCGACTTCGACACGATGATCGCCAGCTTTCTCCTCGATCCCGGCCGGCGCTCGCACGGGATTGACGCGCTCGCGCTGGACTGGCTCGGCTATCGGAAGATCGCCACGCAGGACTTGATCGGCAAGGGCAAGAAGCAGATCACGTTCGACCGGCTTCCGACCGAACGGGTCCTCGACTATGCGGCGGAGGATGCGGACATCGCCTGGCGGCTTCGGCAGGTCCTTGAACCCCGGCTGACCGATCCGCAGCGCCGCGCGCTGTTCACGGAACTCGAGATGCCGCTGCTGGAAGTGCTGGCGGCGATGGAATACCGGGGCGTCACCGTCGACACCGACCTGCTCGCCCGGCTCAGCGGGAAGATGGCCGATCGACTCGTCGCGCTCGAACATGAAATCCACGACGCGGCGGGGTACCCGTTCAACATCAACTCGACGAAGCAGCTCGGCGAAGTGTTGTTCGACAGGCTCGGTCTTCCCGTCATCAAGCGAACGAAGACGGCGCGTTCCACCGATGCCGAGGTGCTCGCCACCCTGGCCGGGCAGAGCGGCCACCCGTTGCCCGCGCTCGTTCTCGAACACCGGGAACTGTCCAAGCTCAAGGGGACCTACATCGACGCGCTGCCCGAGATGGTGAGCGAGCGAACCGGGCGGATTCATCCCAGTTTCCATCAGACCGGCGCGATCACCGGCCGGCTGTCGTGCAGCGATCCGAACCTGCAGAACATCCCGATCCGCACCGAGGCGGGGGCGCAGATTCGCCGCGCCTTCGTGCCGAGCGCGAAGGATCACGTTCTGCTCAAGGCCGACTATTCACAGATTGAGCTGCGCGTGCTGGCCCACTTCAGCGGCGATGCCGCGCTGGCCGACGCGTTCCGAAACGACCGGGACATCCACGCCTTCGTCGCGGCGCAGCTTGCGGGCATTCCCATCGAACAGGTCACGCGCGAGCAGCGCTCCCGCGCGAAGACGGTCAACTTCGGCATCGTCTACGGCCAGTCGGCGTTCGGCCTCTCCCGCCAGACCGGCATGCCGCAGGGCGAGGCGAAGCGTTTCATCGAACAGTATTTCGCGCGGTATCCGCAGATACGCGGGTTCCTCGACGACTGCATCCGCCGCGCGCGGAGCGAAGGCTTCGTTCAAACACTCCTCGGCCGGCAGCGGCCGATCCCGGAGATCAACTCGCGCAACAAGACCGCGCGCAGCGCGGCGGAACGACTGGCGGCGAACACGGTCATCCAGGGCACGGCGGCCGATTTGATCAAGAAGGCGATGGTCAACATCCACCGGCGCATCATCGGCGAGAAGCGCTCGTCGCGAATGCTCATTCAGGTCCATGACGAGCTGGTCTTCGAGGTGCCGAGGAATGACCTGGAGGATGAGGCCGCCATGATCGCGGAGGAGATGACCGCCGCGATTCAACTCGATGTGCCGTTGAAGGTCGATCTGGCCTGCGGCCCGAACTGGCTGGATGCCGAAGAACTGAAGGTTGCGCCGTGACGGTGCGCGGCCCCTCCCCCGAAGACTTGGGAGCCGAACAGGAGAAGGGTGACCGGTTGATCCGCCAAACGGCAAAGCCGGCCGTCGGCTCAACCAAGCCATCGATCATGTCATTCTTGTTCGATCCTGGCCTCTTTCAGATCGAGCGTCTTTGAGATCGTTTTCGCCTTCTGTGACCAATAGGTGATTCGCACCGCTCCCGGACCCGAGACGATCCATCGGAAGAAACGCGTCCGCAGGCCGGGGACGCCGCGGTCGTTCCAGATGCGCTGCGGTTGGTGTTCGACGGGCTTGAGCGGCGCGAGGAAGCGGTCGCCCAGGGTGCCGCCGGCGAGGATCTCGACGTTGGCACCGGCCTCGGGAGCGATTTCGATGTAGTCCCGCGCGCCGATCCTGTCCTTCGCCGCGATTGCCGAGATTGTGGGAATGGGGTGCGTGTTTCGAATCGCCGCGGTGATCTCGAAGACGCCGTCGCCTTTCGCTCGGACCGTCGCTTCGGCGAACTCAATCACAGGCATGGCCTGGGCGTGGAAGATCGTGAAGGCCATGTTGCGATGGCACACCTCGGCGAGCATGAAGCCCGGCGGGACGCGCATGCTGTACTTGACCCATCCGCCCAACTCGATATCGCCATAGGTGGGATGCTTGAAGGGCTTCCACGGGCGAAACGTCTGGCCGAACAGGAGCATGTCGTCATACTTGAGCAGGTCTTCCTGCCGCCCGAAGAAACCGGACTTTGATTTCTTATAGAACATCTTGTCGGCGGTCCACAATTCGTTCGTGAAACTGAAGATGCCCAGGTGCTCGGCAGTCCAGTTGACGAAGCCGCCGTGGACGGGGTAGAGGTCTTTCCAGATGATCATGTAGCGGTAGAAGGGCAGCATTTCCTCGCCCTTCCTGCCCAGATAGTCGTACACCGCGCGATCGGCTCGGGGGTAGGGTTTGATGTACTTCGCGCCGGGCGGCCGGAGGATCATCCCGCCTGCGTTGTGATAGGCCTGCACGCCCGCGATGTTCGGATGCGCCTTGACAAAGGCGCCGATGCAGCGGGTCTCCGGGTAGGAGAACGGATAGTCGCCCGCGCCGTATTGAATGTAGCCCGGCTGCCAGTCGGCGGGCCAGTTTCGATTCATGTCGTAGCCGCCCGGACCGTCCTCGTTGATCGATCCGTCGCCGTCGTTGTCGATGCCCTCCCGGCCGAGCCGCTCGTATTGGCCCGGCTCGCCGGGCTCGCAGAAGACCATCAGCCGCGGATCATCGGGTGAATCCTTCCAGCGGCCGTTCGGCGTCCGCCGGCGCATCGTGAGGATCTCGCCGTCGCCGTCGAGGTCGTCGTAGCCGTCTTCATCCATCAGGCCGTCGCGGTCGTTGTCCGTGGGCTTCGTTCCCGAGCGGGAACTGCTGGAGGTGTTGGGTTTCTCGAACCAGTGGGCGCGCCCATCGGGATTCACCATCGGCAGAATGTAGAACGTCGACTCATCGAGCAGTCGTGTGAGCGACTCGACGTGGCCGTAGCTCTTGGTGAGATACCAGATCGTGTAGAGGCAGACCTCCGCGGCCTGCACCTCGTTTCCGTGGATGTTGCCGTCGATGTACATCGCCGGCTTCTCCCGGTCCGAGCCGGTCCCGGGGTTGTTGATCGTCATCAGCCACATGCTGCGGCCTTCGTAGCTTGTGCCGATCGACTGGAGCGTGAGCAACTCGGGATAGGCCCGGGCCAGATCGTGCAGCGCGTTGCTCAACTCGTCGTAGTCGTAGAGATGATCGAACCGAAGCGGGACCCGGCTGGGGTGATCCTGCTGGGCGACGGCCGCGGGGGCGGCGATCGCCCAGAGGAAGGCGACGAGACAGGCTGTCGTGCGCGGCAGGGTCACTTTACTTGTCCTCCGTCGCGGTCGGCTTGAGGTGAAACGCGTAGTCGAACGAGCCGAATCGTTTGTGATAGACGTGGACGATCGCCTCCTGGCCCGGTTGCCCGCGAACCAGCCAGCGCACCTTCCGGGTCGCTCCCATGCCGCCGAGCCACGGCACCTTGGCCACGCGCCGCCCGCCGAGCACGTCGCCCGCGGGCAGGTCGAGGCGAAAGACGAACGGATCGGCCACGCGCGCCGTCCGCGCCATGGCCAGCGCGGTCGGCAGATAGCCCTCGTTGACGATCGAGAGCTCGACCGCATAGACCGACTCGGTCTTGCGCTCCACGGTGCAACACGCGATGCGCGGATTCGGCAGCCACGCGGCGAGTTGGTCGATCCAGTCGAGTTGTTGCTTCACGATCTCGGCCAGGGCGGCCGGCGGCGGATTCTCTCTGAAGCCGGGCGCGAAGCCGCCGATTTCGACGCGGCCCAGGGTCGGGTGCTCGTACGGCTGCCAGTCGACGAAGCCGGCACCGTCGCGCTGTTCGTCCGAGTACCGGAGCCATCGCCGGTCGACGGCGAGCGGGTCCTTGCCTTTTCCCTTCGCCTTGGGTTTTCCGGCCTTGCCCGGCCGGTCCTTTCGCGTCTCATTCTCGGGCTTCGACGTGGGGCCGGTTGTGGGCGTCTCTCCACCGGCAGACCGGGACGACGCGCCGGCCGGCGCTGGGGTGGGCTGCGTCGTCGCGGGGTGTGTCGCGGCCGGTTGCGAGGCGGCGGACGCGTTCGGCTTCTCCGGTTTCTCGGCCTTGGGGACCCACCACAGCGTCGTGGCCGCGACCGGCAGCCCGCGTTGATTGTAGACCCACGTATAAAACGAGCCCGCGTTGTCCCGCTTCGGGCCGTCTTCGAGCCCGGTCAGCTCCTTGAAGCGTTCGGACAGGTGTCGGTAGATCGGCGTGTCGTCGGGGTGAAGGTCGCGGTAGCCCCGGCCGGAGACGTCGCGCTGCTTGTCGCCGGGCAGGTGGATGATGTTGTCGTGGCGGCCGTACACGATGACGGCGGCGATGTTCGGGTGGTTCAGGACGAAGTCGGCCAGGGCCAGTGATTCCGGCTCGCTCAGTTCGTTTTCGCCGGCGCCCGCCGCGAGTTCGGGGTAGGCATGCGGGAAGTTCCGATTCAGGTCGGTGCCGCCGAGGCCGTCCTCGTTGTATTCGCCGTCGCCGTCGTTATCGAGGCCCTCGGTGTAGAGCGTGAACACGGGGCGCTCGCCCTTGGCCCGATCGGCCTTGCGCAGCAGGCGGGGCTCGTCGGGGTCCGGCAGGTACGCACCCTCCGGGTCCCGGACGCGCATCTGCGTGATCAGACCGTCGCCGTTGAGGTCCTCGGGCGGATCGTCGTCCGGCACCCCGTCGCGATCATCGTCGATCGGCCGGGCGTTGGCGTTGTTCACGTCGCGCGCCGCGCCGAGGAACCGTTCGACCCCGTCGGGCAAGGGTATAATCGGCATCGAGAGGTAATGCGCTCGACACGACCGGCGAGAGGCGCCGGAGCAGGCCCGAGCCGACTTCGGACTTCCAACCCTCGGAAAGCCCACCGCCGATGCCAGAGACACGGGCCGCCCATCCAAAGACGGACGAGACAGCGACCCTGCTCGATTCAGACTTCATGACCCGCCTGGAGCAGTTGGAGATCGTCTCTCGCAAGATCCATGCCAGCCGCCAGCGCGGTGAACGACGCTCCCGACGCAAAGGCGAGTCGGCCGAGTTCGCCGACTACCGCAACTACGTCGTGGGCGACGACCTGCGGCACGTCGACTGGAACATCTACGCCCGGCTCGACCGCCTCTTTCTCAAGCTCTTTCTGGAAGAGGAAGACCTCAACGTCT
>JBHHUY010000029.1:0-18280 GCA_046753965.1 Phycisphaerae bacterium
CGTCGCAGAACCCGCCGGTGATCCCGCAATCGATGTCACAGGCATCCGGGATGCCGTTGCCGTTGCAGTCGGGTTGCTCGACGAAGACCTTGCCGATGCGGGTTCCCCAGATGTTGGTGAGCTTGGCGTATTCCTGGACGGTCCACATCGCCGTCTCGTCGGTCGGGTCAAGTGAAGTCAGGCTGTAGTCGCCCCAGCGGTTCCGGCCGAAGCCGTCGATGATGTTCTGCGATGCAGCGCCCGCCTGGAGCAGAATCGGGGTGGCCATCGCACCGGTTGCATCGCTGAACCGGCGGCCGGTGAAATAGCAGGCGGCGAACTGGCTCGAGTTCGAGCCCGAGAAGCCCATGACCACATCGCCAATCGCGTTGACCGCAATGGTGGGGAAGAAATAGTAGAGCGAAGAATCGCTGACGGTCCCGGACTGTGTGAGGCCCTGGGGCGAGGTGTTGATCTGATACCAGCGACAGGCCGCCCGGCCGCTCACCGAGATCGTGTGCGCGGTCCAGATGAAGCCGTCGCGGTAGACCGCGTTCATCAGCCGGTCGCCGACGGTATCGAGCGGCGTGCTGCTCCCGAGAACGGGGGCATCCGGCGGAAAGGCGAAGGAGGGGACGCTGACCGCGCCCAGATCGGACAGGCTGGGCGAAGTCAAAGGTGGATTGATTCGGCGGAGCCGGAGGCTGCTTGAGCTGTTGCGGGAAATGAAGTACTCGCCGCTCGGCGTTCCGTAGGTGTGAACCGGCTGGATCGCACCTTCAAAGCCAAACCCGCGGAACGCGGTGACCGTGCCCAGGCTCGGGCTGCCGGCGATCAGCGGGGCCTTGTCAAAGGCGAAGATGCTCATGCCGCAACCGGCCATGAAGCTCGAGACGTAGATGCCGTTCTGGTCGACGCCGAGAGTCGGATAATCAGGGAAACACCCCGAATCCGAGCCCGTGGAGACGACGACGTTCGTCTTGAACCATGAGCCGGTCGGATCATTGGTCGTAGAGACGGCGAGGTATATCCGTGAGCTGAAGTCGGAGACGATGACCACCCAGCGGCCGCTGTGCTGGTCGTAAAGGACGCGCGGATCGCCGCTGGAGCCGGGCAGGAAGGAACTCAGGCTTGACCACATGACCAGGGTGCCCGACTTGTTGTAAACGGCCCACACCGTGTTGACGACCTCGACGAAGTGGTTCGGGCCGACGGCTCCGCAGGTGTCCGGCGGCGCCGAGAACTGGTTGAGATCGTCCCGGTCCACCCCCTCGAAGTCCAACGCGAGCGTCGGCGGGTTCGGGGTGCCGCGCGGGGCGCCGGCCTGATCGGGCTCCGAGTCCGCCGGCTCGCCTGCGAGTCGCGTCCTGGGGATCGGGGCGGGGATGATGTTGTCCTCCGGGCGGGTCTGGCTCTCTGGGATCTCGCCGGTACCCGATTCCCAGATGAGCCCCGCGTAGTTCGAGCCCGTCAGTTTCGCGGGTCTGTTCAGGTCCTCGAAATCCAGCGTGACGGTCTCGTAGCGGCCGGACCCGTCGAGGGCCTGCCGGCCGAAAACGAAATCGTCCATGCCGTACCAGCCGGACCCGTCTCTGGCCGGCTTGGCCTCGATGACGATCCGGTCCACGCCGAGAAGATTGATGTCGAAGTGGGTGGGGGCGTCGGTGATCTCAGTGAACCAATCGGTCGTCCCGACGAGCTTGCCGTCGCGGTAGCCGTGGACGCGGATGCCCTTGGCCCATACGGCGGGGCCGCCGCCCTGACCCGCGAAGCACGCTCCGTACACGTCGGTGGCCGAGGGAAACGCGATCCCCATCTTGGTGTCGCCCCACTTGTTCACGACGTTGTTGCTCCCAGACGCGGGGAAGAAGGTGGCCCGCCGGCTTGGCACAAACCAGGTGCCGTGGCGGCCGTTTCGTGCCTTCGGGTTCGTCGGCTTCTGTTTCGCCCGCGCGCGCTCCCGTGCGAGGACGGCGTCCATCCCCTCGACGATTCCCGGGCCGAAATTGGACGGATCGAGCTGCTCGCCCACGATGTCGATCGATGGTTGTGGTTCTTCTCCCTGGAGCGGACCGGGGCCGATCAGAGTCAACAGGGCGGCCGTGAGAATCAAGTGGGGGCAATGACGCCTCATTGTGTTCACCTCGTTTTCCACTGGGGGTGTGCGCCTTACGCTCCGGGCACACGGATGCCCGGCAAGACGTTCCTTAATGATAACCGCCCGAGGGCGGGAATTGTTCCTGAATCGTCGAAAAACCGGCATCTTGACGGAATCCGCCTCTGATGGGACTCGGTCGATCACGCCGACCGATCGCTGTTGGCGCGGGGAGATGGGTCGGCCTGATCGGGTGCTTGCCACATCGCCACATCGGCTCGCCGGCAGGCCGGCTCAAACGGTTCCGTCTTCTGTATCGTTTGGCGAATCTGGAGAAGGTGTCGCGGGCGCCTTGCCCGCCGTGAGATGCAGCCGATCAACGAAACGGACGCTCGCGGAGGAGGCTCACATCGGATCAGCGGAGGATTCCCGCGGCCTTGAGTCGCTCCGCCATCTGTTGGGCGTGCCGTCTGGTGGACGCCCCGTATCGGTCGGTCTGCAACCTCAAGAGAATGCGGCGCGTTTGCTCCGGTCGAAAAAACGGCGTGTTTCGGCAGGTGCTGGCCACATAGAAGCCGGCGAGGCTGAAGAGAGACCCGACGCTGCCGTCCGACGCGGCCTCGGCGGCACGATATGCCGCTTCCGCCTCCGCCAGTTCTCCGCTCTTCAGATGGCAGAATCCGATTGTTCTCTGGGCCGCCGGGACGGTGACACGACTTCCGAAAACAAGCGAAGCCCGGGCGCACCGGATCGCGCCACGGTAGTCGCCCGCCGCCTGGAGCGCATCCGCCTGGGCGAGCAGGGCCGAGGCGGACGCGATGACCGCCAGGTAGAGGATCAGCGGAGCGAGTGGCACCAGATTCCAGGCGAGCCGACGACGAATCCCGCGGCGGAGCAGGATCGTCGCATGGAGCAGGGAGAGCAGATAGGCGGGCGCCCAGACCGCCACGATTCTCGACGCCGCCCCGGCGAGAGAGAGGCCGCCGAGCAGGGCTGCGAGCAAACGGCCGCGTCTCGGGCAATCCGCCTGGCGCTGCGCCTGAAAAAGCAGCATGCCCACGAGGAGGAGCCCGTAGCACCAGACCTCGGCGACGATCGAGTGCGTCAGGATGGGCATGTCGGCGTTGGATGGGAAGCCCGAGACTTCGGCGAGGATCGTCTGAAAACGGCGATTGTCCAGCAGGAGATGGCTGAAGACCGCGATGGCCGAGACGAGGAACGGCCACAGGGACCTCACGCCTGCCAGAAACCGCAGCCCGAGCCATGTCAGCCCGACGACGACGGCCGTGAGCCAGACCGAATGCGTCAAAACGTGGTTGTCGATGGCGGGGGGCGCGACCAGCCAGACGAGCCACTCGACCAGATCGACCACGTGCGCGAGCAGCACGACGAACCCCGGCCAGGCGTTCCGGAGAATCCGGCGCTTCGTTCCGTTCCCGCGGAGGCCCGCGAGCGACAGGCCGATCAACGTGTGTCCTATCGTCGCCATGGCAGGATGCCCGGGGGTCGACCGGCCGCTCACCACATCGGCCGCGTCCCGCATTGTAGGCCTTCATCGGGCGGGAGCGGGCGATTCGTTGACCTCGGCCCGGCGATCCTCGAACGGGTGAGATCGTCCCAACACCCGCAGCCCCCCGTCCGCCAAAACGCGAACCTAACCTCATGTGTCACGAAAGGTTGTCGCGGCGTGCTTCTTCGCGTCGATATTAGATGCGTGGGGTGATCGCGCGCATAGAATCGGGTGAGTCCTCGCCCGGGAGGGAGGATCGTTGTCGAACGAGCACACGGGCAAGTCGTCTGAGTTGAGCAGCCGGGCCATCGAGGCGATCGAGACCCTGGCCGCGAGTCGCGAGCGGATCCTGGGCGAACTGCGCAAGGTGATCGTCGGCCAGACCGAGGTCGTCGACCAGCTTCTCGTCTGTCTCTTCGCGCGCGGGCACTGCATTCTCGAGGGCGTTCCCGGCCTGGCCAAGACGCGGGCCATCAGTTCCCTGGCCCGGACGCTGAGCCTCTCGTTCAACCGGATCCAATTCACGCCTGACCTCATGCCCAGCGACATCACCGGCACGGAGATCATCGAGGAGGACAAGAGCACGGGCACGCGCCAACTCCGCTTCGTCCAGGGGCCGGTCTTCGCGAACGTCGTCCTCGCCGATGAAATCAACCGCACGCCGCCCAAGACCCAGGCAGCCCTGCTCGAGGCGATGCAGGAGAACCAGGTGACGGCGGCGGGTTTCACCCACAAGCTTCCCCAGCCGTTCTTCGTGCTGGCCACGCAGAATCCGATCGAACAGGAGGGGACCTATCCGCTGCCCGAGGCCCAACTCGACCGGTTCATGTTCAAGGTCCTCGTGGACTATCCAAGCGAGGAGGAGGAGCTGCGAATCATCGGCATGACGACCTCGCCGGAGGCTGAGGATCTGAGTCGAGTGTTCTCAGGCCCGGACATCCTCGCCTTACAGGAGGTGGTTCGCCGTGTGCCCTGTGCCGAACACGTCATGCGCTACGCGATGCGACTGGTGCGATCCTCTCGCCCGCACGGGGCGGGCGTGCCCCAGTTCATCTCGGACTTCGTGAGCTGGGGCGCGGGCCCGCGGGCGTCGCAGAACCTGGTCATCGCCGCGAAGGCCATGGCCATTCTCGACGGACGTTTCTGTGTGAGCATCGAAGACATCCGCGCGGTGGCGCACCCCGTCCTGCGACATCGCCTTGTCACAAACTTCAACGCCGAGGTCGACGGCGTGACATCCGACCAGATCGTCGATTGGCTGCTCCGGGATACGCCCCATAGCGAAACGCCGGACCTCGACGCGATCGGCGCCGATCGGGTGCTGGACGGCGGGTGACGCCCGGCATCGACGCAGTCCCTGCCCGTGATCCCTCCGCGACGGTGGGGGACTGACCGCCTGGCGCGGAGGGGCCGGTCGGACGCCGGAGTGCCGCATGGCCCGCGCATCAGAAAAGCCGCGCAGATACCTGGATCCCACGGTCCTCGCGAAGATTCGAGGCCTCGATCTGCGCGCTCGTCGACTGGTTCAGGGGTTCATCAGCGGTATGCACCGATCGCCGCTTCGCGGCGTCTCGATCGAGTTCGCCGAGTATCGCAAGTACGCCCAGGGAGACGACCTGCGCTTTCTCGACTGGAAGGTCTACGGTCGAACCGACAAGCACTATGTCAAGCAGTACGAGCAGGAGACCAATCTTCAGTTGCTCCTGGCGGTGGATTGCTCGGAGTCGATGAACTACCGCTCATCGGAATCGCCCCTCTCCAAGCGTGACTACGCAACGACCGTCGCCGCGGCCCTGGCCTATCTCGCGCTGCATCAATCCGATGCGGTGGCCCTGGTCACGTTCGACAGCCAGGTCCGGCGGACGACGCGCGCCTCGAACAACCCCAACAAATGGAGACTTGTCGTCCAGGAACTCGAACGCGCGGAGAGCACGGGACAAACATCGTTTCGCTCCGTCTTCGACGAGATGGCCGAGACGCTGCATCGCAGACACTTGGTCGTGATTCTCAGCGACCTGCTGGGAGAACCCGCGGACATCCTGTATGGCATCAAGCACCTGCGCCATCGAGGGCACGAGCCGATCGTCCTGCACACGTTGGACCGGGCCGAGTTGACCTTCCCCTTTCGGACCCCGACTCGATTCGACGGTCTCGAGGGCGCCGGGCCGCTGCCGACCGAGCCTCGCGTGATGAGAGAAAGATACCTGAACGAGGTGCGGGCCTTTGTCCGCGCCCTGCGCCGCGGCTGCCATGAAGAACAGGCGGACTATGAATTGCTCGATACCAGTGCTTCACTGAGTATGGCGCTGTCGGCCTACTTGGCCACGCGCGCGAGGCGCTCGAAACATTGGCGCTGATCAGTGTCGGCGCGCGGATCGAGTCCTCCGGCAGGGGAACCGTGAGCATCCAATGGCCTTCGTCTCGTTTGTCCATCCTGGCATTGCCGCCGCCACCGGCGCCCTGGCCCTGCTCCCGGTCCTCATCCACCTCATCAATCGACGGCGCTACAGGCGTGAACCCTGGGCGGCGATGATGTTCCTCCTCAAGGCCCATCGCCGCAGTCGGCGCAGGATCAGGCTTCAGCATTGGCTGCTGCTCGCGTTGCGAACTCTGGTCATCCTCGCTGTCGGCCTGTCGATCGCGCGGCCGCGGTTCAGCCAAGCCTCCCTGCCCCCCTTTCTGGCTGAAAAACGCGTCGATCGCGTGCTGATCCTCGACGACAGTCTCTCGATGCAGGCGCGGGGTCGGGAAACAGGTCGGGTGTTCGACGCGGCCAGGCGGGTTGCACGGGAAATCCTCGACCGCGCCGGACCCGGCCACGGCATCGGGATTGTCACGGCCTCCTATCCTCCGCAGGCGAGAACCGATCGCCCGCTGCACAATCCGGGCCAGATTCGCCGGATCGTCGATGCCCTCCAGTGTGGTTCGCGCGTCACGGACCTGGAAGGCGCGCTGGAGCAGGCGTCGCGGTTGCTCGCTCGCGGTGAAGCCGCACCGGGCGGACGTGAGGTCTATGTCTTGACGGACCTGGCATCGTCGCCGCGATCGGTTGATCCGCGGGATTCTCATCGTACTGAAGAACCCACGACACAATCCCGCGTACCCGCCCTGGAGGATTCACGTCCGCGCGGTTTCTCGACCATCGATCGCCTTTTTTTCGTCAATGTCGGTCCGCGGGATCGCGCCAATCTTGCGATCACGCATCTGCGCGTCACAAGTCAGGTCATCGGCACGGGCGTGCCGCTGCGGATCGCGTTTGATATCGCGAATCATTCCGATCAGCTCGTTGAGAATGTCCAGGTACACCTGAAGTTGGATGGAACGGCCGTCCGCACGCTTGACATGCCGTCCATCCGAGCCCGAGAAACCGTTTCCCGCTCCGTTGATCTGTCCATCACGACGGCCGGCTCGCATCACCTGTCCGCTTCACTGGTCGCGCCGCCCACGGACGCACTCACCCTGGACAACACCTGCCATCTCGCCGTTCGCGTGGATGCCGCGATTCCCGTTCTTCTTGTTGAGGGCGATCTTGTCTCGGTTGCGCCAGGGCGCCGATGGGACCGCGCGGAGGCGGCGCTGCCCCCATCCCGTCGGTCGCTGTTTTACTATCGCGCCGCGCTTTCCGTTGCCCGAGAGGGCCAGACCCAGCCGTCGTTCCGTCTCAAGACCATTGCCCCCGCTGCGTTGGATACGGAGGTCTTGCGTGATTATCGCGTGATCGTGCTGGGAGACGTCCCGCGGTTGTCCGCAGGCGCCTGGGCCGCTCTCGGGCGATATGTACGTGAAGGCGGCGGACTTGTGGCCTTTCTCGGCGAAGGCGTCGATCCGCGTGGGTATCGAGGCTCGATCACGCGGGGCGGTTTCCGGCGAAGCCCGTTGCGCAAGGGACAACCGAACGAGGGTGATTCGGCGGCCGGCCCCTTGCCGGTCGAACCGGACGTCTTCGCGCGTTTGGAGATGCCGGACGAGAAGCTGCGATTCAGCATGGCCCAACCGGACCACCCCGTGTTCCGGGATTTCGCCGGATACGAAAGCGGCGGGTTGCTGTCGGCCTTTGTTCACGGCTATTGGCGTGTGAAGGAATCGCAGAAACCCCCGGTGGACGGGGTGCAAACATTGCTCCGTCTGTCCAACGGCGATCCCGCCTTGCTCTCGGCACAGCTCGGCCGCGGTCGCGTTCTGCTCTGGTTGCTTGATGCGAACATGGCCGGCAGCAACCTGCCCGCAAAGCCTGACTACCTTCCGCTCATGCTGAACACAACCTTCTTTGTCTTGGGCCGCGGCGAAGCCGGTCGAAACGTACGTGTCGGCGAGGCGCTGATTCATCGCCTCGACCCTGGCGCTGCTTCGCGGACGATCCGCGTGGTCACGCCGGACGGCAGCCTGTCGGAGGGCCGCGTGGACGCGGACGAGTTGGGATTGGTGGCTTTGTTCGACGACACGGAATCGCCGGGCCCGTACCGCTTCCAGTCTGCGGAGCGCATCGACGCGTTCGCCGTCAACATCGACCCGCGGGAGAGTGACCTCCGTGCGATGTCGACGGTTGAACTCAAGCGGCGGTTCGGCGCCGATGCGGTGCTTGTCGCGCCCGGCCCACGCGCCGTCATCACCGCCGGAGCGCGCCCGATGGAGCTGGGTCGGTTGGGGATGGTGCTGCTGCTCGTGCTCGTGCTGATGGAAACGCTGGCCGCGACGTCGATGGGGCCGCGAGATGCGTGAGATGTTTGAATGGCTTCTGGGCCTCGAACGCATTCACCTCGACACCGAGGCGCCGTTGTCCGTCCGTTTCGCCGAGCCACCCGCGCCGTGGATCATGCTGATCGGCGCGCTGTTGGCCGCCTCGGTCGTCTGGGGATTGTATCGGCGCGAGACGCTGCGGCGACGCTGGCGGTGGCTGCTGACGGGGCTTCGCCTCAGCCTGATCCTGCTGAGCTTGTTTCTTCTGGGCCGGCCGATGCTTGTGCTTCGACGCGACCGAACCGAACCCGCCACCGTCGCGATTCTCCTCGATGTGTCCCGCAGTATGGCACGGGTCGATGCCCGGGCCGTCGGACCCGAGCCTCCCGGCCTGGCGCCCGCGATGCGTTCCCGCTGGTCGGCTGTACGAGAGGCCCTGTTCGCTCCCAGCCGGGGCTTGGTGGATCGACTCGTGCAGCGACATCATGCCGAGCTTTGGACCTTCGCCGCTTCGGCCTCGCGGTTGGCCACGGTGGAAGGTTCGGTCGAAACCGCCGCGCTCCAGGCCGGGCTCGACGAACTGCGCGCCGCCGGAGGTCACACCGACATGGCCCGCGCAATCACGACGGTTCTCGAGCAGGCCCGGGGCCGCCGACTCGCAAGCGTCATTCTCGTCAGCGACGGCCGCCAGACGGTGGGTCGCGTCCTGGAGACCGCACTCTCGCGGGCCCGTGCACTGTCGGTTCCCATTCACACCGTCGCCGTCGGCTCAACCCGCTCGCGCCGGGACATTGGGGTGACGTCGGTCTGGTCGGATGAGGACGTGTTCGTCTCGGATTCGGTGGTCGTGGGTGTGTTGGGGCAGGCGACGGGTTCGGATCGCGACAAGCCGATCACCCTGGAGCTGCGGGACAAGGGCTCGGGCGAAGTCCTGGATCGCCGGATTGTGCAAGCCGTGCAGCCCGACGGAACCTGGCGCGCAGAGCTTGAATACCGCCCCGAGGTCGTCGGACGCACCGTCTTGCGCGTGGTCGCCGTGCCGGACGCGGAGGAGGAAAACCCCGACAACAACTGGGCGGAGGCGGTCGTCCGCGCGCATGACCAGCGCGTCAGCGTGCTCTATGTCGAAGACACGCCGCGTTACGAGTATCGGTATCTCAAGAACCTACTGCTTCGCGAACCGACGATCGAGAGTTCGTGTCTGCTGCTCTCGGCCACGCCGGGATTCACCCAGGAGGGTTCTCGGCCGATTCAACGATTCCCGCGGAGCGTCGAGGAATTGGGACGCTACGACGTCGTCATCCTGGGCGACGTGGACCCGCGCGGCGACTGGCTGAGCCCGGCGCAGGCCGCGATGATAGTGGATTTCGTCTCGTTGCAGGGCGGCGGTCTGGCGTTCATCGCCGGCGAGCGGAACATGCCGCATCGACTCCGGCGGACCCGGCTCGAAAAACTGCTGCCCGTGAAGATCTCGCCGCGGTTCTTCGGTCAATACGTTTCGCCCATCGAACGGACCTTCGCGCCGCAACTGACCGCCGAAGGTCGGGACCATTCGATCTTCCGATTTGCGGCCGACCCTTCCGAAAACCGGTCGTTGCACGAGGGGCTGGCCGGCTGGTTCTGGTTCGCGACCGTCGAGGCTCCGAAACCGGCGGTCTCAGTGCTGGCGGTTCACCCGTCGGCGCGGACGGCGGAAGGCCCCATGCCGGTCGTCGTGCTCGGTCGATACGGTGCGGGACGCACGTTTTACCTTGGGAGCGACGACCTGTGGCGCTGGCGGGCCTATGCCGGCGAACGTTTGTATGAGAACGTCTGGATTCAGGTCATCCGTACCCTGGCGCGAGGCCGCAAGCTCGGGATGCAAGTCCGCTGGCGCCTCGAAACAGGCCCGCGCGAAGTGGAGTTCGGCCGCTCCATCACGATCGAACTCGTCGGTTCGGACCGCAACCCGCGCCCGCCTTCTGATGCGCCGACCGTCTCGATCAGGGACGAACAGGGCGGACTCGCGGGTCGCGTGACGCTTTCGCCGGTCGCGGACTCGGGCCATCGCTTCGCGGGTGAGTTCAGGCCGACCCGGTTGGGACGCTACACCGTAACACTGGACCCGTCGTCGACGACCCGAGGTGTTCAATGCGCGGCGCGGACCGTCTCCGTCGTTTCCCGGAATCCGGAGGAGACCCGCCCAGAGGCCGATTACGCGCTCCTGGAAACCCTCGCGCGGCGCAGCGCCGGTTCGTCCTGGACCGTCGGGGACGACCTCGACGCCCTGATCCGGTCCATTCCCGATCGGAGCGAACGCATCGTGGATGACATTCAAGAGCCGCTGTGGGACACCCGCTTGGCGCTGGCCGTGTTTCTGCTGCTGCTTGTGACGGAGTGGATCATCCGCAAAGCGCGCGGATTGTCGTAGCCGGCCGCCGCGGGGCGGCCGTGGGTTTCGGTCGAGGCTTCTCGAGATGCAGTCGGAAGACCTCATTCAGACGCTCGTTGCCATCAGGCGCCGGCTGCGCATCTGGCTTGTCGTGGATGGCGCGAGCCGGCTGATTCTCTCCGGCGCCGCCGCATTCGCCGTCCTGGTGTTCCTCGACTGGTGGGTGCATTTTCCCTGGTTTGTACGCCTTGCCGCTCTGGGCGCGGGCGCGATCGGTGCCCTCATCTGGACGCTGCGCCGAATCGTTCGCCCCGCGCTGGCGTCGGTCAGTCTGGATCACTTGGCCCTTCGGCTGGGCCGGCTCTCGCCGGTCGATCGCGACCGGCTGGCCGCGGCCGTCGCCTATCTTCGCGAAGGGGGCGGCGCCGGTTCGCCCGAGCTCTGGGAACGCGTGATCGCGAAGACCCTCGACTTCGCCGGAACCCTGCCGCTCACCGTCGGACTCAATCCGAAACGCGCCAACCGGATGCTGCTGTGCACCGTCAGCGTGGCCGCCTTTCTCTCAGCGGCCTATGCCGCAGCGCCGTCACTCATGAACATCGGCTGGCGCCGACTCTCCTCGCCGCTCAGCGCCGCATCCTGGCCGAAGACCGTATCCGTCGAGCCCTTGACCGGCGATGCCCTCGTCGCTTTCGGTGAGGACTTCACCGTGAAGATGCGCGTTCGCGCGGGTGATTCGCCCCGATTGCGCGGCACCGTCGTCTCAACCCGCCCGGGCGCCGCGCCCGAGGCCAATCTCATGCGACGAGACGCCGCCGGCGTATATCACTACACCTTTCAGAGAATCCGACTGCCGATGCTCTACTGGTTCGTGGCCGGGGACGATAACGCAGGCGATTCGCGCTTCTCCATCCGCGTCGCCCGCCGCCCGGCTGTGGCTTCGGCGAGGATCGTCCTCGCCTCCCCCGATTACGCCCCGGACCATCCCGACCGCGTCGTGCCGCTCGCGGACCGGCCCGTCACGACGGTGTTTCGCAGCTACGCGCGTTTGGAAGTGCGGCCGGTGCGCCCGTTCCAAATGCCCGAGGCATCCGGCAGCCCGCAGCTTCTCGTCTTCGACGACGGTCGCAGGATCGTTCTGAGAGAACATGAACCCGGCGGTGGCGACCTGACGGCGCGGTTTCTCGTCGAACGGCCGGGAACCTTCGAGATCAGACTGACGGATGCCAACGGCCTGCGGTCGCGCACGTCGCGTCGTTACCGGCTCCTCGTACGCGAGGACGAACCGCCGACCGTCTCGATCATCGAGCCCGCCGAAACGCTCGACCTGACGCCTCGGGCGGTGTTGCACATCGGCGTCGAGGCCGCGGACGATCTCGGCGTGGCGTCGCTGCGTCTGCTGGCGGGCTTGAACGGCGATGCCCCGGTCGAGACCGCCGCTTTCTCGGCCGACGATCTTGAAGAAGCCTTCGCCGTGTCGCGCACCGACGTCCGGATCAGGTCCGCCTGGCGCCTCTCCGATCTGCCGCGCCCGCCTGCGCCGGGTGACGTGCTGGAGTTTGTCGCCGAAGTGACGGACAACTTCCTGCTCGACGGACGCCGGCATCCGCCCGTGCGATCACCGCTCAAACGAGCCCGCATCGTGTCCGTCTCCGAACTGGCGGAACTCTTGCACCAGGCGGTGTTCGAGACGCGCGGCACCCTGCGCGACCTGCTGTTGGACCTGCGGGCTGCACGCGACAGGGCCGCCGATCTTGATCTGGGGCCCGCGGCCGACCGCCCGCTGGGCGATCGAGAGCGCCAGGCCCTCGAAACCCTCGATCGTGAATTGCGCCGGGTCACGATGGAAGCGCGCGATCTGGCCGACCGCCTCGGAGAAGTGGCAAACAGAGCGGATGTGAACCGGGCATCGCGGCTCGATGTCGCGCTTCAGGCCGCGCGCTTCGCGGATCAACTGATGCGCCTGGGAAAGGAGGCGCTGCCCAGCGCATCGGCCTCGCTGTCGCAAGCCGCCGATGCCGCCGACGCCCAAGAACAGCACACCGCTCTCCAGGGGTCGATTCACCAGCAGGACTTGTCGACGGCGACGCTCAGCGCGATGCTGGAGGGCCTCGAACGATGGAACGCCTTCACGGACATCGCGCGGCTTCTGCGCGAGTTGCTCGACAGACAGGAGACTGCCATCCGCGATGTCGCGCGCTTGATCCCAACCATGGGCGGACTCGCGGTCGACCAGCTCGATGTCGACCAGACTGCCGAATTGCTCCGCGCCCGCGTGTGGCAAGAGCAGATCGGCCAGGACATGGATTCGGCGATGCATCACGCCGAGACGCTCGCGGCATCCCTCGTCGCGACCGATCACGCCGCCGCCGTGGCGCTGCGGCAGGCGGTCGAGGCGTCCAATCGACTGTCCGTTTCCGAGATGATGAGCAAAGCGGCGGAAGAGATCGGTCGCAATCGACTGAGCCGGGCGCGGCGCCGTCAGGAACGGGCGGCGGCGGGCCTCCGCGCCGCGCTCTCGGCTCTCGAGGAAAAGCCGGACCGGCAACTGGCCGAGCTTTCCCGGCAGTTGGAGGATGTCCTCGGGCGGCTCCGGAAGCTGATCCAGGTCCAGCAAGACCTGATTCTCCGGGCGACGGCCTACGCGACGTCCAAAGCGTCCTCCGAGCGATTCGGCCGACTGATCGACCGCCAGACCAGCCTGGCGGCACTGGCCGTGGACCTGATGGGACGCGTCAAAGCGTCGTCCTTGGAGGGCATCTCGGCGAAGGCCGAGTTGGGCGCGGCGGCCGCGCACATGCGAACCGCGGGCGAACGATTCGAGGCGGGCGCCCTGCCGCACGGGCTGACGGCGCAACGCGCCGCGCTGGCCTCATTGGAAGAGGCGATGAAACAGCTTCGCATCCTTCAAGAGCGCACCGACCAATGGATCGCCGAGCGATCCCTGGCCGATATTGTTGAGCGGCTCGTGGAACTGCGGACCCTCCAATCCGAAATCCGTGGAGAGACGGTCGCACTCCAAAAGCGCCGGCCCACGAGCACCCGGATGACGCGTCTGGACGGCCTCAAGCTAAACGCCTTGGCCCGAAGGCAGGACGCCCTCGGCGAACCGATCGACGCGGTGATGCAAAAGATGTCCGGCAGCGTCGTCTATCGCCATGTCTGCGAGGAGATGAAAGCCGAAGCGAATCAGGCAACGCACCGGTTGCGAGCGCACGACTGTTCGTCGGCAGTGGACCATCAGAAACGCGTCTTGGTCGATCTAAACCGACTGATCGAGGCCGTCGAGGATCGCCCGGTCAAGCCGCGCGGACGCTACGCCGATGTCGAAGGGGGCGGCGGCGGGGCGGCCGCCCCGAAGATCGGCAAGCCCGTGCCGCCGCTCGCGGAACTCAAGGTGCTTCGCATGCTTCAAGTGGAGCTAGGAGAGAAGACGCGGGCCCTCGCCGAATCATTGCCCGATCCCTTGCTTCGGACCGAGGACCAGTTGCGGCAGGCCGAGGCATTGGGTGAAAAGCAGCGCGCGATCCATCACTTGGCCGTCCGGATGGTGACGCAGGCCGCCGGTGCGGAGGGACCATAGGTGTCGCAGCGACCCACGCCACGATTCATCGCCTGCCTGCTTGCCGTCTCGGTCGCCGGCGCCGGTCTGCCGCGTCTGTTGGCCGACGCGCCACGCGCCGTCTTGCAGGCGCAGGGTCAAGACACACGGCCCGACAGGACGCAGCCCACCTCGCAGCCTTCCGGGGTTGTGGATGAGGACCTGGTCCGCAGGTTGCTCGGAGGCCGGACGACCGCGCTGGATACGGTCGAGCAGACGCTGGCCCGGATGGATGAGGCCGCGAAGCGCCTCACCGACCGGCTCGACCCCGGCGAGAAGACCCAAGCCATCCAGAAGGAGATTCTCGACGGCCTGGACCAGCTCATCGAAACAGCCCGCCAATCACGCGCCGGCCGCACGCGAAAGCGGTCGGTCCGGAGGAGAAGTGATCGTTCCCGGCCGGGACAAGACGCGCGCCGAGTGAGACGAGACACGCGATCGGACCAGTCGATTCCCGCCCCCAAGGGCGGACGCGGCGCGGCCGATACAGGTCGTCGAACCGACCGGAAGAAAACGGGACTCGAGAAAGCCGATCTGGCCCGACGGTGGGGATTCCTGCCTCAGCGCGACCGAGATGAGCTGACGCAGGGATTCGGCGAGACCTTCCTGCCGAAGTATCGGGAACAGATTCTGCGGTACTACCGGGAGTTGGCCCGCGCCGCCGAGAAGGAGTGAAGCACCCCTCCCGAGGCACGATGGCGAGCGGCAAAGACATGGAATCGCGCGATAACAGCCTGATCGACGGCCCGATCGAACCGCCCGACCGGCTTTGCCGTTTGGCGGCCGTATCCCTCTCGTCGGACCCTGCCCGCGCGCAAAGTCGAGCGCTGCGCCTCACCGCGCTCTCAGCGGCGCTCGGCCTCATCTTGATCCACACGGTCCTCGCCGGCGCGCAGCCCCGTACGACCGCCACCCAACCCGCCGCCGGGCAACCGACGTCGCGCGCCGTGAAACCGCCGATCCGGCTCGCGGAGCCCGGAGCCCGGTTGAATCGAGCCGTCTCGCGCGGCCTGAAATGGCTGGCGCAGCAGCAACGACCCGACGGGTCGTTCGGGAGTCACTCGCAATACGGACGGCACGTGGGCATCACCGCCCTGGCGTGCCTCGCCTTTGTCAGCGATGGCAACACGCCCGGCCGGGGTCCGTACGGTCATGTGGTCGAGTCCGGACTCAAGTTCGTGCTCGATTCCTGCTCCGAACAGTCCGGGCTGATCGCCGCCGAGACCTCCTACGGTCCCATGTACGGCCACGGCTTCGCGACCCTCTTCCTCGCGGAGTTGCACGGCATGTCCCGCCGGCCCGATCTCCGCGAGAAACTCCAAAAGGCCGTCGCGTTGATCGTTCGGACGCAGAACGGGCAGGGCGGCTGGCGCTATCATCCGGTCCGGAGCGACGCCGACCTCTCCGTGACCGTTTGCCAGATCATGGCCTTGCGGGCGGCGCGGAACGCCGGCATCGCCGTGCCCAAGAGCACGATCGACCGCGCGATCAAGTATGTCCGCGATAGCCAGAACGCCGACGGCGGGTTTCGTTACATGCTCGATTCTTCCGGTTCGATGTTTGCGCGGTCGGCGGCGGGCGTCGCGGCATTGCAGTATGCCGGTATGTATGGAACCCCCATGATCGTCCGGGGGCTGGCCTACGTCGAACGCTTCATGCCGGGCAAGACCGAGGAGCAGACTCACTACTATTACGGCCACTACTATGCCGCCCAGTCGGAGTTCCAGGCCGGCGGAGAGCACTGGGCAAAATGGTGGCCCGCCATCCGCGATGAGCTGCTGGCCAAGCAGGCCCCCGAAGGATCCTGGCGCGGTCAGGCCGGAACGGAGTACGGTACGGCCATGGCCTTGATCATTCTCCAGATGCCAAAGCGATTCCTGCCCATCTTTGAAAGGTGAGGCCGATGGGGATCAACGCCGCACTGATCTACGGACTGCTGATGCCGCTTCTTCCGGTGGCCGATCAGCGCGGTGCCGCGCGCGTCAGCACCGTTGACGGCCGGACCTGCGAGGGCGTCGTCTCAGTCTGGCAATCGGGCGGCACACTCCGGCTCCGAATGAAAGATGGGACGGAAACGGAGATCGCCTCCCGCGACATCGACCGTGTCGTATTCCTGCCCAGCCGATCACGCCGGCCCACAGGCGCTTGGCGGGTTGAAACTTCCGCGGGTGACCGCCTGTTCGGCGACATCATTCGCGGCAACGCCGGCACGATGACCCTCCGCCATCACGAACTCGGAGAAATCGACCTCCGACTCGATCGCTTATCCACGATCGCGCGGCGCGGGGCCGCCGCCAACGGCTCCGTCGCCGAGGTGGAAGATCAGGTCCTACTGGCCAACGGCGACATGACCCGCGGCGCGATCATGGCCGTCTCCGCCGACGGCGTCTCTATCCTGGTGAGCGGAGAAACCCGCGAGCGCGACCTGCCGTGGAAGGTCGTGCGGACCATCCACTTCGCGCGGTCCGAGGTCCCGGCGCCCGACGCGAGGGCCATCCGCCTTCGCTTTGACGACGGCGCCGAATTGCGCGTGAAGTCCTGGAACCGGCGGAAAGACAGCGTCCTCGCGATTCTTCCGAACCGGCAGTCCGTCACGTTTGACGCGGGCTTCGCCGCGTTCGCGGAGGTGATGGGCGGGCGGCGGATCTGGCTCACAGAGTTGCGACCGGCAAGCGATGTCTCCATCCCGTTCTTCAACCGTCGCTGGCCCTTGGTCGTGGACGCCAATGCGGTGGGCGGGCCCCTCGCCATCGCCGGCGAGCCCTACGCACGCGGCCTCGGTCTGCACGCGGCCTGTCGCATCCGCTGGCGCCTCGATGGGACCTTTGAGAGGCTCACCGCCCTCGTGGGCATCGATGACTCGGCCGGCGAGCGGGCCGATGCCGACGTCGTGATCTCGATGGACGGCCGCGTCCTCGGACGCTATCGCGGTCTGCGTTACGGGCAGGCGCCGCGGCCGATCACGCTCGATCTGCGAGGCGGACAGGAGTTGACCGTCGAAGTGGGCTTCGGTCTGCACGGCGATGTTCAAGACCGGGTCGATCTCGTCAATCCGGCCTTGATTCGGCGCCCGGCGACGCCGGATCCATGACAGTTGAAGCGGGTGACTGCGCAGACGCTCTTCGGAGCCTCCGCCCCCTCTGGCGGACGTCGAAGCGCAAGGAATCGAGCAGGAATAACATGGGAATTCGAACAAGAATAAGATGGTCGATTGCCCTGTGGAACGCGCCGTCCGGCTCTGCCGTTTGGCGGATCGCACGTTTACCTTATTCTTGCCCGACTCCTCACAGCGCTGCGGCCGCCTCCCGGAGCGCCCGCTGCCTGCCGTGTCCTGGGCGGGCCTGAAGCATCACGGACCCGGCGCCGCCCGAAGAGACCGCTCCCGGTCAATGAGCCGCAGCAGTTCCTCGGCCGCGGCAGTCCAGCGGTCGCGGTTCGGCGAGGCAAGCAACTGTCGGCAGGTCTCTCGGGCAAGATCCGGCTCGCCGGAAAACCGGAACAGCCTCGCCAGTGCGTATCGCCCGGCCGTGGATTGACGGATCGACTCGGGCAGATCGGCCAGCGCCGGCGCGATGATGCGGGTCTGTTCACGACGCCGTGCGAGCAGCCGGGCGTCCGCCGGTGCCTCGCCGGGTGCCGGCAGGGGCAAACGCTTCAGCCGCGCTTCCAGGTCGTCCCACGCCTCCCGACGAAGCGCGTCATAGACCCACGCCCAGTCGGCCAACGCTCGCGCGGAGGACGATTGAGCGATCCCCCCGGCCAGCCGGTCCGCGGCGGGCATGTCACCCTTCAGCGCGTGGGCCCAGGCCAGGCAGGCACGGGCCTCGTTCTCGTCGCCCATGCGCCCCGAGAAACCCCGCCAGAGTGTGATGAGATCGTCGAACCGTTTCTGGCGGCGGAGGAGTTCATGCAGGCTGACCACCGCCTCGAATGAATCGGGATGGAGCCGGAGGATTCCCCGGTAGGCCGCCTCGGCCTCCGCCTCGCGGCCCAGGGCCGCGAGGACGTTCGCCCGATTGACGAGGATGGATTGATTCGTCGGGTCTT
>JBHHUY010000030.1:0-18029 GCA_046753965.1 Phycisphaerae bacterium
GGGCACGAGACCACAGGGCGCTCGCGTCGGTGGCCCGACTTTGTCCGTTGCGAGATGGCCGACCACTGGGCTTAATTGTAACGGCACATGGCCGGCAGGTACAGCCGCGGGCGCTCTACTTGAGGTCCGCCGGACGGTTGCGGTGCCGGCTCCGGGAGGGGGTGGCTGGCGCGGAAATGAGCCGGAAGGGACGTGAGCGGCGTATGGACAGCGATTTCGGGTTTGATTGGAAGCGGCTGGGCACGCTGTTCGATCTGGCCCGGCAGGAAGATTGGGGGACATCGGGGGACTTGACGTCCGCGCTGCTGCCGGAATCCGCACTGCAATCGCGCGGGACGTGGGAACTGGTGGCGCGCGAACCGGGCCGGTTCTGCGGCGCCGAGATTCTGCCGCGATTGTTGGCGTCGCTCGCGCCCGACATTGAAGCGGCTTGGCGCCGGCCGGCGCCGGACGGCCGGCCGATTGCTGCGGGCGAGGTGATCGCTCGGTTCACCGGGCCGATCGGGCAGATGCTCTCGGCGGAGCGGACGGTTCTCAACTTCCTCCAGCGCCTCAGCGGCGTGGCGACCTTGACACGACGGTATGTGGATGCGGTCGCAGGTCTCCCCGTGGGGATCTACGACACCCGGAAGACCACGCCGGGGCTCCGCGAGTTGGAGAAGTACGCGGTTCGGTGCGGCGGCGGCCGGAATCATCGCGTGGGTCTTTACGACGCGGTGCTCATCAAGGACAACCATCTAGCGGCGATGGAGGACCACGGCTTGGCGCATGCGGTGTCGGCGATGCTCGGACGGCTTGCACAAGAGCGGGCGGCGCCCGCGTTCGTCGAAGTGGAGTGTGACTCCTTGGGCCAGGTGTCGGAGTTGCTGAAGGTCGTGGGGGTCGATGTCATTCTGCTGGACAACTTCTCCGTGTCCGATCTGCGCGAGGCCGTGCGTTTGCGCGACGCCGCGGTCTTGCGAGGCAAGGTCGCATTGGAGGCGAGCGGCGGCGTGACGCTCGAGACGGTTCGCGCTGTGGCGGAGACGGACGTCGAGCGAATCGCCGTCGGCGCGCTCACACATTCTGCGCGGTTTCTCGATCTGGGATTGGACGCCGTATGACCGGCCACGCGTCGACGCACGCGCTGACGGTTGAGTCCCTGTCGGACGGCTTGGCAACCCGGCGGATCGGGCGGCGGATCATCGTGTTGCCCGAAGTGGACAGCACGAATCGATACGTTCTCGACGTGCTTGCCGAGGGCGGGGATGCCGCGCCCGATGGCACGGTCGTATTCGCGGAGCGGCAGACGGCGGGGCGCGGGCGGCTCGGGCGGTCGTGGCATTCGCCGGCGGGCGCGAGCCTGCTCTTGACGGTGCTGCTTCGGCCGCCGGATCGGCTCCGCTGCGTGGCAAGCCTGATGATGGCTGCGACGGTGGCCGTGGTGCGAGGCATCGAGTCCTCGACCGACGTCGAGCCGACGATCCGATGGCCGAACGATCTCTATGTCGGCGAAGGCAAGCTGGCGGGGATTCTTGTGGAGACGCGCGGCCTCTCCGGCCGGGGACTGGCCGTGGCCGTGGGAATCGGCGTGAACTGTCTCCAGCACGCCGGCCATTTCCCGGAGGAGATTCGATCGCGGGCGACATCGCTGGAACTGGCGTCGTCACGCGCCGTGGACCGTCCGGCCGTTGGACGGGCGATTCTTCGGGCTTTGGACGACTGGCTGGCGCCGTCGGACGGCCTGCGGCCGGAAGTGCTGGTCGAGGCCTGGTCCCAGGCGAGCGGCGACATCGGCTCGCGGGCAACGCTGGTCTGTGACGGCGCGCTGTTCACGGGCCGTATTCTCGACGTGCATCCCGAAGAGGGACTGCTCCTGCAATTGGACACCGGGGCGCGGAAGTCGTTCGATCCCGCTACCACACGCCGCATCTGTTGAACCACCGGCCGCGCCGGTTGCGCACGATTTGCGCGGTCCGCCGAACCGAGTCTGTTTCGCCACGATCGCGCAGATATCGCCGGGCTCTTGGGGGGCGCGCTCGTTCAGCGCCCCCTGTGAACTGGTCGATACTTGGACATGCCTGAACGCTGCTTCGGCCGGGACCGGCACGCGCGGACGCGCGGCGGAAACAGCGAGCGGCACGGCATCGCTGAATAAGGACAACCCATGCGAGATCATCCCTGCGTCGCTCCCCGAATCGGCGGCTCTTCCTGGTTGGGCGGTGCGGATCGGACGATCTCGTCGAGGGGGGTGACGGTCTGCCATCCGGTCTGGGAACTCGGATGCGGCGGACTGGAGCACCAACTGATCCAGACGGTGAATCGACTGCCGCCTGAACGATTCCGGCATGTGGTCGTCGTGCGGGGCTGGAGCGATCGGAGCGAGGCGATGGCCGCGCGGCTGGCAGAGCGGGTCTGCGTCGTTCGTGACTCGGGACCGGCGCGAGACCCGGCCTGGTCGCGTCGCTTGGCGGGGATTCTCCGCGACCACGAGGTCGATGTGTTGCACGTCCGCGGCCTGTCGATGCTGCCCGACGCCCTGATGGCGGCGGAGCGCGCAGGAGACACGGCCGTGGCGTTCAGTTTTCACGGATTCGAATCGACGACGGATGAACTCTGCGGGATTCGTCGCAAGGTCTATCGAGAGGCGCTGCTCCGATGCGACGATCGTTGGGCGGTCAGCGAGGCGGCCGCCCGATCCATTGCCGAACGGCTGCACGTGCCGCGGGAGACGATCGGCGTGATTGCGAACGGTGTCAGCGCCGCCCGGTACCGTCCGGTGCCGGATCGCTCCGCCCTGCGCCGCGGACTGGCGTTGCCGACGGATCGGTTCGTCGTCCTCTCGGTCGGGAATCTGAAGCCGATCAAGCGTCACGGCGTTCTCTTGGAAGCGATTCGACGATTGGGGACCGAGGCGCGGCAGTTGTGCGCGGTGTTCATCGGCGAGGATTATCTCGAAGGACGCTTGCAACGATGGGTGGGGCGGCACCTGTCGGATTGCGACATTCGCTTCGTTGGAGCGCAAGCCGACGTGTTGCCCTGGTATCAAGCGGCGGACGTTTTCGTGCAGGCTTCGTTGTACGAAGGGATGTCGAACGCGCTGCTGGAAGCGATGGCGTGCGGATTGGCCGTCGTGGCGACACGCGTCGGCGGAAACACCGACGTGATCGAAGACGAGCGGACGGGGTTGCTGGTCCCGCCGGATGACGCGGCGGCGATCTGCCGGGCGATCCGGCGTTTGCGCGACGACGATGTGTTTCGCGACGAGCTGTCCGTGGCCGCCCGCGAGCACGTCCGGCACCATTTCGCCGCGGCGAAGTCGATCGCGCGGCACGCCGAACGGTATGAGCGGCTGGCCGAGTGGGTCTCATCTGAGGCGGACGGCCTGACGCCGGTGGACACGGGCGCGCTGCCGAGCTTCGTCTGATCGCTCGTATTCGGCGTGCGGTGACGCCGCAGCCGGAAGGCGCCGCGAGCCGGGGGAGAAGACACCCGCACCTCCGGCGACGCGGGAGGCGCACCGCAGGCGGCTTGGCCGCGGTCCCGGCGGAGGTCGTCGGGACAAGTCGGACGCACGGCAAGAGGAGCCTGGCGCGCATGGAGGTGACGCACGGCACGCACGTCGAGACGAATCGCGACATTCCAGCCCGTCTGGCTTTGCTGTATCGCTACCGGGAACTGATGTGGATGCTGGCGTGGCGCGATATCCGCGTGCGCTACAAGCACTCGCTCTTGGGCATCGCCTGGGCGGTCGTTCCGCCCGTGGCGATGATGTTGATCTTCACCTTCGTGTTTGGGCAGATCGTCCGCGTCGACAACACCAAGCTGACCGGCCACGCCGTCTTGCCCTACCAACTGTTCGCCCTCAGCGGGCTTGTGCCGTGGACCTTCTTCGCGAACGGCCTGACGGGCGCGATCGGGTCGCTCGTCGCGAACCGGCCGCTCGTGACGAAGATCTACTTCCCGCGCGAGGTCTTCCCGCTGTCGGCCATCATCAGTGCCTTCGTCGATTTCGCGATCGCCTCGGTTGTGCTGCTCTTTCTGACGGTGGTCCTTCACTTCGTGCCGAACGGCTGGCACTTTCAAGTGAGCTGGAACATCCTTTTTCTGCCCGTCGTGGTCGGCGTGCAGGTCGCGTTCATGTTGGGTCTGGGCCTGCTGCTGTCCATGGCGAACCTCTTTTACAGCGACGTGGGCTTTCTCTTTCGTTCGATCATTCAGCTCTGGATGTTCGTGACCTGCGTCGTGTATCAACTCGACGCCACGGCGGGCTGGAAGCGGGTCGTGATTCAGCTCAATCCGATGACGCCGATCATCCGAGCCTATCGGGACTGCCTGATTCTGGGGCGACCTCCCTTCGATGCGGCCTTCGCCGGAGCGGTAGCGATTGCGGCGGTCGTGCTGTTCGTCGGCTGGTCGTGGTTTCGGCGGCGGGAGTTCGAGTTTGCGGAGAACATCTGAAGCGTGTCCACGGTGGCGATCCAGGTCGAGCGGGTGTACAAGAAGTTCCGTCGCGGGGAGCGTCACGGTTCGCTTCGTGATGCGATCGGCGCGTGGATCGGGCGCCGGCGGCCATCGTCCGCGTTGCTGTCCGACGCCGAGTTCTGGGCGCTGGACAACGTGGACTTCACGGTGCGGCGGGGAGAAGCCCTCGGCATCATCGGTCCGAACGGCGCGGGCAAGAGCACGGTTCTCAAGCTGCTGGCGGGCATCCTCCGTCCCAATCGGGGCTGCGTGCGAATCGAAGGCCGCGTCTCGGCGCTGATCGAGGTCGGCGCCGGGTTTCACCCCGACCTGACCGGGCGGGAGAACATCTTCCTGAATGCGGCGATTCTGGGCATGTCCCGCGCCGAGGCGCGCTCAAAGTTCGACGACATCGTAGACTTCGCGGGCATCGCCGACTTCCTCGACACGCCGATCAAGCGTTACTCGAGCGGGATGTACGCCCGGCTCGGATTCTCGGTTGCGGCCCATGTCGAACCCGACGTGCTCTTGGTGGACGAAGTGCTGTCGGTCGGCGATCGCGCGTTTCGCGCGCGGTGCATGGCGAAGATGCGCGCGTTTCGCAAGCAAGGCGTGGCAATCGTTTTCGTTTCGCACGATCTGAACGCGGTGGCCTCGTTCTGCGATCGGGCGATGGTGCTCTCGGCGGGCAGGACGCTTTTTTGCGGCGGCGCGCCGGAAGCAGTCGCGCGGTATCACGCCGCCCATGTCGACCAGTGGATGCTCCCCGAGGCCCGGACCGGATCGCTCGTGGCCGTCGACGGGATGCAACTGCTGGATGGGCATGGGAGGCCCTCGTGTTCGTTCAGGTCCGGAGACGAGATGATCGTCGAGTATGACGCACGGTTCGCGACGGAGATGCCTGATCCGTCGTTCGGCTTGTCCCTGTTGCGTTTGAGCGACCACGTTTTCGTCTTCGAGACGAGCAGCACGCGGATGCGGGTCCACGCCTCGCCTGCGACGCGCGGCTCGGTGCATCGGGTCCGGTATCGCGTCCGGCTGAATGTTCCGCCGGGCGAGTACGCCGTCGGTTACCATGTTCGGGATCGGGAGGCGAAGCTGTACGCGGCCATGCGCGCCGAGGAGCGGCGTCTGATGGTCCTCGGCGAGGCGATCAGCGGCGGGACGGCCGACTTGGCGCCGCACGTAGAGGTCGAAGCGGTGGCGCCGTCGGCGGCGTTGGACGGGCTGCCGGCCTGAAGCGGCGGCGAGGAATCAACCGGCTCGACGATCCGACCGGTGCTGCTACAATCGCGAATCGAAAGGAGCCCGCCGGCCATGAGATTCGCGCTGATCGGCCCTCCGCAATCGGGCAAGACCACGTTGTTTTCGGCGATTACCGGCCAGTCGCCGGATCCCGGCCACGCCGGCACGGAGCAGCTGGCGACGGTCGATGTGCCCGATCCTCGGCTCGACTATCTGGTGGACTTGTATAAACCGAAGAAACGCACGCCGGCGCACCTGGAGTTTCTGGACATTCGCGGTGCGTCATTGGCGGACGCCCACGGCCAGGCGGAGTTTCGCCGATTGATGCAGTCGGTTCGCCGGAGCGACGGCATCGTCATGGTGGTTCGGGCCTTCGAGTCCGGGTCCGTCGCGACCTACCGCGATCGGATCGATCCCAAGGCCGATGTCGATGAGTTGCACACCGAGTTGATCTTCGCCGACCTCGAGCAGGTCGTGAACCGTATCGAGAAACTGGAGAAGTCCACGCAGAAGCCCACGAAGACCCGAGACCGGGAGCTGCGCGAGCTGGCCCTGATGAAGCGGGTGCGAGAAGCCTTGGAGCGGGAATCGCCGGTCTCCGAGGCGATTCACAACGAGGAAGAGCGCGGCATCGCCGCGAGCTTCGGGTTTCTGACGCTCAAGCCGGTGATCGTCGTGCTCAATGTGGGGGAGGATCAGGTCACGGCCCCGCCGCCGTTTGAACATCCGCACGCCCGGGCGACGATCGCCCTTTCGGCGGAGATCGAGGCGGAGATCGCGCAGCTCGGCCCGGAGGATCGGTCGGTGTTTCTCGAAGACCTCGGGTTGCATGAGGCGGCCAAGGAACGGCTGGTTCGCACCTGCTATGCGGCGGTGGGCCTGATCTCGTTTCTGACCTGCGGAGAGGATGAGGTCCGCGCCTGGACGATCGAGGCCGGCACCGAAGCGGTCGAGGCGGCGGGCAAGATTCACAGCGACATCCAGCGCGGGTTCATCCGCGCCGAGACGGTCGCCTTCGACGACCTGAAGGCAAACGTGGACATGCGCGGCGCGAAGAATGCGGGCAAGGTACGGCTTGAGGCGAAGCACTATCTGATCAAGGACGGGGATGTCGTCAATTTCCGCTTCAATGTGTGAAAGACGCCTGCTCGGCGTGGGCCGCGTTCGGACAGCGGCGCCGCGCTCGGGCTCGAAAGGCGCGCATGGACGCTAGCGACCGATCGAATCGCCGATTCTCTTTGAGAGGAGTTCGCGTTGTCGAGGGATCGCGGCGCGGCCTGGCGTTTCTCTTTTCGCGGTCGGACCGGATGCTGGCCGTCACCTTTGCGTCGCTGATCGCCGTCGGGACGCTTCTGCTGTGGCTGCCGTTCTCTCATCTGCCCGGGCGCGTTTCACCGTTGGACGCGGTGTTCACGGCGACTTCGGCGGTGTGCGTGACCGGTCTGGTCGTCAAAGACACGGGGACGGATTTCACGCCGTTCGGGCAGGGGGTGATCCTTGTTCTAATCCAGTTGGGCGGATTGGGGATCATGACGTTCGCGGCCGCCGCGACGCAACTCTTAGGCGGGAAGCTGTCGTTTCGTTCGCAGGCCGCGCTCTCAGATACGATCTATCAGGGCAACGCGGCGTCGATGCTTCGTCGCGACCTGAAGCGAATCGTCGCCATGACATTTGTGATCGAGGCGATCGGCGCAGCCCTGGTCTATTCGCGGCTCGGGCCGACATCCGAGGCGCACGGACCCATCTTTACGGCCGTGTTTCACTCAATCTCGGCCTTTTGCAACGCCGGATTCTCGCTGCATGCGGACAGCCTGGTGCGCTATCGGGGCGATTTCGTCGTGATGACGACCATGATGTTGCTGATCGTGGCGGGCGGGTTGGGTCACGGCGTCGTCCTGGAGGGCGTGCGCCGGTGTTGGAATCGGCTCCGGCATCGTCCCCACGCGCCCTTGATGTGGTCGCTCAATACCCGCGTGGTTGTCTGGATGTCGCTGGGACTGATCGCGGCGGGAACCGTGATGTTGCTGTTTCTCGGTGTGGGCGGGCAGCGCGATTCCCTCGGCGGCGCCGTGGCCGATGCCGTGTTTCAGTCCGTCACGTGTCGAACCGCGGGATTCAGCACCGTGGATGTCGGGCGCCTGTCGACCACGGGCTTGTTGGTGATGGCGGCGCTGATGTTCATCGGCGGCTCGCCCGCCTCCTGCGCCGGGGGCGTGAAGACGACTTCCGTCGTGACCTGGTACGCCCAGCTTCGCGCGTGGCTGCGCGGTGAAACCGACGTAAGCCTGCTCGGTCGGCGACTGCCGGGCGAGGTGGTGGCACGGGCGGCGATGATCATCGGTCTGGCGATGATCTGGATTCTGGTGGGCGGCATGGTCTTGACGTATTGTGAACGGGGTTCGGCTGAGATCGGACTGCGGGACCTGATGTTTGAGCAGGTCTCCGCCTTCGGCACGGTGGGTTTGTCGACGGGCGTCACGCCGAATCTGTCGGTCGGCAGCCGGATTTGGATTATCCTGTCGATGTTCGCGGGGCGGATCGGTCCGTTGACGTTCGCCATGGTGGTTTCGCAGCGTGGGTTTGCCCACGTTCGCTATCCTGAGGAACGACTGATGGTGGGTTAGGTCCCCCGGAACGACGGCATGGTTTGCGGCCCCGGCCGTCAGCCGGTGTCGCCGCATGCGTGGTTGGATTCGACGGACGCGTCTTCCGTTCGTCTTCCTTTTGCGATTCGGTATCCGCCGGCTTGGCCGGGTTGGGATGGTGCGGCATGAAGCAGGTTGTGGTGATCGGGTTGGGTCAGTTCGGGTCTCATCTGTCGCGTCAGCTCTCGCACATGAACTGCGAGGTACTGGCGATGGATCGGGACGAGGAGGCCGTCTCGGCGGTGCGCGACGAGGTGCAGCAGGCTGTCATCTGCGACGCGCGGAACTTCGATGCCCTCAACGCCGTCGTGACATCCAACGTGGACGAGGCCATCGTGAGCCTTGGCGAGAGCATGGAGCCGAGCATTATCTGCACGCTGCACCTCAGCCAGATCGGCGTGAACCAGATCCGCGCCAAGTCGGTCAGCGAGGACCACGCGACGATACTCAAGGCAGTGGGGGCGCACGAGGTGATCTTCCCCGAACGCGAGACCGCCGAGCGCACGGCGCGGCGCGTGGCCTATCCGACCCTGCTGGACTACTTCCCGTTCCATGAGGATCACCGGATCATGGAAGTCGCCCTGCCCAAGGCCCTGGCGGGCAAGACGCTGGGCGAGTCCGATCTGCGCAAGGAGTTCGATCTGCTCGTCCTGGCGAAGAAGTCGGCCCAGAGCGGCGAGTTCAGTTTCATGCCCTCAGCCGACGACGTGCTGCACGCGTCCGACATTCTCATCGTCCTTGGACGCGAGGTGAATCTCGTGCGATTGTCCGTGTTGGACGGGTGACCCGGGGGGGGAGGGTTCCTTGCCGAAGCGGCCCGGCAGTTCGCTCGGAGGCGACGTCCGCCGGATTCTGTTCCTGCACCTGGCCGGCGTTTCGCTTCAGGGCGTCGGGCAGGCGCTCGTCCTGATTCTGCCGTTTCTGGCGCGGAAGCAGTTCGACGCCGCAAACTGGCAGAGTTGGGTCCTGACGGCCGCCGTGCCGGTGATGCAGTTCTTCACCATCTTCTGGAACCACTTCTACGCGCGGGTTTCGACCAACGTCTATCTTCTCGTCGTCTCCGCGCTCGCCTGCACGCCCTTCGCCCTCATGGGCCTGGCCGACGACATGGGACTGATCATGGTCTGCCTGGTGGTCGCGGCGTTCGCCGGCGCGGGCGGCGGGGCCGCGCTCTCGCCGATTAATGCCGATCTGCTCCGCGCCTGTTACCCCGATCAGGTCCGCGGCAGGGTGTACGGTTTCGTGGCGGCGGCACAGTTCACGGGTGTGATTGTGGCCGGCTGGATCATGGGCGAGTGGTCCGATCTCGATCCGCGGGGGTACCGCTTCTTCATGCCGCTGACCGCACTGGCCTTCGGCGGCAGCATGTTGCTCTATGCACGCATCGGTGGCTCGGCGCGGTTTGGGGGCCGGCCGCGGTCGGGCCTCGGCGATGAGCCCTGGTGGTCGGCCCTGCGCGGCATGGGCCGCATTCTCCGGACGGATCGGCGCTTCGCCGCCTACGAGATCGCCTTCATGTCCTACGGCGTCGGGTGGATGATCTGCTCGGCGCTGGTTCCCCTGCTGGCGAACGACCGGCTGGGGCTCGGCTACTTCGGCTATGCCCGCTCGGTGGTCGTGACGCTCCAGGTCACGATGATTCTGCTGCTGGTTCCGATGGGCCGGCTGGCCGACCGGGTGGGGGCGGTCCGTCTGGCGGCGGCCTCGTTCCTCTGGCTGACGATCTATCCGCTGGGTCTGTTGTGGGTGCCGTCGGAGTTCTGGCTGGGCCTGTTCACCGTTCTGTACGCCGTCGGGATGGTGGGCGTGCATCTGACGTGGACCCTCGGGCCGGTGGCCTTCGCGCCGGAGCCGTCCAAGGCGCCGCACTATCTGGCCGTCCACGGCACGCTGGTGGGCGTGCGGGGCATCGTGGTCCAGGGGGTCGGGGTCTGGCTCTATTCGCTGACCGGCGGGTTCACCGTCCCGATGCTTTTGGGCACATTGGGGTTCGCTTGGGCCGCGTGGCGGATGCGCCGCCTGGCTCGAGAGATGGATGCGCCGGGCGGCGGCGCCTGAGGCCGCACTTAGGCATCGAGCGAGAATCACATGGTCGATTGCCGGGTAGGACGCGCCGGCCGGCTTTGCCGTTTGGCGGATCGCACGTTTGCCTTGCTCTTGCCAGACTCCTTAGCCGGCGGGCGCGGTCGTGAGCGCATCGGCGATCTCTCCCGTCTGGTCGCGCAGCAGTGGAATGAGCATCAGGCCGATCGTGTCGAAAAGGGTGTGCGCAAGGATCGCGGGCCAGAGCGTTCGCGTGACGGTGACGAGGATCGCGAGGATGAGTCCGACGGCGGTCGTTTGAACAACGCCGATGGGACCCTGGTAGAAATGGAGCGAGCCGAACACGAGGCTGCTGACGACAATCGCGGCCGCCGGCGAGCGGAACAGCGCGTTCAGCCGCGTCAGGATGAATCCTCGAAACAGGATTTCCTCATGCAGGCCCACGAACAACGTGAAGGGCAGCATCATCGCCAGCGAGAGATCGGGGATCTTCTCGAAGAACTCTCCGCGCTCCCGCATCAGGCTTTCGAGGTCGGTGCCCGTCGCCATCAGATAGGCCGCCACGCAGGCCAGCGCGCCGCAGTAGCAGGCGGGCACAGCGGCGAGCACGCCGAGGAGCGTGCGGCGCCACCTCGGCCGGCCCAGGCCGATCGTGGCGGGCGGCTGACGTCGGCAATAGAGCACGAGGCCGACCGAGATCAGCGTGAGGATGCCCAGGATGAGGTTCAAGGCGAACACGCCGACGGAGGGGAACGCGTCCATGAGCCAGAGCGCGATCGTCGCGAGAAGAAGCTGGCCGACAATCAACGCGGCGACGATCAGCAGGAGGTCGAGCGCCGCCTGGCGCCGCGTGAGGGTGCAGCCGGGATAGCTCGGCGGCGACACGACGGGCCTCGCCAGTGGCGGGGGAACCAGCGGGCGGGCGAGGATCGGCGGCGCGACGGGCTGTTGTTCGGAACCGTTCATCGATCACGCGGGCGCGGCGGCCCGTCCTGCCCGCTGCGTGTCGGACGCACTCAGGCGTGTTGCGGCGGTTCGATCTTCGACACTTCACCCGCGGCAAGTTTCCGTTGATAGTCCTTCCAGGTCATCGAGGGCAGACCGCTGTCGACTTCCTTCATCGTGATGCAGTCTTCGACCGGGCAGACGAGCGAACACATGTTGCAGCCGACGCAGGTGTCCTGATTGATGGTCAGGACATTGACGTATCCCGCGCCGGCGCCGGGCAGGACCTGAACGTCGCCGCTGCGGACATAGGCGTGGCCGTTCGATCGGACGAACGCGTCCTCTTCCATCTGTTCAAGCTTGATGGATTGATGACAACCGTCCTCGCAGGCGATGTGGCAGAGACCGCAGTGGATGCACTTGGACTGGTCGATCTCGGCGACGACCTTGTAGCCCAGGTCGAGGTCGCCCCAGTCGCGGATGCGCCGGGCGGATTGGCCGATGAAATCCGTGCAGGTGCCGAAGTCTTTCTCTCGCATCCAGTTCTTCAGGCCGCTGATCATGTGTTCGACGATCCGAAAGCCGTAGTGCATGACGGCGGTGCACACCTGCACCGAGCCCGCGCCGAGCAGCATGAACTCGACCGCGTCCTGCCAGGCTTGGATGCCGCCGATGCCGCTGATCGGGATGCCGACGCCCGGATCGTTGGCCAGCGAGGAGACCATGTTGAGGGCGATCGGCTTGACCGCCGGTCCGCAGTAGCCGCCGTGGGAGCCCAGGCCCGCCACGTGGGGCTTGGGGGCGAAGGTATTCAGATCGACGCCCATGACGGAGTTGATCGTGTTGATGAGCGAGATCGCGTCGGCCCCGCCGGCCTTTGCGGCGCGACCGATGGCGCGAATGTCGGTGATGTTGGGCGTGAGCTTCACCATGACCGGGATCGTCGCCGCCTCCTTGACCCAGGCGGTGATCATCTCGGTGTATTCGGGGACCTGCCCGACGGCCGAGCCCATGCCGCGCTCGCACATGCCGTGGGGGCAGCCGAAGTTGAGCTCGATCCCGTCGCAGCCGGTGTCCTCGGTTCGCTTGACGATGTCGTGCCAGGTTTCGCGCTTGGACTCGACCATGAGCGAAACCCACAGGGCATGGTGGGGAAACTCCTGCTTGATCTCGCGAATCTCGGCGAGGTTGACGTCGAGCGTCCGGTCGGTGATGAGTTCGATGTTGTTCAGGCCCATCACCTTGCGGCCGTCATAGTCGACGGCGCCGTAGCGGCTGGAGACGTTGACGATCGGTTCGTGGTTCAGCGTTTTCCAGACGGCACCGCCCCAACCGGCCTGAAACGCGCGGCGGACCTGGTAGGCGCTGTTGGTCGGCGGAGCGGAGGCGAGCCAGAAGGGGTTGGGGGCCTTCACACCGCAGAACTCGATGGACAAGTCAGGGTTCATGACGGACTCCGTATCTCGCTTGATCGCGGGCGCGCCGCGGAGGTCGCGGTCAGCCGCGCCCGGTCGAGGGCGCAAAGGGGATTATAACGGTTTCGTCCCATTCCGCGGAGCCGGCCGCAAGGGTCGGCCCGGATCATGCGATGCAGCAGACGCAGTCCACTTCCAGCAGCGCGCCGGGAACAACGAGATCCTTGACGATCACCGTCGATCGGGCGGGCGGTTCGTGGGGGAAAAACTTCACGTAGATCTTGTTGAAGGCGGCGAAGTGCTCCAGCTTCTTGAGGAAACAGGTGCATTTCAGCACGTTCGGCAGCGACGAGCCGCTCCGCTCGACCGCGTCCTTGAGATTCAGCATCGTCTGCATCGCCTGGGTCTCGAAGTCCCGGCCCATCACGCCCTTGGCATCGGTGCCGACACAACCGGAGACCCAGATCGTCTGATCCAGCCGGACGGCGCGCGAGTAGGACCGGCTGGGGCTGCCGCCGATAATCTGCTTGCCCGCGCGCCTCCGGGGGACGGGGGGCTCCGCCTTGGCCGGTGAATCGGCGACCTGGACGGCGGCCGTCGCCGCGCCGGCGGCGAGGGCGAGCTTGCCGGTCTCGGAGAGGAACTTCCGGCGTGTGTCGTCGGTCGATGGCTTCGGCATGTCAACCTCCGGGTTCGTCGACGGGTCTTCGTAAACGGCCCGCCATTATACGGGGTCCGCCTTCCTCCGCACGCCGCCCGCATGGAATGGGGACTGTCGCTCTCGGCGCGAGCCGGTAAGATGGTCCGGCGGACGGGGCGCCCGTCGGCCAACCCGAGAAAGCTTCCGAACGAATCTACAATGGAAATCCGAAACCTGGCCGTCATTGCGCATGTGGATCACGGTAAGACGTCACTCGTCGACTGCCTGCTTCGGCAGTCCGGGATGTTCCGAGAGGGGACGCTGCGGCAGGACCTCATCCTGGACAGCAATCCGCAGGAGCGCGAGCGGGGGATCACCATCTTCGCCAAGAACTGCGCGATCCGGTGGAAGGACTTCAAAATCAACCTGATCGATACGCCGGGCCACGCCGACTTCGGCGGCGAGGTCGAACGCGTCCTCAAGATGGCCGACGGCTGCCTCGTCGTCGTCGACGCCTTTGAGGGACCGATGCCGCAGACGCGGTACGTCTTGTCCAAGGCGTTCGAGTATCACCTCAGGCCGATCGTGGTGATCAACAAGGTCGATCGCGCCGACGCGCGGCCGGACGAAGTCCTCGACGAGGTCTTCGATCTGTTCATCGATCTCGGCGCGGACGACGCCGCGCTGGAGTTCCCCGTGCTCTATACCAGTGCGAAGGAAGGCTATGCCCGGCGCGATCGGCAGGGGACCGAGCAGGACATCCTCGCACTACTGGACGAGATCGTCCGGAGCGTTCCGGCGCCGAGCGGCGACGCGGATGCCCCGCTCCAGATGCTCGTGACGACGCTGGACTACAGCGATTACGTCGGGCGGATCGGGATCGGTCGCGTCTTCGCCGGTCGGATCGAAGCCGGTCAGAAGGTGATGGTCATTTCCCGGACCGGCCGCCGACATGAGGAGACCATCGACGAGTTGTTGACCTTCGAGGGGCTCGGCCGGAAGAAAACCAGGCAGGCCCCGGCGGGCGACATCGTGGCGATCACCAGCATCGAGGAGATCGGCATCGGCGACACGATCGCCGACCTCGAACGGCCTCAGCCGCTGCCGATCATCACGATCGACGAGCCGACGCTCACGATGATCTTCAGCATCAACACGTCGCCGTTCGCGGGCCGCGAGGGGAAGTTCCTCACGACGCGGCACATCCGGGATCGCCTCATGAAGGAACTTCAGTCGAACGTGGCCCTGTCCGTCGAGGACCTGCCCCAGAAGGACCTGTTCAGGGTCTCGGGCCGAGGGCTGCTGCACCTGGGCGTCCTGATCGAGACGATGCGCCGCGAGGGATACGAGTTGATGGTCGGCAAGCCGAAGGTGATCTATCGCGAGATCGACGGCAAGAAATGCGAGCCGATCGAGTACCTGGTCGTCGATGTGCCGGCCTCGGCCTCCGGCGCCGTCATTGAACTGGCAGGCGCGCGTCGCGCGGAGATGGTGAAGATGGAGACGCGCGACAACCTCTGCCATCTGGAGTTCACCATTCCGGCTCGCGGCCTGATCGGCATGCGCACGCGGATGATGAACGCCACGCGCGGCGAGGCCGTCATGCACCATACCTTCTACGAGTATGAACACATTCGCGGCTCGATTCCGGGCCGCTCGAACGGCGCGATGGTCGCCAACGAGACGGGTCGGGTGACGGCCTATGCCCTTCAGGGGTTTTCGGATCGCGGGACGATGTTTGTTCGGCCCGGCGACGAGGTCTATCGCGGCCAGGTGGTCGGCGAACACTGCAAGGACGACGACATCGAGGTCAACGTCTGCCGGAGAAAGAAGCAGACCAACGTCCGCGCGGCGTCGGCCGACAAGACGGTGGTGCTCAAGCCGGCCCGCGAGCTTTCGCTCGAAGCCATGCTCGAGTACATCGAGGAAGACGAGTGGGTCGAGGTGACGCCGGGCCGGTGCCGGATGCGAAAGCGGCTGCTGGACCCGACCGAACGGTTTCGCGCCCGGCGCCGCGCCGCGCGCCAGTCGTGAGACGGAGCCGCGATTGAATCCGCGCTTCGCCGACCGGATCGACGGCGAGCGATGCGACCGCCACGATCTACCCGAATCGCCCCCGGTCGGACGGGGCGGAACGGCGGAGGTTGAGTTGATAGTCTCCCAGGTAGTTCCGCTGCTGGAAATGCTCGAACAATGCTTCGACCGTCCTGAAAACCTTGGTGGCCGTCTCGGTCACGAACGGCGAGGGGTCTTTCCGGGGACGCCAGATCACATAGACTTCCTTGGTGCCTTCGAAGGCGTGCTGCAGTTCGCGTTCGACGCCGCTTGAAAGCCCCGGAATCCCGCCCGGCAATTCGGGAATGTAGCTGACGATCATGTCGGATTGGTCGATCAGCTTGAAGTCCCGGGCATAGATCTGCCCGTCGATGTCGCGCGCCACGCCCGTGACATCCGCGACGTTGAACGCGAGGTCGCGTCCGTTCACGCGCAGGGTGATGGTCGTCTTGCCCTGCTTCGTCGCCTCGCCCGCTTCGAACAGCAGTCGTTTCTCGTCGAGATCGCCCGGATCGAAACAGATGAAGTTGTCGGCCAAGGTGGCGCGGAAGGCGTCGATCTCGGCGAGGACGTCGGGCATGTCCATGACGTGCGACATGGGGAAGCTGGGATAAATCTTCTTTGTGTCCGGCTCAAACATCAGTCGGACGAGCGATTCCGCCGTGTCGCCCTCGTGGCCGCGGGCGAGGACGTAGTCGCGCCCGTGGTCGCCGATCGCGTGGGCGAGAATCTGCGTGGCGAGGATTTCCTCTTCGCGCCAGACCATGATGTCCTTCAATGTGTGGGGTACGTCATGCTCGCGGAGCAGCCGCTCGTGGATCGCGTCGACGTTGTCGACGAGCGTGACGTAGAGGTCGGCGTCGAAGGCCTGCATGTGGTCGAAGTCGAAGGCCTCGAACAACCCGTGTTTCCAGCGGAATGTCGCGTGCGTGTTAACGATGATGTGGTCAACCCGCTCGGCCGTTGCGAGAATGTCCTTGAAGACGGCCCGCCGCAGGGTGTTGAGCCGTGTTCGCGGCAGATCGAGAATCCGGCCGCGAACGATGTCCGGCGCTTCGGCGTACATCAGGTCGCCGACATTGCTGAGCGTGACCGCGTGCCCGCGCTCGGCGGCGATCGTGCGGACCTTCTCCAGGAAGGGCTTCTTGTCCACCCCGACCTGTCCGGTCACGATGACGCGGCGGCCCTTGCGCTTGGATCCTCCGAACAAGCTGCCCTCATGCTCGGTCATGGTTCGATTCTCCCTGCTAGGCGCGCGTCCTGGAGGCGCTGCGGCACGGCCGTCTCGGCGGTGCTGCGTGCACGGGCGGGACGCCCGTCCCACACGACGGCCCAAAGGTTGGACGCACACCAATAGCATACCCGCTGACGGCACGGTTCGCGACATGGACGGCCTTCTGCGCCGATGGGCGTGAGAGTTCATGCGCCTCGTCGGAGCGCATCATCGGGCCGACTTCCAGTAGGTCGCCGTTTGCCGCCGGCTTCAGCCGGGCTTCGACTTGAAAAGCCCGTCTGCCCCCCGACTTTCCGCGCATGGCGTGAACTATCGGACGGAGAGTGCGGTTCCTTCCGTGTCGAAGTCTCCCCGGAGCGTCCCGGACACCACTGCGTCCGATCCTACCAGTCGAGCGGTTGCCGCCAGGCGTGCCGCAGCGCGCTGATGGGCTCCTCTGCGAGGACGGACTTGCCCCGGACGAATCGAAACAGCCCGTCGGGGCCGGACGGCGCGAGCGTGGCGACGGGTTCGATCCTCAGGTCCGATACTGCTTCGAACCTCGCTCGAACGGCGTCGGGGTCCCAGGCCGGCTGGACGATATAGGCCGACGGCGGCCGGGCAAAGGGATCAGACAGGCGCCCCTCGGCAGGCAGGTGATAATTCACGTCGAAGTCGCCGCCGAAGGCCATCTCGGCCACGGCCACCGCGATGCCGCCGTCGCTGACGTCGTGGACCGCCCGCGCGCCGCCCTCGCGAATCAAGTCTGCGACGGCGAGGTGAAGCCGCGCCGCCGCCGCGAGTTCGATGCCGTCCCAGCCGTCGGCATCGAAGCCGACGAAAAGCAGGTTTGCAGTCTGGCCCTCCGCGACGCGCGGCAGGGACGTGATGCAACGCGCCACGTCGTCCACCAGCGCCACGGCGGAGATGAGCAACGTGAAGGGGATCGACAGCCGACAGCGATCACGCGCCGTCGACCACTCGATTGCGGGTTCCCCTCGATGTCGCCGTTTGGCGATCGCCTCGCGCACCCGGGCCGCCTCGGCCTCGCTCATCGCGAAGACGTTGTTCAACGAATCCTTCCCGCTGATGAACGGGAGTCCATAAGCTGTCGCCGTGTCGTAACAGGCCTGACAGGCGCGGACCAGCGCGCCGAGTGCGCGGGGGTCTTCCGAGCTGGGCCAGCAGAAGTTGTCGAGGATCGCCGCGCGGCGCGGGTCGCCGCCGACGCAGACCACGTTTCGTACGGCCTCGTCGATCGCCGAAACGGCCATCCAATAGGGGTCGCGGTTGCCGATCTCGGGCGCGAGTCCGCAGCTCAACGCCATGCCGCGAGCGGAGTCCAGGCGGGGCCGGATCACGGCGGCGTCCGTCGGCCCCGCGCG
>JBHHUY010000031.1:0-17696 GCA_046753965.1 Phycisphaerae bacterium
TGGCCGACGGTAAACGGCGCAACCGGCGTGTCAATGCTCTGGAAGGGGTTGGCCGAGTTGTCTCGGACATCCAGATAGAAAATCGAATCCTGAGCCGTGGCGGCCAGGGTGAACATCCCCAGCACGGCGACAGCCATCAATACTGTCAGTGTCTTTTTCATCTTCCTAATGGCTCCTACAGGTTGGGAGACGCTCGCGACGTGTCGCGAGCCCGTGTCTCGATTCTCACTTCAGCCGAAGCGACGCACTTGCTTGCTTCGACCGGCGGCCGCGGCTGACCGGAACCGTTGAGCCGCCGCCATCTGTTGCAGTCTGTTTCCTTCTGACGGTGAGGCACACCCTCGACCGTCCTCGCGGTTTCGAGACGCGTCTGACGCGGTTCGCAACCGCACACCGGAAGAGACCCATCGCAGTGAATCGAGAATGTACGCCCGGAAGACCGTATTCTCGCCCCTGCTTCGCTTTCTCCTCCTCTTGCACCGGACCCGTGCATCCTACCCGACGCGGCCGGCCGAATCAACCCTTGGCGCTGCGATCTTGCGGCGCTCTTGCACACCGCGTGGTCGCACACTGCTCGATGCGGAGGGGCGCCTCTTGCAACGCGCCGCTTCCGAAACCGAGCCGGACCGATCAGCCGGCAACACAGGCCGTCAGCACCGAGCCGTGCTGCCTCCTGCAGTGTTTACGGGCCCGGAAGCGCCCGGACACTGCACGGGCGGCGCGCGAGACCGACTCGCACACCGACCTGCCAATGATGATACCAGAAGCCCGCGGGGCATTTCAAGGGCAGAATCGGCGAGAAACGGATATTTTTTTGCTGCTGTAACTACTTGTGGCACAGACGGTTGTGGTCGATCCCCCGGGCCCCGGCCCCCGAGCCGCGTCCCGGGCCGCCAGACGGCAAGCTGAACGCCGGCTTCCAAAGGCCGTCGGCCGATAACCGATCACTGCCACCTGACGGCCCAAAACTGAAAACTGACAGCTGATAACTGATAACTGACAACTGAAAACTGACAACTAATCACTCATCAAGGAACGCCGAGCAAGTCTTCTCTATGGAAAGGCTCCGCCAAACGGCAAGCCGAGCGCCGGCTTCCCCCCGCGCCCCCGGCCAGCCGACGATGCCCAACAACCGAACCCAATCGCCGACAGCCGATAGCTGACGGCTGATAACTGACAACTGACAACTGATAACTGACAACTGATAACTGATAACTGACAACTGACAACTGACAACTCACCCCCACTCCCGCCGCTCGCCGAATGCGGCGCGGATGGCATCGAACGCGGCGGGCAACGTCCCCGCCGCAACGGCGCGGCGCAGACGAGCGTCTATATCGGCCAGGTTGCAGACGGCGCAGAGCGCATCGGCCGCGGCGGCGAGGTCCGCGGGCAGGCCGGACCGCCCGATCGACGCATCCGCGCCGCCGCCAGACGTGCCGCGGGCTGGTGTGGCACGGGCTTCCAGCCCGTGAGCGCCGTGGGCAGGCGTGGCGCCGGCCTCCGGCCGGTGGGGGCCGCGGGGAGGATGCCCGTGCCACGGGTCGGTTTCGGCCGCAGACAGGCCAGCCGAGCCGCGCGCGGGCGAGACAACCGGAAAGCCCGCCGCGCGAAGGTCGGCGGCGGCGTCGCGTTCGGGGTCGATCCACGCGGCGAGCGCGGTGAAGACGATCGCCGCGGCGCGACGCTTCGCCTCCCGCGAATGGCCCGCCAGGTGCGGCGTCGCAAGGTCGCAGCGTTCGACGAGTTCGGCCGCGGGCCGCGGCTCGTTCCGCCAGACGTCGAGGACCGCGCCGGCCAACCGGCCGCTTTGCAGGGCGCCGATCAGCGCGGCCTCGTCGACGACCTCGCCGCGGGCGGTGTTGATGAGGATCGCGCCGGGCTTCAGCGCGGCGAACCACTCGGCGGAGAGCAGATCGCGCGTCGCGTGCGGGCCGGCATCGGTCAGGCTGACGTGGACGGTGACGAGGTCGCTCCGCGCGGCGAGCTCGGCGGGCGAAACCCAGGGGCCGGGGTCCCCCGCGGCCTGTCGCGGCGGATCGCAGCGCAGCACGGTCATGCCGAGCGAGGCCGCCCAGTCGGCGACGATCGACCCGGCGCGGCCGACGCCGAGGACGCCCAGCGTCTTCTCGCGGGGGTCGAAACCGTGCCGCCGGGCGAGGAGCAGAATCGCCGCCAGAACGTATTCGGCAACGGGCCGGGCATTCGCGCCCGGCGCCGCGGCGAAGGCGATCTTTCGCCGAGCCAACCAATCGGTGTCGACGTGGTCGGTGCCGGCGGTGGCCGAACCGACGAAGCGGACGCGCGACCCGGCCAGCAGGCCGGCGTCCACACGGGTCACGCTGCGGACGATCAGGGCGTCGGCGTCGGCCAGGGCGGCGGGATCGAGGACCCGGCCGGGGAACGGCGTCACGTCGCCGAGCCGGGAGAAGAGATCGGCGGCGCCGGGGACGGCCTCGTCGATGTGGATTCGCATGGGCGCATCATACCGGCGGCCCGCGATCCGCCGAACGGCAAGCGGGGCGCGCGGGGGTCAGGGGCAGGGCGAGGCGTTAACGGCGCTGTCGATGAAGCATTGAACGTCGAGGCCGTCGACGAGCAGGTCGTGATTCAGATCGGCCCGACAGGAGGGCGAGCCGGAGAGCACATAGTCGAGGAACTCCGGCAGGTCGCCGGTGTCGACGACACCGCTGCAATCCATGTCGCCCGCGAGGATGGCCGGGCAGGCGGGCAGTTCGCAGTCATCGGGCGTGCCGTTGAGGTTGCAGTCGGCCTCGCAGACATCGGGGACGCCGTTGGTGTTGCAGTCCGGCCCGGCGCCGATGGGCGGGACCTCGCAATCATCGGGGATGCCGTTGGTGTTGCAGTCGGGCCCGGCGCCGAGCGGCGGGACCTCGCAGGCGTCCGGGATGAGATTGGCGTTGCAGTCGAGGCCGGCGCCGATCGGGGGCACCTCGCATTCGTCGGGGATGGCGTTGCCGTTGCAATCGCTGCTGAAACCGGCGAGATCGCATCCGTCGGGGACGGCGTTGCCGTTGCAGTCGGCGCAGGCGGGATCGCCGAGGCAGGCCGCGATGACGCAGGCATCGGGCGGTCCGACGCCGTCGCAGTTCGGATCGCAGATGTCGAGGACGGCATTGCCGTCGCAGTCGAGGCCGGGATCGAGGGCGATTTCCTCGCAGTCGGGGATGCCGTTCTGGTCGCAATCGGCCGGGGCGAGCGACGGACCGAGGGCGGCGGCGGTGATCTGCGCGGGCGAACCGGGTTTGAAAAGACCGAGGGTGATCTGGGCGTTGTTGACCGGCGGGACGTTGGCGTCGAACCGGAAGTTGTAGAGGGTGCCCCAGCGCAGGGGGTTGGTGGTGGTGGACCAGGTGATGGTGTTGATGCCGCCCGAGAGGCAGAGGAGACTGCCGACCGAGTCGTTCCAGGGGGCGTTGTCGATCGGTACGCCGCCGGGAGCGTTGACGGGCTCGTCGTGATGCTCGACGGCATGAAAACCAAGATTGGCGACCATGGCGCTGCCGGAGATGGGGATCTGGATCGAGCCGACCTGACGGTCCATGTCGATGTTGAGCAGGGCATACTCGTATCGCCAATAGGCGCCGGCCAGCGGCGTGGCCTTGGCGGCCAGGATGCAGCGGCCGTCGGGCGAGACGAACTCGATCGGCGGAACCTGCTGGGCGAAGAGGGTCTGTGCGGCGCCGGCCCAGGCATCGATCGCGAAGCCGATCGTGGGCGGGGTGAAGCGATCGCTCGTGGTGAAGGTCCAGAGGCCGCCGGACGCGCCGGAGACGGTGACGGGCTTCCATGAAGCGCTGTTCATCACGTCGATGTCGTCGCTCATGACGTAGTAGGCCTCGACGAAGTAGGCGGCGCCGGGATTCAGCGCGGGGTCGAGGTCGGCGTCGTGGACCTGGAGGCGATGGGAGACGTTGGTGTGCGGCGGGCCGCCGAGGTCGAAGTGCGAGCCGGTGAAGGACCAGCCGCCGGTCCACGGGTTGATCTCGTAACGGGGGCCGAGGCCGCTCTGGTTCGCGTTGAGCGGGGAGCTGTAGGTATCGGTGCAGCCCATGCCAAGCCAGTTGCCGAGGGCGTGGCCGGACTCAAAGGTGCAGGTGCCGCCGCACTGGGTGTCGTCGAGGGCGAAGAAGCCGTGCTTGACCCAGGACTGGCCGATCTGCTCGAAGCGGTCGTCCTGGAGGCGATAGAGATTCATCGCGATGAAGGGGTGTTCGGCGGCGGGGGAACCGAACCACATCAGATCGGCGGAGCCGATGTTCCAGGAGGTGGTGCCGACGGCGAGGCCGACGATGTCGGCCTCACGACCGTATTGGAAGAAGTCGAACAGTTCGCAGAAGGTCATGTCGCCGCCGGTCACCCCGCGCGGCGCGTCGCCACCTGGGATCGGGGGGGCCGCGAGGAGGACGCCCGCGGACCAGACGGACCCCAGGAGTCCGAGAACGGCGGTTTTGAATGACACGATTCCCCTCTCCGTCTCATGCCACGCCGCCGGGAGTGTGGCCGCGGTGCAGGCGAGGCGATTCCCCCCCCCCTCAGGCAAACTGATCGTAGGCGATCGGGATTCCCGAGGCAAGAAACGGCGGTGAGCGGCGTGTGTGGGTTTGTGCTACACGGGCGGGTTGGGATTGAGGGTGAAGAGGCTGAGCAGGCCGCTGATGAGCGGCGTGACCACATTGGGGACAATCACGCCTGTCACGAAGTTCATGAACAGGGTGACGAAATCGAAGAAGATGCCGATCAGGCCGAGTTGCAGCATGTTTTGTTGAGTTCCGGTTTCGTCCATGCTCGTGCGCTCCTGAAGAGGGAGGGTTTGTTTCGTCAATGCCCGCCGACGGGGCTGTCCGCTCGAAGCAAAGCCCGTCGTGTCATTATAGGAATCATTCTACCGCATCGGCCCCCGGGGCTGTTTCATCACTCGCCACCTGGTGCACCGGGCGGGCTGAAGCCCGCGGCTCGCCAAGGTATTGAAACCATTTCTTATTCCACTGCCATCGCCCGGCGCAGCGTCGAACGGGATCAAGGTTACGCGTTGATCCGCCAAACGGCAAAACCGGGCGGAGGGGCAACAACCGGGCCATCGCCCCCGTGGTACTTGTACAATCGCCGGTTGCCCGATTCTCGGCCCGGACTGGTCCTGTTTTCAATTCGTACGAAACCGTCGACAAACCGCTCCGCGAGGGTGGTCGCCGACCGCGCGGGGCCTATAATGGCCGATCGGTTGAATCATGAATCCGCAGAAGTTGGAACATCTCGAGCCCGCGGCCTCACGCTCCGGCGCGGCGCCGGCCGGCACGAAGGCGCGGCCCTACCGGCTGGGCGTGGTATCGTACTTGAACGCGCGACCGCTGTGCGAAGCGTTCGAGGACCGGCCCGAGGCGCGGCTGGAACCCGCGGTGCCTTCGGCCTTGGCCCCGCTGCTGCGCGAAGACCGGTGCGACGTGGCCCTGTTGCCCGTGGTGGACTACTGGCGGGAGCGGGCGTCGCTCCAGATCGTTTCAGACGCGTGTATCGGGTGCGACGGCGAAACGATGACGGTTCGGGTCTTCGCGAAGCGGCCCGCCGACAAGATCTCGCTGCTGCACGTCGATGGCGATTCACACACCTCGATCATCCTGGCCCAGTTGATCTGGCGCACGCTTTACGATCGCGAGCTTGAACTCGCCGAGTGGCGACCGGACGACCCGGCCACGCTGGAAGAAGTCGAGGCGGTGCTGCTGATCGGCGACAAGGTCGTGAACAACGCGCCGACCGGCTTCGGATTCGAGGTCGATCTCGGGGCGGCGTGGAAGTACCACACCGGCCTGCCGTTTGTGTTCGCCGCCTGGTGCGGTCGGGCCGATCGCGATTTCGAGCGGTTGGCTGTTCTGCTCGCCGAGGCCAGAGACCGCGGACAGGCCGACGCGGAGCGGATCGCGCGCGAGGCGGCTCCGGCCCATGGCTGGCCCGAGGCCGCGGCGGTTCATTACCTGTGTAGCGCGCTCAAGTTCACGCTGACCGACGCGATGCGCAGCGGCATGGATCGATTCTTCCGGCTTGCGATCGAGCACGGCCTCCTGCCTTGAAAAAGCCCCCCCGATGCCTTCTTCCACGGCGACAGCTTCGACGACACCGCGACCGACGGTCGACGATCTGCGCGAGGCGTACTTCGAGTGGCCGATTCACGCGCTCGGTCGCCGGGCGCTGGAGATCACCGAACGGCTGCATCCGGAGGAGACGCGCACCTACGTCGTTGACCGCAACATCAACTACGCCAACTGGTGCACGGCGCGGTGCATTTTCTGCAATTTCAAGGCCGACCCGCCCGAGATGAACTCCGGCCGGCGCGACCTGCCGGCGGGCTATACGCTGAGTTATGACGAGATCGGCCGGAAGATCGAGGAGCTCATCACGATCGGCGGCACGCAGGTGCTCATGCAGGGCGGGCTGGTTCCGGCGGACGGGTCGGTCGGCCTGCCGTTTGCGTGGTACCTCGACCTGATGCGGTTCATCAAGCAGCGTTTTCCGCAGGTCCACGTCCATGCCTTCAGCCCTCCGGAGATCTTCGCGTTTCACCGGGTCTTCGGCCTGTCGATCCACGATGTTCTGGCGCGATTGCAGGAGGCCGGCCTGGACAGCGTGCCGGGCGGCGGCGGCGAGATTCTGTCGGACCGGGTCCGCCGGAAGATCGGCCAGGGCAAGACGCTCACGGCCGAGTGGCTCGAGGTCATGCGACAGTGCCACATCCTGGGCATGACCACAAGCTGCACGATGATGTTCGGGCACATCGAGACGGTGGAGGAGCGTTTCGAGCATCTTCGGCTGCTCCGCGACCTGCAGGATGAGGCGCTGGCCCGCGGCAACGGCGGCGGCTTCGGCGCCTACATCTGCTGGACCTTTCAACCGGAAAACACGCCGTTGGGAAGGACCAAGCCGCTTCCGACCGCGGGCGCGCGGCGAACACCGAACGGACAGCACCTGCTCAATGACGGAAACCACCTGCTGCTGGCCGATGCGCATGAATACCTGGCCATGCTCGCGATCAGCCGGCTCTTCCTGGACAACATTCCCAACATCCAATCGAGCTGGGTGACGATGGGGCCGAAGATCGGTCAACTCGCCCTGTTCTTCGGAGCCAACGACATGGGTTCGGTGATGATGGAGGAGAACGTCGTCAGCGCGGCGGGGACGACGTTTCGCCTCGCCGAGGCGGACATCCGGCGGCTCATCACGGACGCCGGCTGGCGGCCGCAGAAGCGGGACCATTATTACCGTCCGATCGACTGAGGACTCGGGTGACACCGTGATAAGCGAATCGTCCGCCAAACGGCGGAGCCGGGCGGTGACACCACTTCGAGAATCAAGCACAACTCATTTACTAATATAACGTTATGGCGACCTGTCCAGGCCAAGCTCGGGAAAGCGGCGTTGGCATCGCCTGGTTGCCGCCGGGGGCTCCCGACGTCGGCACGGCTCCGCATTGCCGCATTCGGAACCTGCTTCAGGGGCCGGTTCCGATGGCGGATTCCGCGACCGGAGCTCCGGATCAGGAGGCCGCGGTTCATGCTTGCAGGATCGATGGGGCGATCTTAGACTTATAGGGTGCGCATTCCGGTTCTGGATCGTCCCGACGACGGCGGCTCTGCCCCTTTCGGCTGCGACCAATCTCCAGGAAAGCGTTGATGCGTTGATCCCGGTCACGAGTTTCCGCGACGTTGGGTCGCGGGGCCGGGGCAACGGTAAGAGTTGTTCGCGTTAGTTGGAGCATGAGTCGTGGCGAAGAACATTTATGTCGGGAACCTGTCCTACCAGACGGATGACGAAGCGCTCAGGACGCTTTTCTCACAACACGGAACCGTCACCTCCGCATCGGTCATCAAGGACCGTTACAGCGGCGAGTCGCGCGGGTTCGGTTTTGTGGAGATGGCCGATGACGGCGAGGCCGCCGCGGCGATCGAGGCCCTGAACGGCCACGACCTGGACGGCCGCAGCCTCCGCGTCAACGAAGCGCGCCCCCGCGAGGAGCGCCGCTCCGGGTCCGGCGGCGGCGGCGGACGTGGACGAGGCGGCTACGGCGGCGGTGGCGGCGGCGGCGGACGAGGCGGCTACGGTCGCGACCGCTGATCGATCGCCCAACGGCCATCGGCGGGGTCTGACGGGCTCTGTCGTCGAATGCCATTCAACCCAATCGTCTCTCGAAGAACCGCGGACCGATGCGGCGCGGGGAAGTTGCGCCCAGGGCTCGGCACCGGCCGGGCTTCGGCGGATGCCTTCGCCACGGCGGCGGCGGCGCCCTACACTACCGGGTAGCCGCCATGCCGCAGATTGAAGTTCACGACCTGAGCAAGACGTTCCGCGTGCCCGAACGCGAGGGTGGATTCTGGGCGTCGATCGGGAGCGTCTTTCACCGCACGGTTCGAGCGGTGCACGCCGTCGACCACGTGCGGTTCCACGTCGACGCGGGCGAGATCGTCGGGTTCCTCGGTCCCAACGGGGCCGGGAAGACGACGACGTTGAAGATGTTGGCCGGTCTGCTCCATCCGACCTCGGGCGAGGCACGGGTGCTGGGGCACGTCCCCTGGCGGCGGGAGCCGGCCTACCTCCGCAAGATCAGCATGTTGATGGGCCAGCGGTCGCAACTGAGTTGGGACCTGCCGGCCATGGACTCGTTTCTCGTTCACGCGGCGGTCTACGGGCTGTCCAAGGCGCAGTACCGGGAGACGCTCGACGAACTGGTGGGGCTGCTGGACCTTGGAGGGGTCCTCAAGAAACAGGTGCGGACGCTGTCCCTCGGGGAGCGGATGAAGTGCGAGATTTGCATCTCGCTGCTGCATCGACCGGGCGTGCTGTTCCTGGATGAGCCGACGATCGGTGTGGACATCGAGATGCAGGCGCGGATCCGCGCGTTCATCGCGGACTACAACCGTCGATTCGGCGCGACCGTCATCCTTACGAGCCATTACATGGCCGACGTCACGGCGTTGTGTGAGCGGATCATCGTCATCGACCACGGCCGCATCCTGTTCGACGGTTCGTTGGCCGATCTTTCCGCGAGGCTCGCGCCGTACAAGGTGATCCAGATCGATCTGGACCGGGAGCTGGACGGCTACGACCCGAGCGCGTTGGGCGAGGTGTTGTCGACGGAGCCGCGCAAGATCGTTCTCCGCGTTCCCAAGGGTCAGGCGGCGTCGGCGACGGCGCGGCTTCTGACCGAGTTGCCGGTGCTCGACCTGACCATTGAAGACCCGCCGATCGAGGACGTCATCGCCCAGGTTTTCGGGAGCCGCGGGATCGAAGAAGCCCCCGCGGCCCCGCGCGAGCCGGTTGGGCAGGACACCCCGTCGTGAGTCGGATTCTCCGGGCATTGCTGGCGCATCTCCGGGCCGAGATCGGGGTCATGCTGCAATACCGGGGGGAGATTCTGCTCTGGTCGATCTGGGGGATCGTCAGCCCGGCGGTGCTGTACGCGATGTGGAGCGCGGCGGCGGACGGGAGCGAGGGGGGTGTGATCGCCGGGCTGGATCAGGGCGGGTTTGCGGCCTACTACTTCGCCATGATGGTCGTCGGGCACGTTTCGGTGGCGTGGGACGTGTATCAGATGGGCTACAACGTGCGAAGCGGTCGGCTTTCGCCGCTGCTGCTGCAGCCGATCCTGCCGCTCTGGAAGTCCCTCGCGGAGAACGTGGCCTACAAAATCACGACGCTCGTTTTTGTCGTGCCGATGTGGTGCCTGTTCGCCTGGTTCGTTCGGCCGCGATTCGAGGCCGAGCCCTGGCAATGGGGCCTGGGACTGGCGGCGGTCTTTCTGGGCGGGGCGTTGAATTACATCATGAGTTACACCGTGTCGCTGATCGCGTTCTGGGTGACGAAGCTGGACGGGGTGGGCGAGGTCTACATGGGGCTGGGGATGATCCTGGGAGGTCGGTTCGCGCCGCTGAATGCGCTGCCCGAACCGCTTGCGACGATCGCGCTGTATCAACCTTTTCGATGGATGTTCGCTTTCCCGACCGAGCTGCTGATCGGGCGGATTCACAGCCCCGCCGAGGCGCTGGCGGGCCTCGGGACGCAGTTGATCTGGTTCGTATCGGCCGTCGTGTTGTTTCGGTTTCTCTGGAGCGCGGCCGTGAAGCGTTACACCGCGGTCAGCGGATAGGTGGGACCATGATTCGAGCCTGCAGCCTGATGTTTCTGTTTGCCCGCGTCAGCGTTCAGAACTTTGCCGCCTACCGGTTCGATTTCGCGGTGCGGTTCTTCGTGTCGTTGGTTCATCTCTTCGCGGAACTCATCGCCATCTGGACGATCTTTTCAAACACCCAGACGCTGCGCGGCTGGGAGTGGCAGCACATGCTCGTTCTGGTCGGTGTTTTTCGGATCATCGCCGGCGGGATCCGCATCAGCATCGTACCCAACATGCACCGATTGCTCACGGACATCCGCGAGGGGACGCTGGATTTCGTCCTCCTGCAACCGGTGAACGCCCAGTTTCTCGTCAGCATCCGGGAGTTCGTCTTCTGGCGCATCGCCGATGTGATCCTCGGCGCGACCGCCGTGGTCTGGGGATGCGTCAGCATTCAGAGCCGGGTCGGTCCCGGGCAGGTCTTGGTTTTCATTGCGATGCTCGCGGCGGGTTTCGTGATCGTCTATTCGATCTGGCTGATGCTCGCGACGCTGTGCTTCTGGTTCGTGCGCATTCAGAACATCGAGATGGTCTTCTGGAATGTGTTCGAGGCGGGCCGCTTCCCCATCGTCATCTATCGGCCGTGGATTCGCTGGACGCTGACGTTCGTGCTGCCGCTGGCGTTTATCACGACGTTTCCGGCGGGCAGCCTGTTCGGGGATCCGTCGATCGGAGTTCCCCCCGGCGCGCCGCTCTACGCCGGCCTGATTGCGGTCGTGTCGCTCCTGGCGGCGAGTCGATTCTGGCGGTACGGTCTTCGGCACTACAGCGGCGCGTCGGCTTAGGGTGCGTCCCAAGAGTCCTGCGGCACCGCCGTCTCGGCGGTGCGTACACAGGCAGGACGCCTGTGCCACCACGGCTCCAGGACGCACTTCTGGAGCGTGGGCAGCAGCGAGTGGATGTATGATCCGCCAAACGGCAGAGCCGGGGGGCGGCCGGCCGAACCGGGCAACGGATGCTGTCGTTCTAGCGAGCACCCGCAATGGGGAGACCGGGTGACCCGGCGCGGCACCAGCAAGAGGGCCGCAAACGGGAGGAGCGCCTTTGCTACGCCGGCCGGTGGGCGTATGATAGTATGCACGAGGACGATCATTTCTGTCTCGGCGACGGCCTGAATCGGGCGACGACGGGCGAGCAACGATGCACCTGATGATTCTCGAGAATCGGCGTCTGCGCAACACGATCCGCATGGCGAGCGGCACGATCACGGTCGGCTCGGACCCCGCGTGCAACGTGCACCTGCCCGATCCCCGCCTGGGAGCGCACCAAGCCCGTCTGGTCCAGGACGACGACGGGATCTGGTGGCTGGAGGTGCTCGATCTGTCGACGCCCACGTGTCTCAACCGCGCGATCCAGAAGACCCGGGCCAAGCTTCGGCACGCGGATGAGATCGAGATGGGTCCCTTCTCCATCCGCTTCTTCACGGAATCCAACAAGACGCGCGAAGAGTTGCGGCATGAACGGCTGCTCGCCCTTACGAAGGCCCACGGCAAGACCCTGCCACTGGGAACCCTGATCCTCAAAGAGGGCGATCCGATGTCGGTCTCCCGCGAGCAGCTCGAGCAGATGACGCTGCTGGCCATGCGACTCAGCCAGCTCGAGTCGGCGGCGGACACACTGACACCGACACTCCGGGCGATGCTCCGCACGTTCGAGGCCCACCGAGGATGGATTGGACTTCGAAAGGGCGAACGCGGCGACTTTGACTGGACGTTGGGCCTGGCACGCAACGGCAAACCGTGCGCGAGGCCGTCCTTCTCGGAAACGACTCAGCCGCGGTGTATGGAGCATGCGCAACACCTCTGCGTTCCGAGCGCGCCGACCGAAGGGGTGGGATCAGCCATGGCGGTGCCCCTGCTGGGCCAGGCCGGCACCATCGGAATGCTCTACGTCGAAAACGATCAGGGAGACGCGCCGTACGACTCCGACCGGCTCAACACCTTTCGGGCGATGGCCAGTTGCGCCGGCCCGCCGATCGAGAAGGTGCTGCGCCAGTCGATGATGGTTCGCCGGGAGACGGTTCGGACCGAATTGACGATCGCCCGGAGCACGCAGGACGCGATCACCCTCAGCGCCCTGCCGAAGTGGCCGGAGCTTCAGGTGGCGGCCTATCGCCACATGGGCTCGACCCACTGCTGCGATTTTTATGACATCGCCCAATTGCGCGACAAGACGGCGGCGATCATCGTGGCGAAGCTCCGGGTGGAGCTTCAGGCCCTGCCGATGTTTTTCGCCGAACTTCGGGCCGCCTTCCGCTCTGCGGCGTTGTATTCCGAAGCGCCGCACCTGTTTGCTCGCGCGCTCAACTGGATGCTGTACGTTCCCGAGTCGGGCAACGCCATCGACCTTGCGGCCGCCTGGGTCTGCCCGAAGAGCGGCCGGGTCCGGTTATGTACCGCGGGCACGCGGGTCCGGCTCGCGCGGGTGACCGCGGAGGGGGAGTGCGAGCCCGTGCCGACGGACGAGGCGCCGTCGATCTGCCAGACCCGGAGCCCGGCATTCGAGTCAAGAACGCTGGAGCTGGAGCACGGCCAGTCACTCGCAGTGATCACAGACGGCGTCGACGCGGCACGCAGCGCGGAGGGCGCGGTGTTCGGCAAGGACGGGGTGGACGAGGCCTTGTGCGACGGCGTCGGCGCGGTGCCGGGTCAGGTGCTCAGCGAGTTCGCGGCCGACCTGACGGAGTTTCTCAGCGGGGGCGAGCACCCGGACGACATCACCCTGGTCTTGCTCCGTCGGGAGTGAGACGACGCGCCAACCGGGGGGTGGTCGATCGCGGGGCGTTTCCCATCGCGCCGTGACGGATCGAGACCGCCCGCCGCCTTCCCCGCAGACAGCTTCTATCCCTGGCCGGCGGCAGGCGCGACACGGCCGGCGGCGTCACCCTTTTCTTCGTCGTCTCGGGCGGACGGTCCGGCTTCGTCGCTGTCTTCATTTGCGCCGCCCGGGGCCGCGTCCGGATGCGATTCATCCCGAATGATCTGGCTGCCGTAAAGCGACTGATAGAGTTTGCATCGCCGGATGAGGTCTTCGTGCGGCCCCTGATCGACGATGCGTCCGCGGTCCATGACGACGATGCGATCCGCCTGGAGGATGGTGGAGAAGCGGTGAGCGATGATGAGGGCGGTGCGGCCCTTGAGGAACCGCTCGACGGCGTCGTGAATCTTGTTCTCGCTGTCGGCGTCGATTTGGCTGGTGGCCTCGTCGAAGATGAAGATCGGCGCGTTGCGGAGGATCGCGCGTGCGATGGCCATGCGTTGGCGCTGTCCTCCGGAGAGGGTCGCGCCGTGTTCGCCGACATAGGTGTCGTAGCCTTGCGGCTTCTCGCGAATGAACTCATCGGCGAAGGCAGCCTCCGCAGCCTGGACAATGCGCCGGAGATCGTCTTCGAAGTGGTAGTTTCTCTCCGGATGCCGGCGCTGAAGGACGCTCCGCCGCAGCACGCGCTCATCCCCATAGGCGATGTTGTTGGCGATCGTATCGGCGAAGATGATGGTTTCCTGGGTAATCAGGCTCATCTGCCGGCGGAGCGATGCGAGCGAGAACTCGCGCAGATCGCGGCCGTCGAAGAGAACCTGCCCCGAATCGGGATCGAAGAACCGCATCAGCAGCGAGGCGAATGTGGTCTTGCCCGCGCCGTTGGGCCCGACGAAGGCGACGCGCTCGCCGCGCCGGATGACGAGATCGACGCCGTCCAGAGCCGGTTTATCGGCGCCGGGGTAGGTGAAGACGATGTTGCGGAATTCGATCCGGTCGCTCAGAGGGGGCAGCGCGGGCTTGTCGTGGTCGTCCTCGACCTGGATGGGCATGTCAATGACCTCGAAGACGCGATCGAGCGCGGCGTTGGCCCGCTGCATTCGGTTGTAGAACGAGGACATCTTGCGCACGGGGTCGAACATGCCGGCCATGCATGCCCCGAGTGTTCCGAATTTGGAGAAGGTCATCGACCCCTCGAACATGAGGTGGGCGAAATAGAGGATGGCAATGGTGGCGGCGATGCGCCCGACGGTTTCGAAGATCGGGCTGGACATCGCCTCGGTTCTGGCGATCTTCAATTGCTGCTTGAGGATCTGCTGGTCGACGGCGGCGAGGTGTCTTCGTTCGTGCCGCTCCATCGCGTAGCCTTTGACGACGCGGATGCCGGTCAGCGCGCCTTCGAGGGCGGCCAGCATGCGACCGTAGTCGGCGAGGAGCCGACGATTGGCCTTTCGGATGAGTCGGCCGAACTTTCGGATGAGCAGGCCCGCCAGCGGCGCGCCGATCACGGCGATGAGGGTGATGCGCCAATCGATGATCATCGCGACGGCGAAGACGAAGATGGCCTTGAGCGGTTCGCGCAACGACTTGGCGAAGACGAAGGTCAGACCGCGATAGATATCCTGACTGTCCTGGACGAACCGGCTGATCAGGTCGCTGACACCGTGGGTGGCGAAGCGTGAAACAGGAAGTTGGAGCGTGCGCTCGTACATCCGCCGGCGCAACACAAGGACGGTTCGGCCGGCGACCAGAGAGATCAGGTACTCTCCGAAGAAGCGGCAGACCGCGCCGACGATGCCGAGGGCGAGCACGCCCATCATCAGGATGAACAGGGTCTTCATCTTGGCGTCGGTGGTCTCACCCGGCGGAAGCCACGTGACGACGCGCTGCGCCGATTGATAAAGAAACGAGACGGGACCGGGCGTCACCTCCACCTCGAACGATTGGCCACCTTCCGCTCGGACCAGCCCCAGGCGAAGCGATTCGCCGGCCGGCGCGGCGGCGAGCGTATGCAACAGCGCGGCCGGCGCGCCGGCTCGACCGTCCACGCTGGTGATGCGATCGCCCAGTCGCACCTTGCCTTTGAGGGGCGACTCGTCGGAAACCTTGACGAAGAGCAGTTTGCCCTCGGCGAGCTTGATGTCGAGCCGGTCTTCGGTGATGAGTTGGTGGACCCACGACGGGATGCCTTGCTCGCCGGCGATGATCTTGATGGCGGGCAGCAGCGCCATGATGTTGAGCGAGTAGGTCAGCGCCACAAACACGACGCACGCCAGGGCCGGATAGAGATAGCGCATGAACGGCTTGGAATAGCGCAGGACGCGGAGGAAGTGCAGCGGGGAGCTACCCTTCTTGGTAATGACACCTCTGGTCGACGGCGGTCCACTGACGGTCATTGAATCCTCGGTCCGAGCAGGCGTCCCCCACGACGGGAAAACCGGATTGTAGGGACGGCCGGGTCGCGGGGAAACCGCCGCCCGGATTCGGCGGTTACGCGGGCGGCCCGTGGAGCCCCCGGATTCCGGTGCGCGTGGCGCGCGGCGGCGGTGCCCGGCTTCGCCTTGCACACGACCGAAGCGGTTGGACCGCCGTGCCAGTTCGCTGAGCCCTGTCAGGTCAAAGTGGCAGACGGGGTATCAGACCGGAAACGGACGGAGAGTCACAACTTACGCAATTACAAGGAGTTATGTCCACTCTTGGAGGCATGAAAGTTCGTGGCATGGTATTTGTTATCCAGGACGGGCGGATCGCCGCCACGGGGGCGGCGGGATTTTGACCGGCGGTAGCCGAGGATCAAGGGAGGTTTGACCATGTTGCTTCAGAGGATGACGCCTCTCGCGGGGTTCGGTCAACTGCGCCGCGAGATGGACCGGCTGTTCGGCGAGTTCCTTCCCGAACTCAACGGAGCGCTGGAGCGTTCGTGGGGGTTTCCGGCCGTCAACGTGTGGGAAGACGGCGAACGGATGTTCGTCGAGGCGGAGGTCCCCGGCTTGAGCATGAAGGACCTCGACGTGGAAGTCGTGGGGAGCGAGTTGCTTCTCAAGGGACGGCGCGAGGCCTCCGGCAACGAGGACGTGACGTATCACCGCCGGGAGCGCGGCGTCGGGGAATTCGCGCGGCGGATCTCGCTGCCGGTTGACATCGACGCCAACCAGGTCGAGGCGGCGCTGAAGGACGGGGTGCTGACGATCACGCTCCCCAAGGCCGAGCAGGCCAAGGTAAAGAGAATCGAAGTCAAGGCGCTGGAGTAGCAGCGCGTCCGAAACCTTGTGCGGCACGAGCGTCGCGCCCGTGTACGCACCGCCGAGACGGCGGTGCCACAGGTCTTGGGTGCCACAGGTCTTGGGTGTCACAGGTGTTGGGTGCCACAGGGCTTGGGTGCCACAGGGCTTGGGTGTCACAGGACCTTGGCGTTGCGAGAGCTCCAGGGCGCACTCTCGACACGATCGGGAATGCGAGCGACCTACACACGAAGAACCCGGTGTTTTGGAGGACACAACCCATGGTGAGCACAGCGATCGAACGAAGGGACACGACCGTCCGGGAAGGAGAGCCCCTGCGGGGCAGCCGGAGCTACCGGCCCAACGTGGATATCGTCGAGAAGGCCGACGAGCTGATGCTGATCGCGGATGTGCCCGGCGCGCGGGCGGAGGACATCGACGTCCAGTTCGAGGGCGGCACGCTGAAGATCCAGGCCCGCGTGCCCGAGCGAGAGCAGGGCCGCGAGTATCTGATTCAGGAATACGGCGTGGGCGAGTTCCATCGGACCTTCGATGTCAGTGAGCAAATCGACGCCGAGCGGATCACCGCGGAAGTGAAACAGGGCGTGCTGACGCTTCATTTGCCGAAGGCCGAGGCCGCCAAGCCGCGGAAGATTGAGGTGAACCCGGCCTAGTTTCGCAGCGCTGGATCGTCCGGCGCGGGGCCACTGAGCCCTGTGGCCGTGGTTCGCCCGGCCCATGGACGGCCGTCCATGGGCTTTGGCTGAGCGGATTCGCAGTTTCCAGCGTTGCCATCCGAGAAACTGTTTCATAGCGCGTCAGATGCCGCACCGCGCGGTCTGAAGCCCGCGGCGCTTCAAGTTCTTGAAACAGTTTCCCAGCACCGAGGGTGTATCGAGCGTCATTCAGACAGGGTTCCACAGCAGGAGGTGTGTCATGAATCTGATTCCCTGGCGGAACAAACAGAAAGAGACGGCCGCCGACAAACCCGCGAATGAGATTCGTCGGTTCCGGTCGGAGATGGATCGGTTGTTCGACCGGTTCATCCGGGATCCGTGGCATCTGGATTGGCCGTGGCCGGCGTGGCGCGAGGACGATTGGGGCCCGCGGATTGATCTGGCCGAATCGGATCGGGAGGTGATCGTCCGCGCCGAGCTTCCCGGCATCGAGCCCAAGGACGTGGAACTGAAGGTGGCGGGCAACATGCTGACCATTCGCGGCGAAAAGACCGTGGAGCGAGAGGAGAAGGCCCGGGATTATCACTACTCCGAACGACAGTACGGGAGTTTCCATCGCTGCATCCAGTTGCCGGGCTCGGTTGATCCGGACAACGTCGACGCGACCTACAAGAACGGCGTTCTGACCGTGACCCTGGCCAAGCGTCCCGAGGCATTGTCGAAACGAATCGAGGTGCACACGAATTAGTGGTGGCCTCGGGGCGTGTGGCTCGGGCGGCCGGTGCGGAGGCGGTGTTCGCGGTCCCTCCCGATCCCGGGCGCGGGCGTCGGTCTCGGCGGCCAGCATGTCGCTGGGATCCAGAT
>JBHHUY010000032.1:0-17646 GCA_046753965.1 Phycisphaerae bacterium
CGACGAACCAGACAACTGTCTCAATCGGCGCGTGCTGGTCGCGACGGATCTGCCGCCCGCCGAACCGGGCGAGTGGCGCCTTGCCCCGGGGCATGAAGTCCTCGTCACCGATGACGGCGCTGGGCTGTCGGCCGCAATTGTCTCTCAGTTGATCCGCGCGGGGGGCTCTGCGCGCGTCGTTCGGCCGGGGTTTTTGCTCGAGGAGGATGCCGCGCCGGTCGGCGGCCTGATCCTCGTCGCGCCGCCGGAGCCCTGCGGCGCCGCCTGGTGGAACGTCTCGACCGAGGACCGGCTGAAGGCGGCGTTCGCCGATGCACGATCGGCGGCCGGGCGGCTCGTTCGGGCCGGCGCCGCGGGGGGCGCCCTGCTGGCCACGGTCTGCCGGATGGACGGGGCCTTCGGGCTCGTCGGCGGCGGATTCGATCCGGCCCAGGGCGGCTTGGCCGGATTGGCCAAGACCGCAGCGCGGGAGTGGGAACAGGTGACCTGTCGCGCCATCGACGTGGCGCTGGGTTGGGAGGATGTCGAGGCCGCAGCCCAGGCGGTTGTCCGCGAGTTGCGCGCGGCGGGGCCCGTCGAAGTGGGACTCGATGTCGATGCCCGGCGCGGGCTGGAATTGGCGCCGGCCCACGTGGTGCCCGGTCGGCCGGCGGTATCCGAAGGTGACGTCGTGGTCGTCAGCGGCGGCGCGCGGGGCGTCACGGCGGAAGCGGCGGCGGCGCTGGCCCGGCGTTATCGACCGACGCTCGTGCTCCTCGGGCGAACGCCTTTGCCGGACGAGGAACCGGCCTGGCTCGCCGGGCTCGAAGACGAGCGCGAGATCAAGGAGGCGATTCGCGCGAATGAGTTCGCCGGGACGAAACCGAAGCCGCGAGCCCTGCGGGACGCGTTCAAGCGACACCTGGCGCGGCGCGAGATCCGACACAACCTGGCTCGGATCGCCGCGGCGGGGTCACGGGTGGTCTACCGAAGCGTGGATGTCCGCGACGGCGAGGCCGTACGGCGCGTGTTGAAAGAAATCGCCGCCGAGTTCGGGCCGGTTCGCGGCTTGGTCCACGGGGCCGGGGCGATTCAGGACGCGCGGATTCAGAACAAGACGCCCGAGCAGTTCGCGCTCGTGCTGGATACGAAGGTTCGCGGCCTGCGTTCGCTGCTTGACGCGGTGAGCCCGGAAGCGTTGAAACACATCGTCCTTTTCTCCTCGGTCAGCGGCCGGTGCGGCAACCCGGGGCAGATCGACTATGCGATGGCGAACGAAGTGTTGAACAAGGCGGCCCGGCGACTGGCCGTCCGATTGCCCGACTGCCGTGCCGTGTCGTTGAACTGGGGGCCCTGGGACGGCGGCATGGTCCGCCCGGCCCTGAAGCGGGAGTTCGAGCGGTTGGGCATCGAGCTGATCCCGATGGACGCCGGCGGCGCGGCGGTCGCCGAGGAACTGGCCGACCTGTCCGACGGCTCGGTCGAGGTCGTGCTGGGCGCCACGTTGCCGATGTCCGCCGAGGCGGGTCCGACGAGTGCGGCTCGCGCGAATCCGCCGGAGCCCGCGAGCCCCGCGACGTCCCGGGCGCTGGCGTTCGAACGGCGTCTCGACCTGGAGACCCACCCGTTTCTTCGTGCCCACGTGTTGGACGGCTCGCCCGTGCTTCCCGTGGCGATGATGATTGAGTGGCTTTCTCACGCGGCGATGCATGTCCAGCCCGGCCTGTTGTTTCAGGGTCTCGACGACCTGCGGGTCTTCAAAGGCGTGGTTCTGGATGCGGCGGCAGCACGCGCGCTGCGATTCTACACGGCGCGGCCCCGGCGAAGCGGCGACGTGTTTGACGTCGACGTGGAACTGCGCAGCCGCGCGGCGGGCGGAGACGAGGTCCTGCACGCGCGGGCGACGGTCGTGTTGAGTTCGCGCCCGGCCGCGGCGCCGCGTTTTGAAGTGCCTGCCAGCCTGGCGCGCCGGCCTTATGAGCGCGGCGTGGACCGTGCGTATGCAGAGGTGTTGTTCCACGGCGAGCTGCTGCGGGGCATCGCGCGTGTGGACGGCTTCTCCGAGACGGGCATGGCGGCGACGCTTCGACTCTCCTCCAGTCCGGACCGCTGGATGGCCGAGCCGCTGAGAAGCGATTGGTTGACCGATCCCCTGGCGTTGGACTGCGGATTTCAACTGGCGATCCTCTGGTGCGACGCGGAGCTCGATGCTCCGTCGTTGCCGTCGGCGCTGCGGCGATATCGCCAGTACCGCCCCGCCTTTCCGGCAGAGGATCTCGCCTTGTTCCTGGAGGTTCGCGAACGCCGGCGCCATCGGGCGGTCGGCGATCTCACATACGTCGCGTCGGACGGGTCGGCCGTCGCCCGGATCGAGGGCTATGAATGCACGGTCGAACCCTCGCTGCGCGAGGCGTTCCGACGCGGACCGGGCCTGGATGGATCGGCATAGCGTGTCTTCCGCGAGATCTGTCGTCGTGCCTGCCGTTGCGGCGGTGGGGCGTCCGCGCAAGCGCTGCCCGGGTTTCGGAAAGTCGGGGGAGATTCGCGTTGAGGAATGACTGCCCGATCGCAATCGTCGGCATGGGCGCTGTTTTTCCCGGCGCTTCGAGTCCCGCCGAGTTCTGGCGAAACATCGTCGCCGGCCGGGACATGGCGCGCGAGGTGCCGGCCGGCCGGTGGATTCTCGATCCGCATCGAGCGCTCTCTCGCGAGCCGGCGGCGGACACGGTCTGTTCGCTGCGCGGCTGCTTCGTGGAGGGGCTCGAGCTGAATCCCGCGGGCCTGCGGATTCCCGCGGATGTGCTTCACGGTCTGGACCCGGTCTATCATCTGGCCCTGCACGCGGGCCGCCAGGCATTCGAATCGGGCGAGACGGCGGGCCTGGATCGCGACCGCGTCGGCGTGATCCTGGCGGCCATCGCCCTGCCGACCGACGGCGCCTCCGCCATCACGCGAGAGGTGCTGGGCCGCGCGTACAGGCGGCATCTTCTCGGCGATGAGACGAAGTTCGCCGATCCGTGTCTGGAAACGTCCCCGCTCAATGCCCGCGTGACGGGCCTTCCCGCTGCGCTGCTGGCCGAGGCATTGGGCCTCGGCGGGGGGAGTTTCACCCTCGATGCCGCCTGCGCTTCCTCACTGTACGCCGTCAAGCTCGCGTGCGATGAGCTGCGGTCCGGCCGCGCCGATGCCATGTTGGCGGGCGGCGTCTCCCGCCCTGATTGCCTGTTTACGCAGATGGGCTTCACGCAGCTCCGGGCGCTGTCGCCCAGCGGCCGCTGCGCGCCCTTCGACGAGTCGTCGGACGGCCTGGTGGTCGGCGAAGGCGCCGGGCTGGTGTTGCTCAAACGCCTGGATGACGCGCTTCGCGACGGCGATCGCATCGAGGGTGTGATCCGCGGCATCGGTCTGTCGAACGACATCGGCGGCAGCCTGCTCGCGCCGGATTCGGAAGGCCAACTCCGCGCGATGCGCGAGGCCTATCGTCAGGCGGGTTGGCCCGCCGACGCCGTCGATCTGATCGAATGCCACGGCACCGGCACGCCGCTGGGCGACGCCGTTGAGATCAAGAGCCTGCGGGCCTTGTGGAGCGAATCGGCCTCTCCGACCGGACGATGCCCGATCGGGTCGGTCAAGTCGATGATCGGTCATCTCCTGACGGCCGCCGGCGCGGCGGGGCTGATCAAGGTGCTGCTTGCCATGCGCGAAGGCGTGCTCCCGCCGTCCGCGAACTTCAACCGGTCCGGCGATGTGATTCCGCTGGCCGGAAGCCCGTTCCGGGTGCAATGTCGTCCCGATCCCTGGCCGCGGCGCGAACCGCCGGCGCCGCGCCGCGCGGCCGTCAGCGCGTTCGGCTTCGGCGGCATCAACGCCCACCTGCTCATCGAGTCGCGGCCGTTGCCCGATCGCGAGCCGGCCGGCCGCGAGGGCTTCCCGACGCGCGGGCGGTCGTTGAAGGTTCCGGCCGAGCCGGCGTCGCGCGCGGAACCGTCTTCAGCGGAGCCGGAGCCCGTTGCGATCGTCGGGATGTCGGCGCGATTCGGCGGCGCGGCCTCGCTGCGATCGTTCGAGGAACTGGTGCTCGGCGGCGGATCGGCCATCGGTTCGCGGCCGTCGTGGCGCTGGCGCGGCTGCGACGCGTGGGCCGTGCGGATGCTCGACGGGCGTGATCCTCCCGGGGCCTATCTCGATCGATTGGAGATCCCCGTCGGGCGCTATCGTCTGCCGCCGAAAGAGATTCCCGAAGTGTTGCCGCAACAGTTGCTCCTGCTGGATCGCGTCGCCGCGGCTCTGGCCGACGCCGGGTTGCCGCTTCGCGAGCAGCGGCCGCGGGCGGGCATCCTCGTGGGGATGGCGTTGGACCTGGAAGCGACGAACTTCCATCTGCGCTGGTGGCTTCGCGCCGAGCTTCGGCGATGGGCGGCCGAACTCGCCTGCGAGCCGACCGCATCGGAGGAAGCGCGCCGGCTGGATGATCTGCTGCGAGAAATCGGACCCGCGCTCAACGCGCCGCGCACGCTGGGGGCACTGGGCGGCATGATCGCCAGCCGGATCGCCCGCGAGTGCGGCTTCGGGGGGCCGTGCTTCGCGGTTTCCGCCGGAGAGGTGTCCGGCCTTCAGGCGCTCGATATCGCCGTCCGCGCCCTGCGGCAGGAGGAGATGGACTTCGCCGTCGTCGGGGCGGTCGATCTGGCGGGTGACGTCCGGGCGGTGTTGACGCATGACGCGATCGTCCGGCTATCGGCGAGCGGAGAGGCGCGGCCCTTCGACGCCTCGGCCGACGGCACGGCGGTCGGCGAGGGCGCGGTCTCGATCGTACTCAAGCGGCTGGCGGACGCGGAGCGCGACGGCGACCGGGTCTACGCCGTGGTCTGCGGCGTGGGGCGGGCAAGCGGGGGCGGCGGCGGAGCGGGCGGTGTCTCGCCGGGCGCGATCCGTACCGCGCTGCGGCGGGCCTATGAAGATGCGCACCGATTGCCCGAGTCGATCGGCTTCATCGAGGCGCACGGCAGCGGCGATCCACGGGAGGATCAGGCGGAAGTCGAGGCCCTGCGGTCGTTCTTCGGGACGCGATCGTGCCGATGCGGCGAGGATGCTCGGCCGGTCGTCGGCTCGGTGAAGGCGAACATCGGCCACTGCGGCGCGGCGTCGGGACTGGCATCGCTGGTCAAGGCCGCGCTGTGTCTGCACCGGGGGGTGCTGCCGCCGCTTCGAGGCTTCACGATTCCTGCCTGCGCTGCGCGCGAGGGCGCGGCTGTGTTGCGGTTTCCATCCGAGGCGCTGCCGTGGAAACAGAATCCGGACGGCACGCCCCACCGCGCCGGTGTCACGGCGATGACCCCGGACGGCAATGTGGCACACGCGGTGCTCGAGGCAGCCGCCCGCGCGTGCGCCGGGCGTCAGCCTGCCGCCGCGCTGGAGATCGGCTCACGTGCCGCCAGACGAGAACCCCACGCGGAAGCGACCGGCGAAGACAAACACTGTGTCTCGGTGCTCATCGGCGGTCCGCCGCCGCGGCCCCGCCGGCTTGCGCCGATACAGATGCGATCAGCGCCTCTTTCGGAGCCTCTTCCAGAGCCGCGGGCTTCAGCCCGCGCGGTCGCCGCGGCGTTGACGGACGTCCACGCGGCAACGTCGTCGGCCCACGAGGCCTTCCTGCGGTTTTCAAAGACGGCGATGGGCCGCATTCTCGAACGACAGGCGCGACTCCTGAAGTCCCTCGGCGGCGCGTTGCCGCTCGAACCGAATGGGGGTATCGCGCAAGATCAACACTCGCGATCTTCCGGGAATGATGTACTGAGACCTTCCACTCGCGCCGCCGTTGCTAAGGAACTGTTTCATGGCTCGTCATATGGCGCACCGCGCGGGCTGAAGCCCGCGGCTCTTCAGAATCCCGCGGCTCTTCGAGGTGCCGCGGCGCTTCAAGGTGTTGAAGCAGTTTCTAATCCGGTGAGCGAGACGGACGCGAATCTGCGGACGGCACCGCGTTTTTCCCGTGAGATGTGCATGGAGTTCGCCGTTGGTTCGCTCGCGCGGGTCCTGGGGCCTCGATTCGCCGAGGTGGACGGCTATCCGGTTCGCGTGCGACTGCCGGCCGAACCGCTGATGCTCGTCGATCGCATCCTCGCGATCGAGGGCGAGATGGGTTCGCTGACCGGCGGGCGCATCATCACCGAACACGAGGTGCGGTCGGGAGCCTGGTATCTCGACGGCGATCGATGCCCGGTCTGCATCGCGGTCGAAGCGGGCCAGGCCGACCTGTTTCTGTGCAGCTTTCTCGGCATCGACCTTGCCGTCCGCGGGACGCGGTCTTACCGCCTGCTCGATGCGACGGTCACGTTTCACCGCGACCTGCCGCGGCCGGGCGAGACCCTGCGGTACGAAATCACGATCGACCGCTTCGTGCGGCGGGGCGAGACGTACCTCTTCTTCTTCCGTTTCGATTGCACCAGCGCGGGGGAATTGGTCCTGACGATGCGCGACGGCTGTGCGGGGTTCTTCACGGACGAGGAAATCGCCCGTTCCGGAGGGATTCTTGTGTCGGATGCGCCGTCGGGCGCTCCGCAACCCGGCCGAGACAAGGACGGCGCGGAGTCGGGCTACCGGCCGGGCGATTGGGCGCCGATGGCGGTCGAGTCGTTCGACGATCGGCGCGTCGACGCCCTGCGGTCGGGTGATCCGGCGGGCTGCTTTGGTCCGCTGTTCGCCGGGTTGCCGTTGAGCGATCCGCTGCGCTTGCCGGCCGGGCGGATGAAGCTGTTTGACCGGGTGCTTGAGCTCGATCCGGCGGGCGGGCGTTACGGGCTCGGGCTGATCCGCGCCGAAGCCGACATCCACCCGGACGATTGGTTTCTCACCTGCCACTTCGTCGACGACATGACGATGCCGGGGACGCTGATGTACGAGTGCTGCGCCCATGCGCTGCGGTTCTTCCTGCTGCGCATGGGTTGGATCGCGGACCGCGCGGGGATTGGCTATCAGCCCGTGCCCGGCGTCTCCAGCGCGCTGAAGTGCCGCGGGCCGGTGACGCCGAAAACAAAGACGGTCGTCTATCAGGTGGAGATCAAGGAGATCGGCTTCGGGCCGGAGCCCTACGCGATTGCCGACGCGCTGATGTTCGGGGACGGCCGGCCGATTGTGCAGATGAACGACATGTCGATGCGGCTGACGGGCCTGACGCGCGAACGGATCGAATCGCTCTGGCAGCGCGCATCGACGGACCGCGCGGCTTCCGCCGCCGGCCGAAAGCCCGCGATCTTTGATACCGATCGGATTCTGGCGTTCGCCGTCGGCAAGCCGTCGGAGGCGTTCGGCGAACCCTATCGCGTCTTCGACCGTGAACGCGTGATTGCCCGACTGCCGGGTCCGCCGTATCAGTTTCTGGACCGCATCGTGTCGATCGAGCCGGCGCCGTGGCGGCTGGAACCGGGCGGTTGGATCACGGCGGAGTACGACGTCCCGCCCGACGCCTGGTACTTCCGGGCCAACCGCCAGACGGCCATGCCGTTCGCCGTGTTGCTGGAGATCGGCCTTCAGCCGTGCGGCTGGCTGGCGGCCTACCTGGGCTCGGCGCTGCGGAGCGAAACGGACCTGTCGTTCCGCAATCTCGGCGGCCGGGCGACCCTGCACGACGAGGTCCTCGCCGCCGCCGGTACGCTTTCGACCCGTGTTCGTTTGACCGATGTCTCCGAGGCGGGCGGCATGATCATCGAGCGGTTCGACATGGAGATCCGGCGCGGATCGCGCCTTGTCTACGCGGGCGATACGTCGTTCGGGTTCTTCTCGAAGGATGCACTGGCCCGGCAGGTCGGCCTTCGCGATGCGAAGGAGCGCCGCTGGCACGTCGGCGCGGCGCACCCGGCGCGCTCGCAATCGCTGGAGGATCTTCCGCCGATGACGCCGAACGATCCGCTGGCCGCGCCGGCGACCGGCGCGGCCCTGCCCGCCCGCGCGATGCGCATGATCGATCGGATCGACCTTCTGCTGCCGGAGGGTGGGCCGCACGGGCTCGGGTTCATCCGTGGTTCGACCGATGTGGACCCGAACGCCTGGTTCTTCAAGGCGCACTTCTACCAGGACCCGGTCTGGCCCGGTTCGCTGGGGTTGGAGTCGCTGCTGCAATTGCTCAAGGTATTCGCCCTGGACCGGTGGGGCTCGACCGCGGCGCGCACGCATCGCTTCGAACCCATCAGCGTGGGGGTCGAACACAGGTGGGCGTATCGCGGACAGATTCTGCCGACCCACCGGCGCGTCGAGGTCGAAGCCGCGATCACACAGGTCGAAGACGGCGATTCGCCGATGTTGAAGGCCGACGGCTTCCTGGCGGTTGACGGTGTGCCGATCTACGAGATGAACGATTTCGCGATCCGGCTTGTGCGGCTGCCATGATGACGAAACCTGGACCATCGTCGGCGCCATCCGCATCTTCCGGGGCGCTCGCGTTCACGAAGATGCACGGCCTGGGCAACGACTACGTCTATATCAGCTGTTTCGATCAATCGGTCGAGGGTCTCGACCCGCCGGCCCTGGCTCGCGCCGTGAGCGACCGGCACACGGGCATCGGCTCGGACGGCCTGATCCTGATTCGGCCGCCCGACACGCCCGAGGCCGATGTTCGGATGGAGATGTACAACGCCGACGGCAGCCGCGGGGCGATGTGCGGCAACGGGATTCGGTGCGTGGCGAAGTACGCGATTGAGCACGGCCTGGTCGCGCGGGCGGATGGCGATGCGGCGGCTGTTCGAATCGCCACGGATCGCGGCGTTCTGATGCTGGAAGCCACGCTCCATCGCGGCCGGGTTGAGCGTGTCCGCGTGGACATGGGCCCGCCGATTCTGAGGCCGGCCGACATCCCGGTGTCGGTCGCGGGTGATCGGTGCGTGCGGCATCGGTTGCGGATCGGCGGTGAGGTTTTCCAGATGACGTGTGTGTCGATGGGCAATCCCCACGCGGTGATCTTCGTCGATTCGCTCGGCGCGATCGACCTGTCGCGATGGGGCCCCGCGCTGGAGCGCGATCCGTTGTTTCCGGATCGGGTCAACGTGCATGTGGCGACCGTGCAGTCGCGAGCCGAAGCGACGATGCGGACCTGGGAACGCGGCAGCGGCTCGACCCGCGCCTGCGGCACCGGGGCCTGCGCGGTTCTCGTGGCGGGGGTGCTCGAGGCTCGGCTCGACCGCGCGGCCGTGATTCATCTTCCGGGCGGCGACCTGGAAATCGAATGGTCCGAGGATCGCGGCGGCCCGGTGTTCATGACGGGGTCGGCGGTCGAGGTTTTCAGCGGTCGCTGGCCGCTTTGATCCGCACGGTATCGTTGGTATTCTCGTTGGGGCGGCGGAGCATGCGCGTGACGGCTGCCCGGGGGCGTGTCGCGTGATCAAACGGACGGGTGCAATGGCGGCGGATCGGATTCATCGCGTGGGGATCGGCACCGACCTGCATCGGCTGGCGGCGGGGGGCTCGCTGCGGTTGGGCGGCGTGGACATTCCGTTTGATCGCCGGTTGGAAGGACACAGCGACGCGGATGTCGTCCTGCACGCGGTGATCGACGCCCTGTGCGGCGCGGCCGGCCTGCCGGACATCGGCGAGCACTTTCCCGATGACGATCTGAAGTATGCGGGTTGCGACAGCGGAACACTGCTCTCGACGGTCGTCGAGGAAATCGCCCGATTGGGGTATGCTGTGGTCAACGTGGACGTGGTGATCCACGCCGAGCGGCCGAAGCTCTCGCCGCACAAGGAGGCCATGCGGGAATCGATCGCCGCGCTGGTGCGTACGCAGGCCGATCGGGTCAGCGTCAAGGCCAAGACGAACGAGGGGCTGGACGCTGTCGGCCGCGGCGAAGCGATCGCCTGTACGGCGATCGTGGGCCTGAGCCGGCGAGAAGTGCAGGAAACGATCTCGTGACTACGGCACCGGTTCGTCATCTGTGGGCTGCACCGGTTGGCGACCGGCGCCACAGGATTCTCGGGGGCTTTGGCACAACCCCCTTTGGGTGGATCGTTCACACCGGCAAGGCCGCGCGGGCTGAAGCCCGCGGCTCGTTTTGTTAGATTGCCGCGGTTCGTTTTGTTGGATTGCCTTCGTTTGTTGGAATGTCTTCGGATGAGCCTGAGGATGTCGAACGAGGATTGATCGATACATGACGCTGCGAGTCTTCAACACGCTTTCCGGCGAGAAGGAATTGTTCGAGCCCGTGCGGCCCGGCGAGGTCGGCATTTACCTTTGCGGTCCGACGGTCTACAAGCCCGCGCACATCGGCCATGCGGTAGGGCCGGTCATCTTCGACGTCATCAAGCGCTACCTGACGTTCAAGTGTTTCCAGGTGACGTGGGTCGTCAATGTGACCGACGTCGAGGACAAACTGATTGCCGAGGCGGCCGCGCAGGGCCGGCCGGTCGCCGATCTGGCTCGCGAGCTGGAACAGAAATACGTCGAGGCGCTGAGCGCCCTGGGTGTCCGGTCGATCGACCACATGCCGCGTGCGAGCGAGCACATCCGGGAGATCATCGATCACATCCGGAAGCTGGTAGACAGCGGCGCGGCCTATGTTGTCGACGGCGACGTCTATTTCGACGTCACCCGCGACGAGGACTACGGCAAGCTGACCCACCGCAAGGCGGAGGCGCAGGCGGCGGGCACGCGCGAGGGCCTGGTCCGGACGGCCAAGCGCCACGCCGGCGATTTCGCGCTCTGGAAGGCTTCGAAGCCGGAGGAGCCCGAGGCGGTGAAGTACGATTCGCCGTGGGGCCAGGGGAGGCCCGGCTGGCACATCGAGTGTTCGGCGATGGCGATGAAGTACCTGGGCGAGACGTTCGACATCCACGGCGGGGGGATGGACCTGAAGTTTCCCCACCATGAAAACGAAATCGCCCAGGCCGAGTCCGCGACGGGCCGCCCGTTCGCCAAGTACTGGCTGCACAACGGGCTGACGCGGTTCAACACCAAGAAGATCTCGAAGTCCGATCCTGAGTTCGAACGGATCATGGCCTCGTTGCAGCTTCAATCGCTCCTCGCGACGCACTCGCCCGAGCTGCTTCGATTCCTGATTCTCCAGTCGCACTACCGTTCGCCGATCGAGTTCTCGGATGAGGCGCTGCAATCGGCCAAGACAGGCCTGAACACGTTCTACCGTCTCCTCGAACGCCTGGAGCGGGCGACCGGCGCCGATCCCTATCAGAACGACGTGCAGATCGAGCACATGCGCGAGGCCGAGCCGACGCCGACCGGGAAGACGTTCATGAATGTGCTCATGTCGCAGAGCGTTCGTTTCCTGGAGGCGATGGATGACGACTTCAACACCGCCGGGGCGATCGGCGCTTTGTTTGAAATGGCCGGGGGCATCAACCGATTCCTCGACGAGACGCGGCTCGAAACCCGATCGGACGACTACCATCGCTCGATGGCCCGGGCGGCAGGCGGGACGTTTGTCTTCCTCGCAAGGCTGTTGGGTCTGTTCGAGCAGCGGCCGGCCGCGACGGGCCTGGGCGACGACGGCCTGGCGCCGAAACTGATCGATCTGCTCGTGTCGGTCCGGCGGATGGCCCGCGACGCGAAGCAATACGCGATCGGAGACCATATCCGGGACGAACTCGCGAAACTCGGCGTGACCCTGGAAGATCGCAAGGACGGGACGCAGTGGCGAAAGGAGTAGCCCCGGCCGGTCGGGATGCCGCGTCTCACTCCGCCGCCGCGGAGCCCCGGATCATTCTCGGCGTCGATCCCGGCCTGGATCGTACCGGCTATGCCGTGATCGAGATGCCCGGCCGCAAGGTGCTTGACGCCGGTCTGATTCGCTCGACCGAGACGGGCCCGCTGGCCGAACGGCTGGCCGACATCGACGCGGGCCTCGCCGAGGTGCTTCGCGAACATGCCGTTGATCTCGTCGCCGTCGAAGATCTCTACGCGCACTACAAACATCCGCGAACCGCCATCCTGATGGGCCACGCCCGCGGCGTGATCCTGCTGGCGGCCGCGCGTCGCAAGATCGACGTGATGAGCCTGCCCGCGACCCGGATCAAGAAGGCCTTGACCGGCAACGGCCATGCGAGCAAGGTGCAAATGCAACGGGCGATCCTCGCCACGTTGCGATTGAGCACGCTGCCCGAACCGGCCGACGTGGCCGACGCGTTGGCGGTCGCGCTTTGTGCAACGCATGCGAGCCGGCCCGGCGAACGGACGGCGCCGGTGGAGTCGGGACGATCATGATCGTGCGCATCGCCGGAGAACTGACCGATATCCTGGACGAGTCGATCGTCGTCGATCGCGACGGCATGGCTTATGAGATCCTCGTGCCGCCATGCGAGCTGAGCGAGCTGATCGCCGCGCGGGGCGAGCGTGTCACCCTGCACACCCAACAATACCTCGAAGGCAGCGCGGCCGGCGGCAACCTGACGCCCCGGCTCGTCGGCTTTCTGCACGCCGAGGAACGGGCGTTCTTCCAGCAGTTCATCACCGTCAAGGGCATGGGTGTTCGGAAGGGCCTGCGGGCGTTGGCGACGCCGGTGGCGCAGATCGCGTCGGCCATCGAATCGGGCGAGTCTGCGGCCCTGACCCGGCTGCCCGGCATCGGCCGGCGGATGGCCGAGCAGATCATCGCGCAGCTTCGCGGCAAGGTGGCCGCGCACGCGCTGGCCGCCGAGGAGGTTTCCGAGCCGGCGCGACAGGCATTCAGCGAACAGCAACGCGACGCGATCGAGATCATCGTTGCCTGGGGGGATTCGAGACACGACGCCCAGCGCTGGGTCGCGCGGGCCGGCAGCCTGCACGACGATCTCGGCGGGCCGGAAGACTGGGTTCGCGCGGCTTATCGCATCAAGAGCGGGGCGGAGGCGTAACCACGCATGGGTCGAGAGCGCATTATTCACGGCGAATCGACCGGCGAGCGCGAGGAACAGGTCAACTGGGCCCTGCGCCCGCGCCGGTTCGATGAATGGGTCGGGCAGGGCGGCGTCATCGAGCAGTTGCGGATCGCCCTCGATGCCGCGCGGAAGCGCGACGAGCCGTTGGAGCACGTGTTGCTCGACGGTCCGCCCGGCCTGGGCAAGACGACGCTGGCCCACGTCATCGCCGAGGAGATGGGCGTCGCCGACCGGGTCCGCGTGACCAGCGGCCCGGCCATCGTCAAACAGGGCGAGTTGATGAGCACCCTGACCAACCTGGAGACGGGCGACGTTCTGTTCGTCGATGAGGTTCACCGGCTCAACAAGGTCGTCGAGGAGTTTCTCTATCCGGCGATGGAAGACTTCCGCGTCGATTTCACGATCGAGGGCGGGCTCGGCGGGCGGACCGTGAACTTTCAGTTGAAGCGCTTCACGCTGATCGGCGCGACGACCCGCGCCGGAATGCTCACCGCCGCCATGCGCGACCGGTTCGGCCTGCGCTATCACCTCGACTTCTATGCGCCGGACGATCTGATGGAGATTCTCCGGCGCTCGGCATTGCGGCTCGAAGTGACCGCCGATCCGGATTCGTTCCGCCTGATCGCCGAACGGTCGCGCGGCACCCCGCGTGTCGCCAACCGGCTGCTCAAGCGCATTCGCGACTACGCGCAGGTTCGCGCCGACGGGCGGATCGACACGGGCGTCGTCGAGCGGGCACTCGCGATCGAGCAGATCGACGGGAAGGGGCTGGATCAGCTCGACCGCGCTTTTCTGACCGCGCTGATCGAGACCTACCACGGCGGACCGGCGGGGATCGAAGCGCTCGCGGCGACGATGGGCCAGTCGCGCGACACGCTCGAAGACATGGTCGAGCCCTTTTTGCTCCAGATCGGCTTCGTGACTCGCACCCGCCAGGGGCGCTGCGCGACGCGCAAGGCCTACGCCCACCTCGGCCTGACCCCGCCCGCCGAAGAATCCGGACCCGGCGAAGCCGAATCGAGCCTGTTTGACGAGTGACCCCGCGCTCAGTTGATGGCCTCAAACTGAGCGATTCCTTGCGAGACCAGCCGCGTCGCGGGGCGGCGCCCGCGCGGCGCTCCACCCGTGACGACAGCCCGCGACCCCTTCGGGGCCGAACAGCCCTCAATGCCAAAGGCATGGAAATGCAAAGCGATGTTTCACTGCAGTAAACTTGTGTCCTGAAAGCCCTGTGGCACCGCCGTCTCGGCGGTGCGCACACGGGCGGAACGCCCGTGCCGTGCCACAAAGGGGTCAGGGCGCACTCTGAGAACCTGTCTCCAAAGTGCGCACCGGCGTCTCACCCGGGTTGATTCACAGGCCAAGAAATCTGTGCCGCAAGAGGTTTTCGGGCGGGCGCCAAGTCGGGAGACACGGGTGGCCAACATCCAAGGGCCGGCGCCTATTGAAAACCCACTGAAAACAGGGTTTCATATAGAACCCCGCTTGGAAATCGCGCTTCCGCACTCGGTCTGTCGACGAAGACCCTTGCAACACAGTTGTCATATTGTGCGCTGGCCTCGGTCAGTATCCCATCATGTGTGTCGGGGACATCGGCGGCGCCGTTGGCCTCGCGCCTCCCCGCACCCGGCGTGCCGTCATTCCGAATAGACCGGCGCCTGGAGTTGGAGGTGGGTCGTGTGGTGTTCGTCTCCGCGGAGATAGGTGATCGTCACGCGGTCCCCGGCCTTGCGTTGCTCGAGGATGGTGAGCAGGTCGTCCATCGTGTTGACCGGTTTTCCATCGATCTCCTGGATGATGTCGCCAAGGATGAAGCTGCCGTCCGGGGCGCGGGCGATGCCGCGGAGGCCCGCCGCGTCGGCGCCGCTGCCCGGCTCGACCGTGGCGATCAGCAGGCCCTTGACGCCCAGCCGCCGCAGGATCGCCTCGTTGGCAATGCCGACGCCCAGCCTCGGGCGGACGGCGCGGCCGTATTCGATCAACTGCGGGACGTATCGATTGATCGTGTCGACGGGGACGGCGAAGCCGATGCCCGCGCTCGAACCGGACTTGCTCATGATCATGGTGTTCATGCCGATCAGACGTCCGGCGCTGTCGAGCAGCGGCCCGCCGGAGTTGCCCGGATTGATGGCGGCGTCGGTCTGAATGACGTCTTCGATGCGCCGTCGGTTCTGGGAGGGGATCGTGCGGCCCAGGGCGCTGACGATGCCGGTGGTCAGGGTCTGATCGAGCCCGAACGGATTGCCGATCGCGAAGACGCTCTGCCCGACGCGGAGATCGCGCGAGCTTCCAATGGCGATGGGCTTGAGCCGCGACGCCGGCGCGTCGATGCGAAGGACGGCCAGGTCCTTGTCGGGCGTCTTGCCGACGATGGCCGCGTTCCAGCTCGAATGGTCGCCGAGGATGACCTTGACCTTCTGGGCGCCTTCGATGACGTGGAAGTTGGTGACGATGTGGCCGCTCTGGTCCCAAATGAACCCGGAGCCGGCGCCTTCCTGGGGAATCTCGTAGAGCTCGAAGCCGATTCTGGCGGTCCGGCTGGACCGGGTAGTGATGAAGACGACGGACGGCGCCGCTTCCTCGAAGATCTGGATGGTGGTCTTTTCACTCGCGGTGAGGTCGCCGCGCGGCGTGATGGCGCGGGGCGCGGCGTTGATCGCCGCGCGGCCGCGGACCTGGGTCACGACCAGCCATCCGCCGAGCAGGCCGATGAGAATCCCGACGAGCAGGGGAAGCCTTCGCGGCGCGGGCGCGGCGGGTTCGGGAAACGGGGGGGGAATGTCCATCACAACTCGCTTCCTCCGATCACGGTCATCGGCCGGCCGCCACGGCGGATCGCGCGGCGTTCAATCCCGCCCGCCACCGCTTCGACAACCCATCATACTCAAACTGAGCAGTTTGCAGAGGACGAGCCGCGAACTTCGGTCCGCGCGGCCTCTCGAGCCCTGATCGGCGTTTCTCTGCATCAAACGGCCGCGCGAGCTGAAGCTCGCGGCTCGCCGAATGTAATGCGATGCTGAAGCTCGCGGCTCGCCAATGTTGTATTGCACGTTGAGTACAAGCTGCTCAGTTTGAGCATCATACCGCGCCGCGGCGTTTGGCGCGAGGGCGGATGGCCGGCTGTCGGTGCGGGCTCTCGCGCGCCTTCTCGGGATCGTTCTCGCGGATGTTCAGCGGAATCGACGCCCTCACCAGGCGGGGTCGAGATGGCCCGTGTGGTCGTCACCTTCGTGGTTGGACCGGCCGAAGTGTTCGATCAGGCTTCGGAGGATGCCGGTCACGAGCGGCAGCAGGATGACGACGGCGACGATCTGGACGCGGGGATAGAGGATGCGGGCGACCAGCAGGGCGAAGCACGACATGAACAGGGCGAGCAGAACAGCGGCGGCGACCGTGTTGACCGCCCGCCAGCGCCACGACCGCCAGCGCGGCTTGTACCATCCCAGCCAGAAGAGAATCGTCGTCCAGGCGAAAGGGAGGCAGGCCAGCATCAGGGCGTGAATCCACGCCGTTTCGTGTCCGTCCACGACCTCCGGCCAGGGCTTGCCCATGTAGAGCGTGCAGCGGAGGTAATCCGCCGTGATGTAGGTCACCATCGCCGCGATGAAATCGATCGCGATGATCCAGGTCTTGCGGGGCACGACGAAGCCGTGGCGCCGGCTGTGGTGGGCGGAGCGGGCCGGCAGAATCAGTTGAAACAAGGCAATGGGCACGACGAAGAGGGTGGAGACGAGGAGAAAGAGCGGATAGAGAATCCCCGCTCCCACCGATCCCAGGACGGATGCGATCGATCTGTGTGTCCTGCCCATCAGTCACGATGCCCCGCGCGGCCCGAACGCCGCGCACTCGGCCGATTGCCCGGTCGCCCTTTGTCCATCTTATTCTTCCGCGGCAGTTTCGTGTCAACGGCCCCGGACAATTCGCGGACGCCGGACGGATTCTCGGACGCCGCGGCCGCCGACAGGGTCGCTCGTTTCTTCCGACCGGGCGGGCCTGTTTCGTGGGGATCGGCGGCGGGGAATCGATGCGAGAACCGATCGATGTTCCGAAGGCACTCGGGTCAGGCGCCGGGCTTCGTGGTCCCCTGCTTCGGTTCACCTGCGTCCACCGGCGGCATCAGTTGCTCCAGATTGTGGCGATGGACCAGCGCGCCGCAACTCGGGCAGGTGGTCGGACCTTCCTGACCGAGATCTTCTTTCAGAATAACGTAGATCGGCTTCTCCCGCCGTTTGCCGCTCTTTTCGCAGTAGCACTGTTCAGGCCGGTAGCCGGTCTTCCGGTTGGTGTACGGCGACATGACGGGGATGCTCTCGCCCATCTTCGGCTTGTGGAGGAAGGGCTTGTTGGTTTCGGCGCACAGGTAAACCTCTTCCGGCGGATCGGGCTTGGGGGGGCCGGCCGTGAACAAGGTTCGCCAAGTCAGATAACCCGCCGTTCCGAAGAGGACGACGAAGATGAAGACACCGAGCTTGCCGGACAGCGGGCCGGCCGGCCGGGGTCCGCCCTTTGGGGCGGCGGTGTCTGCATCATTCCGATCGTTCGAAGGGTTTTCGTGGGTTTCGGAAGCCAAGGGTTCACCTCGCGACAGCGTCCGGGACTCGGGATTGTTCCATGATTCTCTCATCCTAGCGGACGGTCCGGCAGAATGCCAACGGCACACCCCCGGGGAGGCCGTGACCCGACGGGCAGGCGGCGGCGTGGGTCCGCTTCGCAGCGGCCGGCCCCGGTACCCGACGTCGCCGCAGCGTCCGTCCCCCGGGGCGGACATCGGGTGGCGCAGGCGTATCCTCACGCAACGGGCGCCACGGCC
>JBHHUY010000033.1:0-17562 GCA_046753965.1 Phycisphaerae bacterium
ATCGAGGAGGTCGACTACATCAACGCGCACGGCACCGGCACCCCGTTGGGGGATGTCGCAGAGACGCTGGCGATCAAATCCGTCTATGGCGAACACGCCTACAAGCTGAAGCTCAGCAGCACCAAGAGCGCCATCGGTCACCTGCTCGGCGCCAGCGGCGGCGTCGAACTGATCGCCTCGGCCCTTGCGATCCGCAACGGCGTCATTCCGCCCACCCTGAACCTGGAACACCCCGGCGAAGGCTGCGACCTTGACTACACGCCCCTCGTGCCGCAGGACGCCAAGATCAGCGTCGCCATGAGCAATTCGTTCGGCTTCGGCGGACACAACGCCTGCATCATCGTCGGCCGACCCCGGTAGCACGCCCCGACACATCGCCTGTCCTGGAAAACGCCGCAACCGTGTTGACCCTCGGCGAAGAACATCGCGGCGCCGGAAGCCTGGCGGTACGGCCACCGGCCGCTGCGGCCCCCCGGGGGGGAAGCGACCCGCGACGCAACTGTGTTGCCGCGAACCGTTGCGCTGCGTCTTCGCGGCGGCGCTGCTTCAAGTTTCGATTCCGCTCGGCCGATAATGGGTGCAGCGTGTCCCTGCGCGCACAGCGCGCCCGAGACGGACGTTTTCACGCGCGCCGACACGACTCCCGGTGGCTCCCCGATGTTCTCGAAGGATGAAGTGGATACCGTCCTGGAAGACGCCCAGCAGGCCGTCGATGCGCTGGCCGAGGATGTCGGCGGGCTGAACGAGCCGAAGGCGCCGCCCGCGCAGGAAAACGCCCCGACGGCCCCGCAGGAGCCGGCAGCGTCCGCCGCGCCGAAAGACGTCGCTCCGACCGACGCACCGGAGCCCTCGCGCCGCCCCCCGGCGCACCTTCAGCGCATCTTGAAACTCAAGGTCCCCCTGCTCGTTCGGCTCGCCGAACGGCCGATGCCCGTCGGCGAAATCCTGAAGCTCGCGCCGGGCATGATCCTCGAGTTCGATCGGACGGTCGATTGCGAACTCGATCTGATGGTGAACAACTGCCCGATCGGCCGGGGTATCGCGGTCAAGATCGGCGAGCACTTCGGCCTTCGCATCAGCCACATCGGCGACCTGAAACAACGCGTCGACTCGCTTCACTCGAACTGATCACCCGGCGCCGCGCCTCGGGCCGGACCTGTTGACCCGGCACATCCCAACCACGATCATGCGCGAATGAACTTCGGCGAGCGGCCGCTCGCAGCCGCGGCCGGCACGGTTCGCCCCAACCTCCGGAAGGAACCCCATGCCCGGCGACTCCCGAATCGGCCGATCGATCGACCGGCATCTGGCCGGCCTCGGACACCTCGCCGAATCGGCCGAGACGATTGAGCACCTCGCCGTCGCGATCGAGCGCGCACTCGCCGCCGGCCACAAGATCCTCACCTGCGGCAACGGCGGATCGGCCGCCGAGGCGCTGCATCTTGCCGAAGAGATGATGGGGCGCTTCTCGAAGGATCGCCCCCCCTTCGCCGCGGTCTGTCTCGCGGCCGACCCGGCGGCCATGACCTGCATCTCGAACGATTACGGCTATGACCAGGTCTTCTCCAGGCAGGTTCGCGGACTGGGCCGACCGGGGGATGTCCTCGTCGCCCTGTCGACGAGCGGAAAAAGTATCAACATCGTCAACGCCCTGGAAGAGGCGCGAGGGATCGGCCTGACGACCCTCGGCCTGCTCGGCCGGCCCGGCAGTCCCGCCGAAGCCTTGTGCGACATCGCGCTGACGATGCCCGCCGATGCCTCCTCGCACATTCAAGAGCTGCATCTGATCGTCATCCACCTGATCCTCGAACACCTCGACGGAACCGATTGATCCGCATTCCGGCGGCCGCACGCCCTCACGCGAATCGGTGCGGCCAACACCAGCGCGCGCGATTCGTCCGATGCAGGTTGGAACCCGCCCGGCCGCGACATAGAATCCGACCATGGATATCCGGCGGATTCGGAACTTCTCCATCATCGCGCACATCGATCACGGCAAGAGCACACTGGCCGATCGGCTGTTGCTGCGCTGCGGCGCCATCACCCAGCGCGAGTTCCGCGTGCAGTATCTCGACGACATGGACCTCGAACGCGAGATGGGCATCACCATCAAGGCCAACCGCTGCACGCTCACCTACGACTATCCCGGCCGCGAGTCGACCGCCGACGACCGATCTCCCGCAGCGGATGCGCGAGCCGCCGGCGCCCCGCAGCCGGGGACCTACGCCCTGAACCTGCTCGATACCCCCGGGCATGTCGATTTTCACTACGAGGTCAGCCGGGCGCTCGCGGCGTGCGAGGGCGTGCTCCTGCTGGTGGACGCGGCCCAGGGCATCGAGGCGCAGACGCTGGCGAACGCCTACAAGGCGATCGACGGCGGCCTCGAGATCATCCCCGTCGTCAACAAGATCGACCTCCCATCGGCCCGGCCCGAAGACGTGGCGCTCGAACTTGAACAGGTCCTGGGCCTGCAGGCCGATCAGGTCGTGTTCGTTTCCGCCAAGACGGGCGAGGGAACCGAGGAGATTCTCCGTGCGATTGTTGAGCGGATTCCGGCGCCGGAAGGCGACAGCGATCGACCGCTCAAGGCGCTGATCTACGACGCCAAGGCCGACGTGCATCGCGGGGTGGTCTGCCACCTGCGCATCATGGACGGCACGCTCCGCAAAGGCGATCGGATTCGTCTGATGGCCGCGGGCCGGACCTACTACGCCAACGACATCGGCCTCTTCACGCCCCGGCTGAGCAGCCGGCCCGAGCTCACCTCCGGCCAGGTGGGCTACCTCTTCGCAGGGATCAAGACCGTCCACGACGTGAACATCGGCGATACGATCACCCTGGACAACCGGCCGAGCACCGAAGCGCTGCCCGGCTACAAGCCTCCGCAGCGCATGGTCTTCTGCGATTTCTACCCCGGGCCGGGGACGACCAGTCCCGACCTTCGCGTCTCGATGGAAGAGCTGTGGCTGAACGATTCGAGCTTCAACTTCTCACCTGTCGCCAGCCCCGCCCTGGGAACCGGGTTCCGATGCGGCTTTCTCGGCCTGCTGCACATGAAGATCATCCAGGAACGCCTGGAGCGCGAGAGCGACATCGACGTCGTCCAGACGGCGCCGACCGTCGGGTTCGAGGTGGTGCTCAAGGACGGACGACTCGAAAAGGTCGAATCGCCCGCCGAGATGCCCGAGCCGGATCAGATTCTGGAAATCCGCGAGCCCTATGTCCAGGCGGAGATCATCGTGCCGACCCGGTTCATCGGCAACGTGATGAAGCTCAGCGAGGACCGGCGCGGGTCCTACCAGCGGACGGACTACCTCTCGACCGACCGGGTTGTGTTGGTCTATGAGTTCCCGCTGGCCGAGGTGATCTACGACTACTTCGACCGGCTCAAGAGCGTGACCAGCGGATACGCGACGATGGACTACGAGATGATCGGGTTCCGCCGGGACGACCTGGTGAAACTCAACATCCTCGTCAATGGCACCCCCGTCGAGGCCCTGGGGGTCATCGTGCACCGGTCCCGGGCGGAGATCCGTGGCCGCCGGCTCATCCAACGACTGCGGAAGGAGATCGACCGCCACCTGTTCGACGTGCCGCTCCAGGCGGCCGTCGGGAACCGGGTGATTGCCCGGGAGACGATCAAGGCCTTGCGGAAGGACGTGACGGCGAAGTGCTATGGCGGCGACGTGTCGCGGAAGCGGAAGCTGCTCGAGAAGCAGAAGGCGGGCAAGAAGCGGATGAAGCAGGTGGCGAACGTGTCGATCCCACAGTCGGCCTTCATGGCGGTCCTGGACACGTCGGACTAATCCCCGCCCGCGGAAGCCTGTGAAATAATCACGCTCAACATAGAACTCACAGGTATGTGCCGGCGTTCAAAGAGAAGCCGCGCGGACGCGTGCTCGCGATGGACGCTTTTTCTCCAAAGTCGACGGTTGAAGCGCGGTCGCGCGGCGATCATAATGAGGCCCGGACGCGTCGGGTTCGGCGCGGTCCTGCGGCAATCGCAAACGATTTCGCGTTCGACTTCAGCACAGGGAGGCTTCGCATGAGCACCATCAGGATGTGGGGATTGATCGGCGGGCTGGCGGTGGTCTGGGTGGCATCCGCCGGCTGTGTTTCGAGGGATGAGTTCCTGCGCGAGAAGTTCGCCAAGAACAAGGCACTGGAAAATGCGGAGACGCTGGCACGCGATCTGGCCGACGAACGCAACCGCACGCTGGCGATGGAGTCGGAGCGCGCGAGTCTGCGCCGCGAGCTGGATTCGAAATCGGCCCTCGCCGAAACCTTGAAGGCCGAGAACGATCGCCTGACCGCCTTCTCGGAAGAACTCAAGTCCAAGCTGGATGAGCTCGCGCGCAAGGGCGTCGGCGACATCCAGGTGGTCGAGGTCAAGCTGCCGCCCGAGCTCGACCGCGCGCTCAAGGAATTCGCGGCCCAGTATCCCGACGAGGTCACCTACGACGAGCACCGCGGCGCCGTCCGTTGGAAGAGCGACCTCACCTTCGGCAAGGGCAGCGACGCGGTCCGACCCGGCGCGCTCCAGTCGCTGCGGGCGTTCGCCGAAATCGTGAAATCGGCCGCGGCAAGCCAGTTCGAGGTCATCGTCGTCGGCCACACCGACAACCTTCGCATCGGGCCCGCCACGGCGCGGAAGCATCCGACGAACTGGCACCTTTCGGTGCATCGCGCCATCGCTGTGATGAACGCCCTGGCGAAGGACGGCGTCCCGCAGGAGCGCCTCGGCGTGATGGGCTACGGCGAGTTCCGCCCCGTCGTGCCGAACCCCCCGCGCGGCGGCGCCGAAGCGAATCGCCGGGTCGAGATCTTCCTCGTCGCCGGCCGGGACGACGCCCCCCGAGAAGCGACCGCCCTGAGCCCGACGAGCGAGCAGTAGATCGCGCTGCGCGCAGGCGGATTCGATCGGGTCGGCGTACGACGGGACTACGGACACTTCTCAGCACCAGTAAGGGGATGCGTGGCCAAGGCCCGTGCGCGGCGCGACTACACAACAAACGAGCCAACGGGCCCAGTGAAACCAGCGCCGTTCTTCGAAAACTGGTGAACGAGACGTCCGCCGCATGGCCATCAACGCTGACAAGCCGCATCTCTGGAAGAAGGACATCCAAGCATCCGTCGACCTGTTCAACGACTGGTTTATGAGATTCGCCCCAAGAGCGTACCCAAGAGCGTACCGGGACACGCGAATCGAAACGACCAAGCAGGTAGAAGACGCGCTCCGTATCACCAACGACCTTGTATCGATAACGCCCGACGTGCTCAAAGGAAACCCTGGCATTCTGCCGACACTCCGAATGGCCGCCTGCCCGCCCTTGGCCCGAGACCGCCTCATCGGCCTAGCTTACGCCGCCAAGAACGTTGTCAATGTCATGGAGAAAGGAAGATTGCCTGTCCGCATGCGAGCGTCGGAGCTCACCGAGAACCTCGCTCGAATTGCCGAGACGATAACACGTATGCTCGACCACGACATCTTCCCTTGGATTGAGAACAAACACAAGCAGCAGACGAAGAAGAACGACACCGAGCAGCCACCATCGTTGCAGACCGGCTCTGCGGAGCTGTGTCGGACCCGATCATCCGAAATGCCCAAGAACAACGCCAGCTCGCCTACATGGCCGAGTTCCTGGCGAAACGAAACTACAAACAGAAACCGCACCCACCATCAGAGCCCATAGAAGAGATGGAGCCCGGTACATTCAGCTTCCGGACGAACGTCATCGTAGGAGGCTCGCGCAAAGTGAATATCCCTATTGACCTTGTGATCCAGCCGAAGACCCGGCGACCGAATCGTGTTCCCATCCTGATCGAAGCGAAATCCGCTGGCGACTTCACGAATGTCAACAAGCGTCGAAAGGTTCCACTTGAATTGCGAGCCAAGACACCACCCCTCAGAACGACCAGGTGACGCCGGTCAGGAGGAAGGTGCGGGTGGTTCGATCGGAAAAGGCGCGCCCGGGGAAGAAGGTGCCGAAGCGGATGGTCCAGGACAGGTCGCTGACGATGCGGTAGTTCGCGAAGTAGTCCATCTCCCAGCCGAGGTAGCCGCTCTGGAGATTCGCGAGCCCGTCGCTGACGGCGGACTTGGCGCGGTTCTTGTAATAAAGATACCAGTCGGTGCCCACTTCGAGATCCTTGACGCACTCGACATCCGGAAACGGCCGAAACGTGCCGCCGAGCCGCCAGACGTGGATGTTGCTCAGCCGGGGCGAGAAGGCGATGCCGGTGTCGCGAAAGCCGAATCCGACAAAACTGTGATCGACGAAATCGCCGCGGTTGCCGCCGGCGGCATTGGTCGGGCTGCCGAGCCGGCCGGCGTCGCCGCTGGCGAACATCCACTCGGCCGAGAGAACCGGCTTGGTCTTGTGCCGGAAGAAGTAATCGAGGCGGTTGTCGAACCCCCAGGCCCTGATCTTGTTCCGTTTGATGAATCGGCGGTCGCCATAGCTTCGCCCGCGCTCGATGACCCACTCGGTGCTGTAGCGAAGGTTGTCGACCAGTTCGCCCGTCGAGCCCCAGCCGATGTATCGCGAGTTGTAACGATACTGCTGCAAGAGGTTGGGCGGGTCTTCCTCGGTGTGATCCTCCTGCCAGACCACGTAGACGAACGGCTCGTGTTCGCTCCAGCCCTTGTAGCGTTCCTCGACGACATAGAACACGCGGTTGCTGTGATCGGCAACGGGCCGGCTGCGATCGATGTTCTCTGTGCTCATCGGGGTCCGACCGCCGATCAGGGTGGTTTCGAAGTCGAAGAGTTCGCCCTGCAACATCACGTGGTCCAGCGGCGTGTCGACGGCGTAGCCCGTGCCGACATGAACGAGATCCCGGCCGAGCTTCATCTTCAGTTCGAACGGCGCTTCGACGTCACCATAGGTCCGCACGGCCTTGGCGATGTCGAACTCGTACCAACCGCGCTCGAGGTTCGGGCCGTCGAGGTCGTCCTCATTCCGCGTGAAGCTGTCGCCCGCGTTCCAGTCGTCGTAGGTCAACCGCATCCGGGCATAGCCGCGATGGATGCCGCGGTCGGCGCTGAAGGAGGCCCAGAGGCGCAGCTCGTTCTGGCGGAGGGTCCGGCTGCTGACGACGCCGTCGTCGAACAGAAAGAAGTAGGAGTTGAACCACCCGCCCCAATCGACGCGGAACTTCTGCGAGACGGGCAACTCCCGCTGGAGCCGGCGCTGGTTCTCGCGCTCCAGGGCGCGTTGCCGTTCGAGAAAGGCGCTGCTGATGCCTTCCGGAGATCTGGAGGCCAGGCTGAGTTGCGCGTGGGCCGACGGCGCCGAGGCCGCGACGAGCGCGACCATGAGCCAGACGGACCGAAGGTAGCCTCTGGTGCGATCCTGCAACGCCCTCGATTCCTTCCTTCCGGAGCGACGGCTTCGGCCGCTGGCCGCTTCAACCCGAAGAGGGCCGACCGGTCTCCCGAACCGGCAGGCCGTCGGGTATCGTTGACGGATCGGGTCGGTTTTGCAAGTCCCGCTGCGCGGGCGCACCCGATATGAACCTCCGCCCCTTGGAGGGAGCAGGCAAGACGCTATACTCTCGCAACACTGGGAGGTTCGGCGAGCCGCCAAGCAATGAGGGAGGGAAGCACCCATGCCGAGGATTCACCTTCGCCCGCCGTGGCGGCGGGCCGATCTCCACCACCCCACCGACGAGCAGATTGCCATCGACCGGCGGGCGTTTCTCGCCGCGCTCGGTCTCGGCGGTGCGATGGCGGGCGCCCACATTGCCGGCTGCAGCAGTTCGCCGGCGGCCGCGCCGCCCCCCGGCGCGGCAACGAAACCCGCGACGCGGGGGCGCTATCCGGCCCTGCGCAATCCGCGATTCAAGATCGATCGCAAGCTGACGCGGCGCGAGGCTGTCCTTCGCCACATCAACTACTACGAGTTTGACTCGGCCGACAAGCCGCGAGCCGTTCGGCTCGCACAACACCTCACGACCTCACCCTGGACCGTAACCGTGGCCGGCCTGGTGAAGAAGGCGAAGATGTTTGACATCGACGATCTGGAACGGCGGTTCCGGCTCGAGGAGCGGCTGTACCGCCATCGCTGCGTCGAGACGTGGGCCATGACACTGCCGTGGGTCGGCTTTCCGCTGCGGAAGCTGCTCGATTGGGTCGAGCCGCTTTCCGGCGCCAAGTTCGTCCGCTTCGTTTCATTCAACCGGCCGGCCGAGGCGCCGGGGATGCGACCGGGCAGCGCCTATCCCTGGCCCTATCATGAAGGCCTCCGACTGGACGAGGCGCGAAACGATCTCACGTTGCTGGCGACGGGCATGTACGGCCATCGCCTGCCGAAGCAGAACGGCGCCCCGTTGCGGCTCGTCGTGCCGTGGAAGTACGGCTACAAGAGCATCAAGGCGATCGAGCGGATCGAACTGGTGGCCGAGCAGCCGCCGACCTTCTGGAACACCGTCACGCCGCGGGAATACCCCTTCTACTCAAACGTCGATCCCGCGGTGCCGCATCCTCGATGGTCACAGGCCGAGGAATGGATGATCGACGGTCACCAAGCCGAACGGCGAAAGACCCTGCCCTACAACGGCTACGGCGACCTGGTCGCGGGGATGTACATGTGACGACCCCGTGAGCGCAAACAAAAGGACGGCGACCCACGCTCGAGTGAGATCGCCGTCTCCGCTATTCCACGCGCCGCTGGGGACGCGAATGCGCAATGAAGGGCCGCCGGGCGGCTCGACGCGCGCCCGCGACTAACCGCCTCGGGCGCCGGGGCCGCCCCGAGGCGTGCCCGGACCGGGACGCCCGCCGCGTCCTCGGTTGTCGCTCCCGCCTTCCGACGGCATGCGCATGGCGACCACCATCCCCTCGCGTTTACTGTAGACGACCGTCGCCTCGACCTCCTGGTTGACTTCGAAGTCGTTCAGGTCGATCTCTTCCTTCTCGACGTCGTAGAACTGGCTGACATCTTCCATGACTTTCAGCTTGAGCTTCTTCCAGCGGATGCGCGCCTTCTTGTTCCGAGCCTTGGGGTTGCGAGGAGACGTTCGGCCGGTCTTGGCCTTGGCATCCGGCCAGTCCTGGCCGTTCTTGGGTCTCGCCTTGATGACGATCATGTCGTCCTCGATCTTGACGATCTTGCCGGCGATGTCGAGCGTGTCGAACGACAGGACGCGCAGCTCCCTGACCTTGCGCTTGGCATCCGGGTCCTTGAAGCCCCAGCCCGCGCGACAGTAGAGACCCTTCCAGATGAGATCGACATCCTCGTCGAGGTTGAACTTGTGAGTGCCGACTTCGATCTTCAAGGTGTCGGTCCGCGGAACATTGAGCTTCACGACGCGGGCTTTCTTTTGAGTCGGTTTGACAAGCAGGACACCGAGGAGGTCCTCGCTCTCCTGGTCATCCTTGGCCGGTTTGAATCGGAGAATCCACCCCTCGAGCGTGCCGGGGACGTCGCCGACCCCCTTCTCCGGCGGGGGAGGGGGTTGCGCGGGCCGCGGTTTGGACGGCCCGGTCTTTCGACCCCGGCCGCCGCCCCCGCCAAGCTGCGCCTCGGCGGGTGCCGAGAACACCAGCAAGACACAGGCACAGGCAGCGACGATCCCTCCGCTCAGCCGGCGATGAGACACCCGTTTACCGTTCATCGGAGCTTCTCCTTTGTCGGCCGCGCGCCGGCCGTGATTGCGTCAATCGGAGAGTCGGCAGCACCTGAGTATACCGGCCAACCGGGGTTTCCTCAACCCTATTCTAGGCCGCGCGATGACGCGGAATCTACTGCACGGCGGCTTTTCCCTCCGACCGATCGCGTTGCCTGGCCTTCCCGGCCGTACTGCCCCGTCGCGGCGAGGAGCGGCTCCGGCTACGATGTCGTATGTGTACCCTGACAGTCCCTCAGCACCACATCCGAGTGGAGGCCACGCGGGTGATGCAGGCACGTCAGGACGGCGTCCGGCGGCGAGACCGAGGTGATAAGCGTGCGCCCCGAGCGTCATGTGGCACCGCCGTCTCGGCGGTGCGTACACGGGCGGCACGCCCGCGCCACAGAGGTTCTTGAACGCACCCTGAGCTGCCGCGACGACGCCGGCGAAGGCGAGCAAGACACGGCACCGAAACCGCCCCCTGTTCCGCGGGCCATTGGGTACGACACCATGCGAACGATTCCGAACCTGCTGCCGTGTCTCTTGGGAGCCGCAATGGGTCTTTCGAGCACCGACGCCGCCGAACCGCCGGGGCCGCGGGCATCTGCGACCCGGCCTGCATCGGTCTTTCAGCGCAAGACATTCAAGATGCCGAGCGGAAAGAGCTGGAACTACGCGCTCTACGTCCCGCCGCAATACGATCGCGATCCGCAGCACAAGTGGCCGCTGATTCTCTTCCTGCACGGCAGCGGCGAATGCGGGACCGACGGTCTCAAGCAGACCCGCGTCGGTCTGCCCGCCTATATCGCGCGCCATGCCGATCAGTTTCCCTTCATCACGGTGATGCCCCAGGCACACACGCTGTGGTATCGCGGCGAAGACGCGGCCGCCGCCTGGGCGATTCTTGAGGCGGTTCGGACGAGCTACCGCGTCGACCCCGATCGGATGTACCTCACCGGCCTGTCGATGGGCGGTTTCGCCACGTGGGAATTCGCGATGTCCCGCCCCGACGTGTTCGCGGCCGCCGTGCCGGTTTGCGGCCGGGGCGACCCGACCTATGCGGGCAACATCAGGCATCTGCCGATCTGGGCGTTTCACGGCCGACTCGACAAGAACGTCCCGGTCAGCGGCTCGCGGAAGCCGATCGAGGCCCTGCGACGGCTCGGCGCCGAGCCGAAGTACACCGAGTTCCCGCAGACGAGCCACGTCTGCTGGGACCTGGCGTACTCGAACAAGGCGCTCTATCGGTGGCTGCTCCGGCACCGCCGGGCGCCGCCGCCGCGGGTCATCGACTACCGGTTGCCCGGTCCCCTTGCCCGCGTCTGGTGGCTCACGGCCCAGGCGCGGACGAACCTGAAGAAACCGGCCCATATTCGTGCCGAAGTGACCGAGGACGGACAGGTCTCCCTCCAGAGCGAAGGCGTCGTCGGCTGGTCGATCATCTCGGCCGACGAACCCCTGAAGCCCGGCGACCGCATCCGCGTTACCTGGAACGGCAAGCCGGTGTTCGACGGCACCTTTGACGGGGGTCTGTTTTTTCGACCGACCCCGCGGGCCCGATCGCGGCCCACCTCTCGGCCGTAATATGGCAGCGCTGGATCGTCCGGCGCGGGACCACTGAGTCCTGTGGCTGTGGTTCGCCCGGCCCATGGACGGCCGTCCATGGGCTTTGGCTGAGCGGATTCGCAGTCTCCAGCGCCGCCGTACTAGGCGTCGGGCAACAACATAAGGTAAACATGTGGGCCGCCAAACGGCAAAGCCGAGCGGCGAGTTCGACCGAGCGGTCGATCATGTTGTTCTTGCTCGATCCCTTGGATCATCAAGCGGACCGGCGCAAGAGCTCGATCAGATCGCGCATGTCTGCCGGCAGCGGCGCGGTCAGTTCCAACGGCGTCTCTTTGATCGGATGTGTCACGCACAGCCGATGCGCGTGCAGCATCTGGCGACGCCAGCGCGGCTCGTCCGGATCGTCGGGGCGACCGGTGACGTCGCGGACGCTCGTGTTTCGCCCCCCGTAGAACGGGTCTCCGACGATCGGCCGGCCGATGTGCGACATGTGAATACGAAGCTGGTGGGTCCGGCCCGTCTGGGGGAACAGCTCGACGACACTGAACCCCGAGAACCGCTCGCGGACGCGAAAACGGGTGACCGCCTCCTTGAAGAGCTTCTTCTCGAACTTGCCGCCCAACCGTTCGGCGAAGCCGGTCGCGATGTAGCGATCGTGGACCGTCGGGTGCTGCCCGATCGGCACGCGGATGATGTCTTCATCGAACTCCGGGCTGCCGTGGACCACCGCGAGGTACACCTTCTTCGTTTCTCTGCGTTCGAACTGGAGCGACAGGCGCCAGTGCGCCTCGTCCGTCTTCGCAACGATCATGATCCCCGTCGTGTTCTTGTCGAGCCGGTGGACGATGCCCGGCCGGAACGGGTCGCCGGTCCGCGCGATCGAACGCGAATAGTAGGCCAGTGCGTTGGCGATCGTGCCGGTCTGGGTGCGGTTCGCGGGGTGCGCGATCATGCCGACGGGCTTGTTGATCGCCAGGACATAGTCGTCTTCATAGAGAACTTCGAGCGGAATGTCTTCAGGGATGACTTCATACGGTTCGGGCGGCGGGAAGGTGATGTCGATCACGTCTCCCGCCTCCATCTCGTAGCTGTTTTTCGTGGGCTTGCCGTTGACGGTGATGTCGCCGCGGCGGATGAGCCGCTGGATCAGGGTGCGTGAGTGTTTGCGAAACCGGCCGTGGAGGTACTTGTCCAGCCGGCGGCCGGGCAGCTTCCGCGCGATGACGATGCGATGATGGAGCGACACCTCCGCCTCGGCCTGGAGGTCCTCCGCCGACGGACCGACTTGAACGATCGCCTCATCGTCCGGCGGCTTGTTGTCTGGGCGGGGCTTGTCTCTCACGCGCGCGGGGCCTCTCTTGAGGCCATGATAGCAGACAGGCGCACAGACCGCGATGCCGTCGCGGGCCGCGCCGCAAGCCGGTGACAGTCGGCGCCCGCCGGCCTATGCGTCGGTGAGCCCGAAGGTGGTCTCACACCGGTTGACGCACTTGTTGTAGTAGTTGTCGGGGAACTCGCCGTTCGCGCAACACTTCTTGCAGGATTTTAGGTCGTCGCAGTGGTGAGCGCAGTTCTTCCAGTTGACGGGCTCCTCGCACTTGTCGCGGGCGATTTCCGGCGTCGCGCCCGGATCACCGAGCGGAACCACCGGACCGGGGGCCGAGGCGGCAATCGATGCGACCGCCGCGAGCATCAACGCCAGGCCGAGCATTCTCAGTTTCATCGATTCTTCTCCTTGCCTTCGCCTTGACCGATCGGTTCTTTTGCGCCGTTCGCGGAAGTCCTCGAAACGCCGTTCCGTCTCCCGTTCTCCAGACGGCGACAGGCATAACGCAGGGCCCGTCGCACGGCCGGATGCGAACCGGTCAACTGCTCAGAGCACACATAGGTCTTGAACTCGGGGGAGGCCCGGCTTCCGACAGCGCCGACCGCCCGCGCCCAGAGCTGCCAGAGCCGCGTGGTCGTCAGGCGGTCGGTCTTCGCGATGAGCATCAAATGGCTTTCGATTCGCCCGCGAACCGCGGCCGAGACCCCGGCGCGATTCCGCAGGATGTGGCGATAGACGATCAGCAATCGCTCGAGAAACTCGCGCCCCAGAGAGGGCGGGCCGACAGCGGCGGTGGCGAGGCGGAAAATCCGATCGATGCTTTCGGGCTTCCAACGAGAACGATTCACCATGCGTTCAAACTCCAACCTCGCCCGCTTGGGGTCGGTCGGAATCGCGTTTGTCTTCAATGAGGCCGAGTCGCTTCGAGCCTGGGGCTGGGTCGTAGCGGATGGATTGAGAAGTGCCCGCTCGACTCGCCGAAGCTCATCCGCCGCCGCGAAAGACGCCTGCAACGATTCAAACCGTCTCCGATACTCGTCGGACCGATCCAGTTGTTCCGTCCACAGGACCGCGTCCTGATACAAGGTGTCGACGATGTTGCGGGCCTCCGTGTCGGTGGAATCAGAGGCCTTGAAGAGCAGTTCCGCGAGCTCCAATTCCATGACGGGCGCCGAAACGCCGCCGCCCGCGTGGTAATAATCGACCAGGCTGTCTCGTATCGCGTCCAACGCATCCCGAGTGATGCAGGGGTGCGACGCCCCCTCATTCATCTCCAAGAGAACCATGAACTGCATTCGATAGTTCAGGCTCGGGTGACCGCAGTCGAAGTAAAACTCGCGCGCGAGGGCGTCCACCTGTTCGGGTGTGGCGGCGGGCTCCGCGGATGAATCGGGTAGATAGCGCTCGATGACCTGCAATCGGTCTCGATAGAGCGGGAACAACTCGTGAAACGCGGGGTCGGGATGCCGCATCAGGGATTGATATCGAGCCTGCCTGTCCGAGAGGAGGGCTTCCAGTCGCTCGGTCGGCTGCCGGTCGGATCGGGCTGCGGCGATCTGCTGCTCCAACTCCTCGATTTCCCGCTCCAGCGCCTCCGTGGCCGCGTCCGCCGCGCGGGACTCCGAGCCGGTCAGAACGCGCACGTCAGAAGAGGGCAACTGCCCCAGCAGAGCCCAGCAGACGATCCAGGTTCCAAACATGCTCAGCGCTCCCGAGATCGTGCGTGTCGCCGGCGGAGGAAGGAAGGGGCGACACAACTTGAAAACGTCCAAGACGGCGAAATGTTATCGATGCCCTGCGCTCGCACGGGTTATGTCCGGGTATGACGGAACGGCTGGCCCGAGAGAGCCGGCAGGGCACGCTCATTCTACCCCCCTCGTCGATGTGTCAAGCGTTTTCTTGTCTTGTTCGTTCAGGCCGACCGGTATCGCACATATGGGCGTGCCGCGATGCCCGCGCCGAGAAACGGATGCCGGACGGCCCGCTCGGCGAGTGATCGTGTCGGGCCCGGCGGCGAACCCGCGACGGACTGCCGAAAAAACGTTTTACCCCAACCCGCCGGTGAAGCCGTCGGTCGATATCCGCGTCAGTATTGCGGAACTCGGATGGTCGGGTCGGTGTCTGCGGCCAAGGCATCCGGCCGGCCCTCCGGGTCTCGCCAGAATGTGACAAGCAGCGAGACGTAGGGGTCTTCGGCCATGAACAGCGGTTGGACGTGCGTCAGTCCTTGAAACACCCAGAGGCTCTTGTCCGTCGCGCCGCTGAGATCAAAGACCTGTTGCATTCCGGCGAGCGGCGTGACCCGATCCAGTTCGGCATGGAGGAACAGCATGGGCACGCGGATCGATCCGAGGCGGTCCCGCATGTCAAACAACCAGGGAAAGTCGAGCCGAACGGACAGGTTGAACAACGGGAAGATGGGACCGACGGCGGCATCGATCGGTTCGACGATTTCGATCGGATCAAAACTCCCGTCGAGGGCGACCGATCGAATCTCCGGCCTGTCGCGCAAGGCGACCAAACCGAGGGCAGGCGACGTTCCCAAGGAGACGCCGACGAGGTGCACCGACCGGCGGGCCGGCGAGGAATCGGCGACGATCCAATCCAGAATCGCCTCGCTGTCATCGAGCAGTGTGCCGATGTGGGGTGAACCGCCGCTCTCGCCGAAGCCCTGATAGTCGAAGAGTACGGCGTTCATCCGGTTGTTCGCCGCGACGACCGCCCAGGGCATGGCGCAGGCGACCGGGCCGCTGATTCCATGCATGATCAACACGGTTCCGGCCGGGGTGTCATCGAGCTGACCGTCGAACTGCGCCGGGACGAACCACGCATCGAGCGCCTGACCGTTGGCGCTGGTGACGGTGAACGGCTCGAACTGCATGCCGAGGTCCGCCGGCGTGTCGGCGTCCGGCAGCGTGCCGAGTCGAAGACTCTCGGTGAGTACCCGGCAGGACACGTCCGGATCGAGCACGAAGCTGCTCAGCAGGTCGCCGGGGAACAGGATCGCGCAACCGGTTCCGGAACCCAGTGCGAAGATCGCAAACAGCGCAGTAATGACCCGAGTCTTCATCGCGGCGGCCGGAAGGTGACTCAGCGATTGCAGGCACCGAGGCAGCGTGCCCGAGGTCACGACTCAAGTAGTATACCGCCAGACCGGGTCGACACGCAAGGAATGTGGCGGGCGCGTCCGCGGCTCGCGGCTTCCGAATCCGCCAACGACGTCGTTTGACGCGTGTCGAGATTCGCCCCGCGTCAGCCAACCCGTGTTGCGAAGGGTCAGGGCGGCATAGGGGAGAATCCAGGACAGGCAGGCCGTCCAGAAGAAGCCGTAGGCGAGCAGCCAGACCCAGTCGTCGTCGCGCTCGTTGACGTAGTAGACCACGGCGGTGATCACCGAGAAGAGCAGGACGCCGCCAAGATACCGAATCACGAAGCCGTCGCAAACCATCAGCAAGGCCGCGCTGTGACAGATGAGAATCGGCGGCAGAACGAGCGAGAGCAGGACCAGAACCATGTTCAACGTGAAAGCCAGACGGTGCCGATCGCGGAAGGGCGTGAGGAGAAACCGCCAGAGCACGATCGTTTCGCGGATGTTGCTCCGCGCCCAGCGCAGAAACATGTTCGCCATGCCGCGGTACGTGTGGGGTACCCGGCTCCAGACGACCGCGCTGCCTTGATAGGCCGTCATGCAGCCGTCGCGCAAGAACAGATTGGTCATCGCGCGGTCCTCGCCCGTCTCACAGGGCAGACCGCAGAACCGCTGGTTCAGCCATTCGTCGGCGATTGCCCTCACCCGATCGGCGCGGTAGGCGCTGAGCGCGCCCGGCGCACAGAAGACGCCGCGGAACTCGCTCTGATAGGCGCGGACAAACTTGAACGAGAGGCTGAAGTAGCATTTCAGGAACCGCGTGATCAGGCTCTCGCGCGGATTCATCGCCTGAACACAGCCCGAGACACAGCCGATGGTCCGATCGCGAACCAGCGGCGAGACGACCTGGCGCAGCGCGTCGGAATCGAGGACGCTGTCCGAATCCATGGTGACGAAGACATCGCCTCGGGCGCGGGCAAAGCCTTCGTAAAGCGCACGGCGTTTGCCCCTGTTTCTCGAAAGGCGCAGGGTCGTGATGTGCGGGCCGTCGGGTGCGGCGCGGACGGCGGCGCGGATGTGTCGCCAGGTGTCGTCCGTGCTCCCGTCGTCGACGACGATCAGTTCGAGGCGATCGGCCGGATAGCGATTCTTCAACACGGAGCGGATAGCGGCGCGAACGAGGGCGCCTTCGTTGAAGGCGGGGATCACGACACTCATCGAGGGCAAGACATCCTGCGCAACCGGCGGCGTCGGCCGATAGCGCCGCCAGAGGCGAACCCGCCAGATCAAGGCGGCCAGCATCACGACCCCGTAGCCCACCGCCAGCCCCCACAGAGCGAGGGCGGCCGGGCTCCGCTGAGACAGAAAATGAAACCGCCAGAAGGCCGGGGTCGTCACGGTCCAGAGGAGCAGCGCCGCCGCCGCCGAGACCAGGGTCGCCTTGAGAAAGGGCTCGGCGCGGCACCAGGAAGAAGCCGGCATCACCGGCAACCAGGCGTCGACGTCGGCCCCGCGCGCGTTCCGCCCGGCCAGCCCGTCCGAAAGAGGTTCGCGCACCGGCGAGGCTGCACAGGGGACGGCGCCGGAAGACTGAAGGAGCGTCATGGCAATCCTCGGATCGCGTTGGGGTCGTGTGCTCGACTGAAGCGGACGCGCGATTCTACGAAGCCCGCACACCGCCGGCAACCACATTCGGCTCCTCTCCCCCTGTCAGACCGATCGTGCAGCCTGAGGTTAGGAATCGGGCAAGAATGAAGGTAAGCGTGCGATCCGCCAAACGGCAAAGCCGGCCGGCGCGTCCGACCCGGCAGTCGGCCATGTGATTCTCGCTCGATGCCTTAGGCGGCATCCGAGAATCCCCGTGGCACGGGCGTCCCGCCCGTGTCCGCACCGCCGAGACGGCGGTGCCACAGAGGTCTTCAGGACGCGCGCCTGGCCGCTTTCCATCAATCTCGTCACATATCGCCGA
>JBHHUY010000034.1:0-17293 GCA_046753965.1 Phycisphaerae bacterium
CGGCGCACTGATCGCCATGCTCCGAGATCCACGAGCGGACCACCGGTGCGCCGCCTTGTGGATCGTCGACCAACTCAAGCTCACGGCGATCTCCTCGCGGATCTCCGACATGGCGAACAGCGACCCCGACCCTCGCATCGCCCGAATCGCGCGGCAGGTCGCGCGAAGGCTCCAGCGCGCGCAGGCCGAAACAATTCCGCCGGAATACCAGGAGCAACCCGCATGATCTCTCCGGCGGTCTTCCTTGCGCAATCGCCCTACGAGACGAGACTCCGAGGTCTCCGCGGCGCGTTTGACAACCGGCAGAACGACCCGGTCGATGTCCAAATGATCGTCGTTTACCTCGCGGTTCTCGGCGCGCTCATCCTCGCGCTCGTGCTCTACCAGCGACTTCGAATCCGGCGGGAAGACAAACGAACGCCCCGACATCCCATGAAGCTCTTCAATCGGGTGCTCCGAGAACTGGGCGTGGGCTTCGTCGACCGACTGCTCATGCGTTCGCTCGCTCGAAGCCTGCCGATGGAACAGCCGACGACGGTGCTCTTCAACCGGAGCCTGTTCGATCAATACCGAGACCGCTGGCTCAAGTCGATCGGCCTGGTGCCGCTCCAGGCCCACGCGCAGCGGCGTCTGTTCGCCGTCGCCGAAAAGGCCTTTCCGCCTGAGCCGGAAACCGCGCCGGAAGCGACGGCCGATCCGTCACCCTGAGAGTGTGGATGAGAAGATGTGTGCGGCACCCAGGCCGCGCCGGAGAGGTGCGATGTCGCTTCAGGCTTCCGGACGATCCGCCCAGGCGGGACAGGTGCAGACCAGGTGTCGATCCCCCCAGACGTTGTCGATCCGTCCCACCGGCGGCCAGAACTTGCGCGACGCCACCCAGGGCGCCGGAAAGGCCGCCTGCCTGCGCGAGTAGGCATGGGGCCAGTCATCGGCCGCAATCATTTCCGCCGTATGCGGCGCGCCCTTGAGCGGGTTGTCCTCTCGATCGGCGCGGCCTTCCTCTATGGCCCGGATTTCTTCTCGGATCGAGATCAGGGCGTCGCAGAACCGATCGAGCTCCGCCTTGGGTTCGCTTTCGGTCGGCTCGATCATCAGGGCGCCGGGCACGGGCCAGGACATCGTCGGGGCGTGAAAGCCGTAGTCCATCAGTCGCTTGGCGATGTCGTCGATCTTCAGGCCGGCGGAGGCCTCGAACAGGCGGCAGTCGATGATGAACTCGTGGGCCACGCGACCGTTCTTCCCGGTGAACACGATCGGATAGTGCGGGGCGAGGCGCCGGGCCATGTAGTTCGCGTTGAGGATCGCCACCTGGCTCGCCTTCTTCAGCCCGGCGGCGCCCATCAGATCGATGTAGACGAGCGAAATGGGCAGGATGCTGGGGCTGCCGTACGGCGCGGCCGAAACCGGGCCGACCGCGTGGGCCGGTTCGTTGCCGCCCCGCACGGTTCCTGAATCGCCGACGGGATGGGCGGGGAGAAACGGGGTGAGATGCGCCGCCACGCAGATGGGCCCCATGCCGGGCCCGCCGCCGCCGTGTGGAATGCAGAACGTCTTGTGCAGATTGAGGTGGCACACGTCCGCGCCGATGTCGCCGGGCCGACAGAGGCCGACCTGCGCGTTCATGTTCGCGCCGTCCATGTAGACCTGGCCGCCGTGTTCGTGAATCAGGGCGCAGATGTCGGCGACGGCTTCTTCAAACACGCCGGCCGTCGAGGGATAGGTAATCATGATCGCGGCGAGCCGGTCGCGGTGCGCTGCGGCCTTCGAACGCAAATCGTCGAGACAGATGTTCCCGTGATCGTCGGACTTGACGGGAACGGCCCGCAATCCGGCCATGATCGCGCTGGCCGCGTTCGTCCCATGCGAAGTCACGGGAATCAGGCACACGTCGCGATCGCCGCAGCCGCGGGCCGCGTGATAGGCCCGGATCGCGAGCAACCCGGCGAACTCACCCTGCGCGCCCGCGTTCGGTTGAAGGGAAACACCCGGCAGACCGGTGATCGCGGTCAGCCGGTGCGACAGGCGCTTGAAGAGCTCGGCGTAGCCGGCGGCCTGGTCCGTCGGAACGAAGGGATGCGGTTCGGCGAACTCCGGCCAGGTCACGGGCAGCATCTCGGACGCGGCGTTGAGCTTCATCGTGCACGACCCGAGGGGGATCATCGACGTGGTCAGCGAGAGATCGCGCCGCTGGAGTCGATGGAGGTAGCGCTGCATCTCGGTCTCGCAGTGATGGCCCTCGAAGGCCGCGTGCGTCATGAACGGGCTTTGCCTCGCCAGAGGTTCGGGGTAATCGCCGCGGGACTCGTCAAGGAGCTCATCCGCGGAATGGTCGACCGGTCGGCCGGCATTGAAGACTTCGAGCAGCGTGGCGAGTTCCGCCCGATCGGTCTTCTCGTCCAAGGCCACGCCGACCGTCCCGTCGCCGTAGTCCCGCAGGTTGATTCGCCGCTCCCGAGCCGCCGCGAGCAGGGCGGCGGCGGAGCCCGTGCCGGGTCGAACCCGCAGGGTGTCGAAGAACGGTTCGTCGCCCACGTCGTGTCCCGACCGGCGGAGCCCGGCGGCCAGTGCGGCGGTGAAGGCGTGCAGGCGTTCGGCAATCCGGCGGAGTCCCGCCGCGCCATGATAGACGCCGTACATCGCCGCCATGATCGCGAGAAGCACCTGCGCCGTGCAGATGTTGCTCGTCGCTTTCTCGCGCCGGATGTGCTGCTCGCGGGTCTGGATGGCGAGTCGATAGGCCGGTCGGCCGGCGGCATCCTTCGAGACGCCCACGAGACGGCCGGGCAACTGCCGTTTGTGCTGCTCGCGCGTCGAGATGAATGCGGCATGCGGACCGCCGTAGCCGAGCGGCACGCCGAACCGTTGCGACGACCCGACGGCAATGTCCGCGCCGAACGCGCCGGGCGGCCGGAGGATCGTCAAGGCCAACAGGTCGGTCGCGACGACGACTTTGACGCCCGCTTCATGCGCCCGGTTTGTCAGACGTTCGTAATCGCGGACCCGACCGTCCGTCGTGGGGTATTGGAGCAACAATCCGAAGAGGTCGCTCTTCGAGCAATCGAGATCATCGGTCGAACCCACCCGAATCTCGATTCCCAATGGCTCGGCCCGCGTGCGGAGGACCGCGAGGGTCTGCGGGTGACAATCCTCGGCCGCGAAGAACGCGCCGTCTCTGCGTTTGGAGAGGCGATGACACATCGTCATCGCCTCCGCGGCCGCGGTGGCTTCGTCGAGCAGCGAGGCGTTCGCCCAGGGCAGGCCCGTCAGGTCCGCGACCATCGTCTGAAACAACAGGAGTGCCTCGAGACGCCCCTGCGCGATCTCGGCCTGGTACGGGGTGTATTGCGTATACCAGCCGGGGTTTTCGAGGATGTTCCGCCGGATGACGGCCGGCGTGATGCAATCGGCGTAGCCCATGCCGATCAGAGAGCGAAAGCGCTTGTTGCGAGAGGCGACTTCCTTCAACTCGGCCAGTAGCTCGTGTTCGCCCCTCGCCGGTCCCAAGTCGAGCGGTTCGCGCAACCGGATGCCGGCCGGGATGGTCTGGGCGACGAGCTGATCGAGAGAATCACACCCCAAGTCGTTCAACATCGTCCGGATGTCGTCATCCGACGGGCCGATGTGGCGATCGACGAACGTGTCACTCGCGTTCAGAATCTCGCTTGGCTTCACCGTGGCGGTCATGGCAGACAGCACTCCTCGATGATCCGGACGGGCGCGTTGGCACGGGCTTGACCGGGTGGCCCGCGCAACGCCGTCGTACGGCGCGTGCGACGAATCCCGGCGGCGTTGTGCGCGGCTTATCCCCCGAGTTGGGCCTCGTAGGCATCCGGCGTGAGCAGCGCGTTGAGCGCCGAGGCGTCCGAGATCTTCACCTTGACCATCCAGCCGGCTTCATACGGCTCACTGTTCACGAGGTCGGGCGACTCTTCCAGTCGCGCGTTGATCTCGGTGATGACGCCGGAGACGCCGCTGACCAGGTCGCTCGTCGCCTTGACACTCTCGACCTCGCCGAACGGCTCGCCCGCCGTGACTTCGGTTCCCGGCGACGGCAAGGAGACGTAAGTCACGTCCGTCAACTCGTCCGCCGCGAACTGGCTGATGCCGATGGTGCAGATCTCGCCGTCCAACTTGTGCCACTCGTGTGAGGGCAGGTATCGCCGATCCGTAGGAACGCCCACGTCCGCTTCTCCTCTTCAGTGGTGTTGATCGATCTCAAGGCTCGCATTGCGCAACGCCGGTCGCGCCGCTTCCCCATGTGCAACTTCGACCTGTTGGAAACCGACGCGGCTCGTCTCGGATGTCACTCGCATTCCGCCCTCCGAAACGTCAGGACGGTTTCCGTTTGTAGAACGGCAGCGGGACCACGGCCGCGTCGACCCGGCTGCCGCGAACATCGACCGCCAGACTCGTCTCCGGCTCGGAACAGGCCGTGTCCACAAAGGCCATGGCGATCGACCGGTCCAGTGTCGGGCTCATCGTGCCGCTCGTCACTTCGCCGACCGTTGCCTCACCGAACAGCACCGCGGCGCCTTGCCGGGCGATCCGCTTGCCATCGAGAGCGAGGCCGACGATCTTCCGGCGCGGTCCCTCCGCCTTGATCCTCCGCAGGGCGTCGGCGCCGACGAAGTCTTTTTCCAGATCGACGCACCAGCCGCACCCCGCGGAGAAGGGATCGACCGACTCGGTCAACTCATGGCCGTACAACGGCATGCCCGCCTCCAGCCGCAAGGTGTCCCGCGCCCCGAGCCCGGCGGGTTTGATGGTGGCGCGATCGGCGCCGCCCTCGCGCGTCAGGTAGTCCCAGACGAGCGCGCCCGCCATGGCGGGCAGGATGACCTCCAGCCCGTCCTCGCCGGTATAACCGCTGCGGAAGACGCTATAGTTCATTCCCATGTAGGTTCCGGTGGTAAAGCCGTATCGCCCGACCTCATCGAGCTTGACGGGGAACTTGTCCAGGTTCTCCTTGAACAGGGGAAGGGTCTGCGGCCCCTGGATCGCCAGCATCGCGGTGCTCAGGGTTGTGTCCTCGATCTCCACGCGGCGCCCCTCGGCGTGCCGCCGCACGTGCGCCAAGATCTTTTCCCGATTGCCCGCATTGCAGACCATCAGAAGACGGTCCTCATAGCGCGAGACGATCACGTCATCCAGCACGCCGCCGCGTTCGTGGCAGACGTGGCTGTAACCCGATCGGCCCACCTTCAGCTTCGCGATGTTCCGCGTGCAGACGCGTTGCAGCAGCGATTCGGCCGCCTCTCCGCGGAAGACGAGCCGCCCCATGTGCGAGACGTCGAAGATGCTGCCGACGGTGCGTGTGTGGACATGCTCGTCTCGGATGCCACGATAGGTCAGCGGCATCTCCCAGCCGCCGAAGTCAATCAGGCGGGCGCCCGATCGCTCGTGCGCCTCATACAAGGGGGTTCTGAGCATGATCCGGAGTGTAGGCCGCGCCGCGCGGGCGGTCAAATCGAGCGGTCGTCAGGCAGGCAGGCGCGCCACGATCGGATGTCGCGCCGCGCGGTCGGAGCGCGCCTATCGCACCTGGAGCACGATGTAAGCGTCCGCCGTGTTCCGCCGGACCTTCACTCGCAGCCGCACGCCTCGGGCAATCGTCTCCGGGGTGAGGGCCTGGCGAAGCTCACGCACGTTGTGGATGCGTCGGCCGTTGGCGCCGGCCACGACCTGGCCCGGTCGGAGCCCCACAGCGTAGGCTTCACCGGTCGGATCGACCTCCGTCACCAGCGCGCCGTTCTGCACGTGCTCGTCGAGGGTAAACCGCTTGGCCAGCGCGGGCGACACGGTCGCCGCCTCGAACCCGAGCAAGTCGAACCGCACGGCGCCGCCATCCTCTGACGATCGCTCCGTCGCCGGTTCTTCGATCTCCGCGGCGTCGTCCTCGGATCGGGCCGAATCGCGGTCGCTGTCAGTGTCAGCCGGTCGGAGCGTTCCGGTCGTCGAGAATCCATCGGGCTGAGGCGCGATGGTGACATCCAGGTGCAGCAGCGCGCCGTTTCGCCAGATCGTCATGTCGACCACAGAGCCCGGTTCCGTCGCGGCGATCAACTCCTGCAAGTGTTCCCGTGTCTTCACGCGGGTCTCATTGATCTCGAGGATGATGTCTTCGGGCTTGATTCCGGCGTGGGCGGCCGGGGTCTTGCGTCCGACCGCCGTGACCAGGGCACCGGTCGCCACTTCCACGCCGTAGGCGGCGGCGACCTTCGGGCTGACCGGCGCGATGCCGACGCCGAGGTATCCCCGGACAAACGCCTGCCCCGTCTTGAGCTTGGCCGAAACCAGGCGAATCGTGTTCGACGGAATCGCGAAGCTGACGCCCTGACCCACACCCGACTCGGTCGCGATGGCCGTGTTGATGCCGATCACCTCTCCCCGTGTGTTGATTAACGGCCCGCCCGAGTTGCCGGGGTTGATCGGCGCGTCGGTCTGAAGCCAGTTCTGGTAGTCGATGTCCACGTCCACCTCGGATCGACCAATGGCGCTGATAATCCCGTGGGACACGCTGTGTCCGAGGCGGAAAGGGCTCCCGATGGCCAGGACGATGTTGCCGACCTTCAGGGCGTCTGAATCGCCGAACCGGACGGGATGCAGGTGGCGGCACTTGATCTTGATGACCGCGATGTCCGTCTTCGGATCGGTGCCGACGACCTTCGCACGAAACTGTCGCCCGTCGACCAGGGTGACGCGAAGGGCCTCGGCCTCTTCCACAACGTGGTTATTGGTGACGATGTAGCCGTCCTCGTCGATGATGATGCCGCTGCCGGTTCCGGTGCGGGGCCGGGGCTGAAACTTCCGTTCGCCGAACAGCTTCCGCAACTCGCGGTTGAGTTCTCGATTGGTCGAGACGGCCTCGATGTAAACCACGGACGGTTTCACCACCTCCGCGATGAGGCTGAACGCCTGGGAAAGCTGTTCCAACGCCACCACGTCTGAATCCGTGATCTCCCGAAGGTGTTCGCGATCGGCCTTCAGCTTACCCCGCTCAAACGCGTAGGCCGCGTGACCGAGCAAGTCGAGGTGATAGCCGGCGGCCAGCCCGCACGCGAGGATGAGGGCGACAAGAAATCCGTGACGGGTTCCGATCCGCTTCCGCATGGTCAGGGGCCTCCAATTCGCCGTTGCCTCGATGTCCAAGCGTCACCCGCCAGGCCGCAGGCGGCCGAGCCCGCGTCCCACCGCCGGGACAACGGTGTCATCAGACTTCCGGGATACACTCGAACGGCCGGGCGGCGGATTCAGGCGATCCGCACCCTTGTTGCTCTAGATCGGGCAACCGGCGGCATCGCACCAACTCGACTGTCGGCCGATCCCCGCGGCCGGCGGGTTGGGAAGACGGACGAGCCCGTCTTCTCGGACGCGATGCCCGTCTCGCGCCGCTTCCTGCCCTTTATCATAGCCTCGGCCGCGGCGGTTGCGGGGAGATCCTCCGGCGCGGTGCGGCGTTCCCCCCAGATCATAGAACGGGGCGAATCACGGGCCGGTTCGCCCCACCATCGGCTCGGCGTGCCGTTCCGATCGGGCGTTGGGCCGGTCCCGCCGCGGCGACGGCGCAGGCCGGCTCCAGTCCGAGGGTACGTGATCTTCTTACACAAAGATACGCTGGGGGCGGCGGGGGGCCGGTTGGCGGCGCGCGGCCGGGGGGCGGTCGACGCAGCCCAGTTGCTCTTCCTGGCTTTCGATCAAGGCCCGCAGTTGGTGTCGCTGGGTCCCGGCGGCGCTCTGCCATGAGACCTCAGCGTCCTCAGCCAGCAATCGGGCGATCCGGTGGCAGGCGAGCAAGACCGTCGTGTGGTGCTTGTTGCCCATCAGGCGGGCGATCTCCGGGAAGCTCAGATCGGTGTGCTTCCGGGCCAGGTACATGGCGATGTTCCGGGCGAGGGCGATCGTTCGGGACTTTCGCGAGGTGTGGAGATCGGCGGGGGTCAGGCCGAAGTAGGTCGCGACGCGCAGCTCGATGTCGCTGACGGTAAGAATCTTGCCGGTCTGGGTCAGGTGCTCTTCGAGGACCTGCCGCGCGAGATCGGGCGTGATGTCGGCACTCGTGAGGGAGGCGTAGGCCAGCAGCTTCAGGAGGCAGCCTTCCAACTCGCGGACGTTCGCCTGAATCTTCCCGGCGATGTACCGAATGACCGGCTCGGGCACCTTGTGCTGCGTCAGGGCCGCGCGGCGGCGAAGAATCTCGCAGCGGGTTTCTTCGTCGGGGCGCTCGATTCGAACGATCATGCCGGCCACGAGCCGGTTGACCAGTGATTCGGAAAGGTCGCCGATCATCTTCGGGTGGGCGTCGGAGGCGAGGACGAGGCGCTTGCAGTTTCCGTTGATGGCGTTGAAGGTGTGGAAGAACTCTTCCTGAGTCGCCTTCTTGTTGGCGATGAACTGCATGTCGTCCACGAGGAGCACATCAATGCCCCGGAAGCGATGTCGGAAGGCGTCGAGGCGGTTTTCCCGCAGGGCGTAGAGGAACTGATTCGTGAACTCCTCGCCCGAGACATAGATCCATCGAACGTCCGGTCGCTTTCGAGACAGGGCGTTTCCGATCCCCTGCAACAGGTGTGTCTTGCCCAGGCCGCAGGCGCTGTGGAAGCAGACGGGGCTCGCATCGTCGCGATCGGACTCCACGATGCTCATCGCGACGGAGTAGGCCAGCCGGTTGGCGGGGCCGACGACGAAGTCCTCAAGCCGGCCGCGAAGCTTGCGCGGTCCCACGACACCGTAGCCGTTCTTTCGGCCTCTGGCGGAGCCCTCGCGGGCGCTTCGCTCGGCGCTCTTTTCGATGAAGGCGGCCTGCGAGTTGAGCTGTTTCTTCCGCAGGTTGCGGAACAGGATTGGGTCGATCGCATAGGAAACCGAGACATCGCGCCGGAGGACGTCGCGCGCGGCCTCGGAGATCGCTTCGGCGAAGTGATCTTCGATCCAACTGCCGATGAACAGGTTGGGCACGCCGACTTTCAAGAAGCCGTCGCCGAGTGTGAACTGGGTGGAGTCCTTGAACCAGACTTTGTAGCTTTGGGAACCGACGAGCTGTTGGATGCGAGTTCGGATTTGGTCTCGAACGCCCTCGAGTTGGGTTGCCACGGCGCGCTCCTTCTTCGCTCCGCAGGGGCCTGCGGCCGGAACAGATGTAGACCGTAAACGTCTATGTCCTACAGCAAAGGTCGGCAGGCGGCCGAGTGCTTCCTTCCCTGGCCACCCCCCTCGTGACGATCAACCGCGCTTGACGCCAACGCTTATTTGCTGAAAACGAGTTTACTCGGGCGCGCACGCGGCGTCAATGCGTAAACCCGTTCCGGCCGCGTTCGCGGGCCGGTCGATTGACGTCAACGCAAGCGGATTATGAGCTTAGGGCTGCAAAAGTTTTTTGATCCACCTCTTGCCCACAGGTCGGCGCGGCGGTGCAAAACCGGTGGACAACCGCCCCGATGACGATCGCATCTCTATGGCTCGATTGAGGTAAGAACGACGGGCCTGACCAGGGCCCGCCGTGAGGTTGCCCGGACGAATCCCGCAAGTCGGTAGAGGTCCCTGGCCGGCGCGTTGCGCGCATCGACGGCCAGTGTCACGGTGTGAAACCGCTCGGCCGAGGCCCATTCTAGACCCTTGTCTAGAATATAACGGCCCAGCCCGCGGCCGCGAAAACGCGGGTGCACTCCCATGTAGACCAATTCCAACACGGGCCGCAGGGGGTTTTCGGACAGAAGGATACACGCCGCGGGCACGTCCTCGATCAGGAGCAGGTGCCAGCGGTGGGGGCTGAACCGCCCCGTGGCCTTGTGGCCCGCGATCACGTCTTCGATCTCGCGCAGATCGCTCAGCCCCGGGCAATCCCGGCTGTCTTCGTAGGTCGCCCGGATCAGGTCGGCGAAGCGGGGGTGGGTCTTCTCGCCGTAGTCGAGCCACGTCAAAGACGCTTGTCGATATTCCGGCGGCGGCAGCGCCGCCGCTCGCAGCGGTGCGGAGATCATCTTCAGTTCCAGGTATTCCAGAATGGCGATATCGAGGAAGCCCGCGCGCTCGAGTGCGCGCCGGTTGAATCCGTCGTCCACCTCGATGAGCGCTTGAATCAATCGATTGCCTCGCTCGGCCAGGCAGGCCGCGGCCCGTTCGATTAGTTGAACCTGCCCGTCGAGAAAGCCGGGGCGATCGTCGGGAACGCCGAGCAGGAGTATCGCGGACCGACCCGAAGATTCCACCGCCGTGCACGCCGAGATCGCCCGGCCGTCAGCGCGGCAGAACCATTGCGGGCCCGCGTCCAACGACATGGCCCGTGCGTATTCCAGGAAGGCCGTCACATTCCGCTCGACCTCGGATCCCGTGCGCCCGCGCCCGATCAGGCTGAGGCGCAAAGCATGACGAAGTTCGCTGGGAGACGCAGAAACAATTTCGATGGAAGACATGGGATGCCGACCGCTCTAAACGACGGGAACGGATCTTCATCGAACCATACGTGGCCACAGGCGCTTTGACAAGAGCGACCGCATGACGTGCCTTCACGGGGGGTGTATGTCAGTTGAGGCGGCTCTTACGTAGCGGCCGGCCCCCGTGGCGGCCGTTGCGCGGCGGAGCACATGTGCGTCCCGACCTCCGCCACGGGGGCGGACGCAACGAGGAAGGACTGCGCCGTCATCCGCCTGAACTGTCATGGCCCCCCCTTCACAGGGGGCCATGCTCACCGATCATCTCGCGGCGCGGAAACCCATCTCGGCTTCGCTTCAGCCGCCCTTGCGGCTTCGGCCGTGGAGCCGCCAGAGCAGGATGTTGTCCACAAGCCGCGCCGTTGCCGACGGCGTGTACCCGATGCGATTCCAGACGAACTGGCGGTCGAGCCCGGCAATCAGATCGAAGGGGCACGCGACGACGGCGACCCGTCCGTCGATGCGTCGCAGCAGGATGGGGGGCGGGGCATTCGGGCGATACAGGGCCGTGCCGGCCTGCGTTGTTTCGAGGTCGGACAGTGGGCGTCCCCCCGGCATGGCCCCACTCACGATGGCGTGGCCGTTCTCGAGGACGCCCTTCTCGCCGATGTCCAGGGCGTCGACGAGCCGGCGGACGGCGGCATTGCCTTCCGGGAACCCGTCGGCCGAGTCGATCAGCAGCAGTCCGCCGGTTCGGAGATAGGGGAGGAGCCTGGCGGTGCCGTCACGATCCAGGTCGGCCGCGCCGCGCGTCGTGAGGTAGACGATGTCGTATTGTCGAAGTTGCTCGGGCCCCCACGACTCGGGCGATTCGCTGACGAGGAGCTCGACGCCGGTCCGCCGTCGGATCGCCCCGCGCCGGCGTTTCCAGGCACCGAGGTGCGCGTTCCAGTCTGCCGTGCCGTAAAACCGCCGCAGACGCAACGTCCCGCGCGGCGGCGCGTCCGCTTGCGCCGGAGAAGCGGACCGCAGCACGCTCGGCAGCCGGGCATAGGGCGGCGCGCAATAAACGCGGAGGTTCGCCATGATCTTGAACAGGTCCTTGAACCGCCGCCGATCCTGGTGCCAGGCGCCCGCGATATCGACCGGACACAACACCACGAGCAACCGGGGGCCGTCGGCAATCGCCGCAAGCGGAATGTGGCGTTTCCAGCCCTTTTCGCCGCCGCCGAAGTGACACCGATAGAGCGGGTGCGTCTCGGGCAATCCCTCGAATCGCAGTCCACGGTCGACGAACATCTTCTCGAAGATTCGGGTGGCGCTCTGTGTGAAGGCTTTGCCTGCGCGATCGGCATGGAGGAAGACGGTGCCGCCGTCGTCGACGAACGCCCGGATGCGCGAGCGGATGGGGTCCGACAGGACAAGCGACCGGCGTCCGCTGATATAGAGAATCGGGGCATCCCGAAGGCTCTCGACGGAGGCGTCGGCGGGGATGCGCTGCCAGCGATAGAGGCGTTCGAAGGTTTGTGACAGATAGCGCGTCAGGCCGGCCAGGTCGCGGTGGTAGAAGTTCCATTCCGTGTCGCTGCCGCCGTGCTCGAGCTTTTGAATCAGAATCGGGGCCTGCCCGTGCACGAGAAAGATCAGTGCGAATGCGTCGGCCACGAGGTTCTTGCCCCAGATCCGCCGCGCGACGAGCGGCGTGTAATGCCGGAACCAGTCTACACCGCCGATCTGCGCCCGCCCGCTGGCCAGCCCGAGTCGTTCGAGGCCGAACAGCTCATAGCCGTAGAACTGCAAGATGTTCGGCGGATGGAGTTTCAGGAACGCGTCGCCGTCCTCGATCGCGCGGTAGATCCGCTCCATCCGCTTGCGCGCCTTCTTGTTGGGGCGAACACCCTCGAAGTACCGGTAGGGTTCGTCCGCCTGTGCATAGTAGCGATCGAGCACGATGTAGAGGCTGTTGCAGCCGGCCACGGTCATCGACGATCTCGGCTGCAGACTCCGGGCCTGATACCCCCAGCCGCCGCCCGGATGCTGCGCGTTGATCCAGTGCTTGGCCGTGGCCAGCCAGTAGCGCCGGGCCACTTCAATGTTGGCGATTGCGCCGGACCACAGGCCGAGATTGGCGAACTGCGTGTTCGAGTGGTCCGACCGGCCGCCCGACTGCCCATATCCGTAGCCGCCGTCTCCGGACATCGCCCGCATCAGCCAGTTCATGTCTTGATCGAGGAGCCGACGGTATCGTCGTTTGTGGCGGTTGCTCACGCGACCGTCGAGCAGGAGGCTCCAGACGACGGCGCGCAGGCTGTGCACATACGTCCCCGCCTCACGCGTGTCCTGCGCCGCCAGGGCGTCGAGCAGTCTCGCCATCCGAGGCTCGGTGGTCTTGACGCCCGCCGACAGCAGGGCGAAGGCCACCAGCGCGGAGGGGCCGCCCCGCGCGGCGCGCGGCATTTCAGGTTTGACAAACCCCGCGCGCGTCCAGTCACGAATCAGCACCTTGCGGATGGTCAGCTTTCGGCCGTCGGCCGTTCGGAACTCGACCGTCGCGCCCCGGCTGCGCAGCACGCGCCCGCGGACCGTCGTCAGGGTCTTGTCGCCGCGCCGGCGGCGATAACGAATCACGTCTTCCTTGACAATGCGGTTCAACAGGGCTTCGACGCCCCGCCGTGTGGCGTCTTCGACCGCTTTGTGCGTCGGAATCTCCGCCGAAGCGGGCCGTCCGCCCAGCAAGCTCGCCGGAAGCAGGATGCTCCAGAGAAGACCGGTATGACGTGCAGTGAAAACCATGGGGAAGGCGGCCGTGAGCCGGCCGATGTCCAGCCCTGGCGCTGCGCGAGAGCGCCCGGCCGAACCGGTCGGGCGGACGACCGAACAGTTGCGGAGGTTGTCGCGGGTCAAGCGGGCGCGCAGGCCGACGCGAGCTTCGCGAGCGCGCCGGCACATCGATCCACATCGTCCAGGGTATTGTAGGCTCCGAAGCTCAAACGCGTCGTGCCGCCGGACCGATCCGTTCGGATCGTCCGGTGCGCGAATGGGGCGCAATGCAGGCCGGGCCGAGTCAGGATGCCGAACTCCCGCTCCAGCGACGCCGCCAGATCGGCCGACGACATGCCCTCGATACCGACACTGAAGACGGCCACGCGGTCGTGCGGATTGTCCGGCCCGTAGACCCGAAGACCGGGTGCGTCCGCGACTCGATCGAGAAAGCGCGCGCTCAGGGCCAGATCGTGGGCCCGCAGCGCCTCGGCCCCCTCGGAGGCGAGCCAGCCCAGCGCGGCAGACAGGCCGGCCAGTCCGATCGCGTTGTGGCTGCCGGGCTCAAACTTGTCCGGCATGAACTCGGGCTGGACGGGGCGTTCGCTCACCGAGCCGGTGCCGCCTTCCATCAGGGGCCGCAGCCGCGCCTCGAAACCCGGCCGGATATAGAGCGCGCCGGTGCCGAGGGGTCCCATCAACCCCTTGTGCCCCGGAACCGCCAGAAAGTCGACGCACATCGCCCGCACGTCGATCGGCATGTGCCCCGCCGTCTGTGCGGCGTCGACCAACAGCGGGATGTCGCGTCGCCGCGCCTCCCGGCCGATTTGGGCGATCGGCTGGAGCGAGCCCGTCACATTGCTGCCGTGAACGACCGCGATGAGCCGCGTGTTCCGGCGCACGGCGCGGAAGAGGTCGTCGGGATCGACGAGACCCGTCCGGTGGTCGGCCTCGACGAAGTCCGCTTCGACCGAGGCCGTATCGGCCAACGCATGAAGCGGCCGGAGGACGGAGTTGTGCTCCATCGTCGTCGTGACGACGTGATCGCCGGAACGAAGCCATCCCTTGACGGCCAGATTCAAGGCGCCGGAGCAGTTCATCGTGAAGACGATCCGCGCGGGTTCCTCCGCACCGATCCAATCGGCCAGGCGGCGGCGACATTCGTCGAGGATCTCTCCGGTCGCGAGGGCTTCGCGATAGGCCCCCCGGCCGGCTGAGGCGCCCAGCGTTTCGGCATAGACGCGCATGGCCTTGAAGACTTCGGGCGGTTTTGGGAAACTGGTCGCCGCGTTGTCCGCATACAGTCGTGAAGACATCGCCCTGACTCCGGCCGCTTCGGCGCGGCATCGGCCTTGGTCGCGCATTCTACGACGCCGTGCGACACAACGGAAGATCGAGCGCGCGAAGCGCGGCCCGCGCGGCCTTTCGAAAAACCCGCGGTCTGTCCGGCGAACCCGCATGGCCCCCAGACGTAAGAGAGTGGACCCCGACGATGGACGCCCGAGATGCCGGTGGGTGGCCTCCGACCCGTTGCTCGCGACCTACCACGACCGGGAATGGGGCGAGCCGATCCGATCGGATCGGGGGCTGTTCGAACGCATGACCCTCGAGGTCTTTCAGTGTGGGTTGTCGTGGAAGATCGTCCTCGTCAAGCGGGCCGCCCTGCGGCGATCCTTCGAGGGATTCAGGATCGATCGCGTCGCGGCATTCTCGCGGCGGGACGTGGCCCGGCTGTGTCGCGACGCCGCGATCATCCGCAATCGCCGCAAGATCGAGGCGACGGTTCACAACGCCCGACGATGCCGCGACATCATCCTCTCACAGGGTTCGCTGCGGCGTTGGATCTCCGAGCTACCGACCGAAACGCCGGTCGACCTCGCGGCGACACACGCACTTTTTCGCAAGACGTTCCGGTTTATGGGACCCGAGACCACGAAGTGTTTTCTGATGGGAATCGGCAGGATTCCGCCCGATCACGATCCGGGCTGCTGGCGGGCGTGAGGGGCACGATCCGACGAGATTCGGCTCATTTCGGGCGGAGAAGCAAAGAACCACCGCCGGGTGCGAGGACACCCCGGAACCTGGATCGGGCGCCGTAACTCGGCCGGCGGCAGGGGATTGACGCGATTGGCCCTCCGGCCCTCAGAAGCAGAAATGACGGAAAAGTGATGAGAACACCTTGCCTTTTCCGATGATAGCAGTGATACTTGACTATAGTGCAAGACCTGCGAGAGGTTTTACGGGTCCGGAACGGGCCCGATCTTCGCACACGTGCTCCTCCAGACTCCAGCATTCTAACCAGACGACGGAGCGGATCGAGCGGTCGTGACCAGGATGGTCGGAACGAAGGGCGTGAGGGTTCGCCCGGCGCGAATCCCCCAATCGCCTGCCCTTCGGGGTAATCAAGAGGCAATCGGAGAAAGAGAGTCATGGAAGAGAAGTCTAGGCATGAGATCATCATGCGCGCCAAGATCAGTTATGAGGAACAGAAGACGAACCAGTCGATGCGAGCCTGGGTGGATCGCGAACTCCGCGAGATCGGCATGTCCGCGATGACCGACGAGGAGTGCGAGAACTACAACCTCACGGACATTCCGCGCATCTTTCAGGACGTCTGATCCCCACCTCGCCACCGCGGGCTTTCCCGTCCCGCAGCACCCGAGAATTCCGGCACCGACTTCGCATCGGCAACGTCCCAGGCGCGCCGCCTGCGCGACCCGCCCGAGCCGTGTCGCGGTGCGCGCGGTAGGCGGGCCCGGCTCGCGTGTTTGCTGCCCGGACGCCGAACCCCGCCATTGAGAGCGCGTCCCGGGCGTTCCGGGGCACCGCCGTCTCGGCGGCGCGGACACGGGCGGGACGCCCGTGCCCCAGAGGCCCTCGGACGCACGCTAATAGGAAAACCCGCTCTTGCGCAGGTGGACGTATGGCGGAAGCACCGCGTCCAGGCCGCCGTCGACCACCCGCGCGACATAGAGCCGGTGGTCGCCGGCGTCGTGGCAACCGTGGACCCGGGCCGAAAGCCAGGCGATCTGATCCGGGATGACCACGCCGCCGGGGACGTCGCGAACATCGAGGCCGGCAAAGGCATCTTCCTCCGGCGAAAACCCCTTTCCGAAGTGTTTGAACATCGCCGAAGGGTTCGCGCTGAGGAGATTGAGCACGAACGCGCCGGAGGCCTCGATGACCGCCTCGATCGGGCGTCCCTTCTTGACCGCCACGGCGACCATCGGCGGTTCGAACGCCACCTGCTGCACCCAGGATGCGAGCATGCCCGTCCGCGCCGAGGCCGTTCGCGCCGTCAGGATCGCGCAGCCGCTGGGGATTCGCCCCAGCGCCAGGCCGACCCGATCCGCTGTCTGTGATGTCATGCCATCCTCCTCCTGCCTCGCCGAACAAAGCGGCCCAGAACCGGCGCTTCGCGACTTGCGGAGAAACTTCCGGCGCCGGGGACTCGCCCGCAGTCGTACGGGCAAAACGCCCGTACCGTCCTGTGTCAGTCTATCAGTCCCTGCCCGAGCGGGCCCTTACTTCTCAAACTCAGCAGTTTCTAGCGAAGGCGCCACGGACTTCAGTCCGCGCGGCCTCTTGAGCCCTGATCGGCGTTCCTCTGCATCAAACGGCCGCGCGAGCTAAAGCTCGCGGCTCGCCAAGGTCATATTGCCTATTGACCACAGGCTGCTCAGTTTGAGTTACTTGTCCACCGGCCGGCCGAGGTGCTGTTCGATCTTCTCGATCTTGCTCGTCAGTCTCCCGGCGGGCCCGCGGCGGGCATCGATTTTGATCGAACAGGTGATCCGCTCGCAGTCTTGGGCCATCCGTTCGTAGCACCGGCGAATGACCGCCATGACCTGATCCCAATCGCCTTCCAGACAGGTGCCCATGGGCCCGAGACGATACGGCACGCCGCTGTCGGCGATGATGTCCAGGCTGCGGGCGACGTACTTCGAGACCGAGGCGCCCTTGTCCATCGGTGACATCGAGAACTCGACCAGAACCGACATGGCTGACCCCATTGTGAAGAAGATGACCTTCCATCCGGCATCGACCGTCCGGCATTGTAGTCCCCGGGATCGTCCGGGGCGAGGCATCGGGAGCGGCTCGACGTGGGCCAGGTCCATGACAGTTCAGGCGGCTCTTATGTAGCGTCCGCCCCCCGTGGCGGACGT
>JBHHUY010000035.1:0-17037 GCA_046753965.1 Phycisphaerae bacterium
ACGGCCACTCTTGGGGGCATGCGGTGGCGATGGCCGCGTGCCTGATTCCGACCGCCGTCGTCGGATCGTGGTATGCCTCGGCCAAGGTGCATCAGTGGCCGGTGGGGGTGATCCGCGCCGCGTTCATCGTGCTGTTGCTCTATTGCGGATCGCGCCTCTTTCGGATGGGGTGGGATCAGATTCACGAGCCGCAAGCCGCGCCGACCGCGCGGGCGGCGGCCAAGGACCGAGACCCGTGCGAGGAACGGGCGGACCGATGGGGCGATCAGAATCTCGCCGCGATGGGCATCCGCCGGCCGATTCCGAAGGCGCGGCTCGTGACCTTCAGGCCCGTCGCCGCCTGTTTGCGTTTGTACTCGTTGCGATCCACCCTGCGCAGGACGTCTCGCACGACGCGTTCGTCGAAGCCCTCGGCGATGATTTCGTCCGCCGGTTTCTCCTCTTCAATGTAGGCATGGAGGATGGCGTCCAGCACTTCGTACGGCGGCAGGGTCTGCTGGTCGTGCTGGTCCGGGCGGAGTTCGGCCGAGGGGACCTTGGAGATCGTCCCGGCTGGAATCACTTCGCGGCCCGCCCGGTCGTTGATGAGGCGGGCGATGCGATAGACGAGGGTCTTCGGCACATCGCTGATGACCGCGAGCCCGCCGCACATGTCGCCGTACAGGGTGCAATAGCCCACGGCCAGTTCGCTCTTGTTGCCGGTTGTGAGGAGCAGCCATCCGAACTTGTTGGAGAGGGCCATCAGGATGTTGCCGCGGGTCCGCGCCTGAATGTTCTCCTCGGTGATGTCGGGCGGACGGCCTTCGAAGAAGGGGGTCAGTTCTCGCTCGAAGGAGTCGTGGATGGTCTTGATCGGGATGGTCCTGAGGTCGATTCCGAGATTCGCGGCGAGGGCCCGGGCGTCCGTCACGCTGTGATCGCTGCTGTACCGCGACGGCATGGCGATGCCGTGGACGCGGTCTTTCCCCAGCGCGTCGGTCGCGATGGCGGCGGTCACGGCCGAATCGATGCCGCCCGACAGCCCCAGAACGACTTCCTTGAACCCGCACTTGGCGACGTAATCGCGCGTTCCCATCACGAGTGCGCGGTACACCGATTCGACCCTGTCGGGGTAGGGTTCGACGCGCGCGCCGCGCGGCTCGTCGAACCGGACCAGCAGCAGGTCTTCCTCGAATGCCCTGGCGCGCGCGATGACGGTTCCGTGCGCGTCCAGCGCGCAGCTCGCGCCGTCGAAAAGGAGTTCGTCGTTGCCGCCGACCTGATTGACGAAGAAGATGGGGATGGACGCGGCCGCCGCCTGCGAACCCATGAGCCGTTCGCGCAAGGCCTGTTTCTCGACGACGAACGGAGAGGCCGCGGCGTTGATGACCAGCGTCGCGCCGGCCTTGGCCAGCTCCTCCATCGGGTTGCGATGATAGAGCCGGTGGGGCAGGACGGTGCCGTCGTTCCAGAGGTCTTCGCAGATCGTGATGCCGACGGGGCACGGGGCGCCGCCGAGACGGACCTGGGCCAGACCCTTCGTGTCGCCCGGCTCGAAGTAGCGGTGTTCGTCAAACACGTCATACGTGGGGAGGAGGGATTTGTAGAACCGCGCTGCCACGTTGCCGCCACGGAGCAGGGCCATCGCGTTTCGCAGAAAGCGCCCGACGGGCGCCGGGTTGTGGTCGACAAACCCGACCAGTGTGGCCGGCGCGTGTTTGAGTCGTTGGGCCAGCGCCTCGACCGCGCGGATGTTGTCATCCACGAACCGATCCTTCAGGAGCAGGTCCTTCGGCGGGTAGCCGATGATCGCGAGTTCGGGGAAGACGACGAGTTCCGCGCCGGCGTCGGCGGCCCGATCGACGAAGGAGGCGATCTTGCGGCCATTCCCCTCCAGGTCGCCGATCAGCGGGTTGATCTGGGCCAACGCGATGCGCATGTCTGGAGAGTATAGCCAGGCGGCCCGCTCGGCGTCACGGGCGCCCAAGGGTCGTATGGGTTGCCGGGCGCCGGTCACGCGGGCTTGTGCCCTGCCGCAGCAATTGCTAGGCTACGATGTGGTGGCAACGTCCACGATCTCCTGCCTTTGTGGGGACACAATCCATGTTCAAGAAGATCCGGCACCTGCGTCGCGTCGCCAAGGCCGCGTTCGGCATTGGCCTCGTGTTGAACGTCCACGTCTGGCTCGGCGGTTGCGGCATGGCGGGGGTCCAGCTTCTCGACGGCAAGCTTCTCGTCCCGTTGACGCCGGACCATGCGATGACTCAGACCCTCGCCGGCAGCGCGTTCGAAGGCGCGACCGCGATGGAGATCGATCCGGCGGCGAGCCGATTCCGTCTGATCTACCCCGATGCGGGACGAAACGTCTCGGGCACTTACCACGCGAACAAGGGGCGTTTTTCGATCCGGCAACTTCAGCTCGCGCGCGGCGCGCTCTCCGCCGAAGTGATGCTCGATGATGATCGCCATGTCCTGTCGATCGAAACCGGGTCCGGCTTGCGGTGGGAGCGACCGGCCGACTGGACCGGTCTGCCTCCCGAGACCTTGGCCGGCGGTCTGGATGCTTACATTGCGGCCAACATCGAGTTGGTGGATGCCGCGCGGCAGTTGGACGGCGGTGGCGCTCGCGTGCCGGGATCGACGACCGGCGGCGGGGGTCCCGGGACAACCGGCGGGACGATCGTTGGCAAGGCCGGCCCGTCCGCTCAAGACGCGACCGGGGGCTTAGCGGATGTGCTGGCCGCGCTGGTGCCGCTGTTGGGACTCCAGTTGGCCGTGTTCAATTGGCCTTCGGTGTTCTTTGTGTTCCAGACGCTGATCGGGGCCCAATTGCTGATGGCGGTCGCGGGGATCGCGCCGCTGCCGACCGCCGGGACGGGCGTTTCGTCAAACGGGGATGTGCCCGCGGGCTCGGCGACGTTGCGCGTGACGAACAACCGCAGCGACGGGGTTCCGATCTGGTTTGTCACGTTGATTGAGGACGCAGCGAAGGGGCTTCCGGGCGGCAACCTGCTGGGCGACGAGTCGATCCCGGCGGGCGAGTCTCGCGAGTTCTCCGTGCCGGCGGGCACGCGCAATCTGAATCTCATCATCCCCATCGGGGTCGATTGTTTCGAGCTCTTCGCGCACGAGGGCGTCGAGTTGACCGACGGCCAGACCACCGAGTTGACGCTCGAGGATCAGGAGATCGGCAAGGTCTTCCCTGACGGGTGCGATCAGGGTTGAAAGCCGCCTGAGCCGTGTGCAATGCCGGGGATGATAGGGACAAGGTATCCGCACGTGCGGGTGGAGCCGCGCGACGAACGCCGCACCGCCGCCTGCCGGTCCCATTGAGGGGCTCGCGGCCTTGACCCGCCTGTTGCGCTGAGGATCAACGGAGGACTTCACGTGAGAGTGAGAACCTTGGATTCGCGCTTGGGAATCGCTGTGGGGGTTGCGGCAGTTTTCTGTTTCGCGTTTCCAACGCGTGCCGCCGGTCAGGGCCCCCCGCCCGAGCCGGTTCCGACGCCTGCCGCGATTTCTCCGCAGGCCATCGCACAGATCAAGGCATTGGCGGCCGAGAAACATTCGTGGACCCCGGTCCAGCAGAAGATCACCTCCAAGCTGCTGCTCGCATCGAAACGCAAGCTCGGCCAGCCGACAGTCGCGGGTCTGCCGGCGCTGCGCGAGACCATCACGACGGATGCCTCGGATCGGGTGCTGGTCGACATCAGGGCGACCGTGACCGATGCACTGCTCCAGCGCATCGCCGCGCTGGGTGGGCAGGTGGTCAACCACTTCGGGCGGTTCGACGCGATTCGCGCGCGGGTGCCGCTGGCGCAGATTCAGGTGCTCGCGGCCGAGGCCGCGGTGGTGTCGATTCGACCGGCCGACCGGGCGATGACGCGCGTTGTTGTTTCGGAAGGGGATGTGGCGCACAAGGCGGACCAGGTCCGCGATGGATCGGGCATCGACGGGACGGGCGTGAAGATCGGCGTGTTGTCAGACAGCGTCGACGCCCTGCCCTTTCTTCAGGCGTTGGGTGAATTGCCGACCGTGACGGTGCTCCCCGGGCAGAGCGGCAACCCCGGCAGCAGCGAGGGAACCGCGATGCTGGAGATCGTCCATGATCTCGCGCCGGGTGCCGAGCTGTTCTACGCCACGGCCTTCGCCGGGCAGGCCTCCTTCGCGCAAAACATCCTCGATCTTCGAGCCGCGGGTTGCGACGTTCTCGTGGACGATATCGGCTATTTCGCGGAGTCCGCTTTTCAGGACGGTGTGATCGCGCAGGCCATTGAAACGGTTGTCGCCGGCGGCGCTGTCTATTTCTCGGCGGCCGGCAATTCAGGCAATCTGAACGATGGGACTTCCGGGGTCTGGGAAGGGGACTTCTCGCCTGCGCTGGCCTCCCCCGTTGTAGGCGTTCCCGGCACCGCGCACGATTTCGGCGGCGGCGCCAACTTCAACAGGATCAGCGGAGGCTTTCCCATTATTTATGTCCTCCAGTGGTCCGACGCGAACGGCCAATCGAGCAATGACTATGATCTGTATCTGCTCGACTCTTCATTGAGTACGGTCCTGGATTCTTCGACGTCTGTTCAGAACGGCAACGACAACCCTATCGAACTCATCGGTTCAAGCGGTTCTGCGGACGTCAACAACAAGCTCGTTATTGTTCAGAACCCCGGCGCGGCCGACCGCTTTCTTCATCTCAACACGAACGGCGGCATTCTGGAGATCGCGACGGATGGACAGATGTTCGACCATGCTGCCGCGGCCAACGGCTTCGGCATTGCCGCCGTCGATGTCGCCCGTGCCAACGGCGTGTCGGGCGTCTTCACGGGGGTCGAGCCGGTCGAGACGTTCAGCTCGGACGGGCCGCGACATGTGTTTTACGAGGCGGACGGAACGCCGATCACACCGGGCAATTTCTCCTCGACGGGCGGAACCGTCCGCGCCAAGCCCGATCTCGCCGCGGCCGACGGGGTGATCACGGCCACGCCGGGTTTCGACCCGTTCTTTGGAACCTCCGCCGCCGCGCCCCATGCCGCGGCGATCGCCGGGCTCCTCAAGTCCGCGAAGCCCTCGCTGTCGCCGGCGGACATTCGAAACATTCTGACGAGCACGGCGATGGACATCGAAGCGCCCGGATTCGATCGCGACTCCGGCGCGGGCATCATCGATGCGCTGGAGGCCGTTCTTACGACGCAGCAGGGCTGCCCGGCGCCCACGGCTTCCTGCCAAGACGTGACGGTTGTCCTGGCAGGCGATTCAGTGCTTCTGACAGCCGTCGAAGTGGACAACGGAAGTCTCGGTGGGCTTGGTTGCGGCATCACGCTCCTTGAAATCAAGCGAGCGACGGACACCATGTTCCGCCCGCGGATTACGCTCGGATGCGCCGACGCCGGCCCCCAGGTATTGACTTTTCGGGTGACACAAGACGATGGTCAGACCGCCGAGTGCACGCTGACGCTGACGCTGAACGACACGACGAGCGAATCCGCTCTGGACTGCAACGGCAACGGGCGGCTTGACGAATGTGAGATCGCCACCGGCTCCAGCCTGGACTGCAACGGGAACAACTTCCCCGACGAGTGCGACATTGCGTCGGGGCAGAGCGCGGACTGCAACGGCGACGCGGTTCCCGACGAATGCGACCCGGACATTCTCGCCGCCGCGGCGCTGTCGCAACGCTCGATTCCGTTCGGTCAGACAATCGGGCTCGGCGCCGAACCGGTGGTGACGGGCGGTCAGCCCCCACTGACCTACCGGTGGACGATTCGAGGAAATGTGGGCGGAGAGACGTCCTCTGACCCCAATCCCACGTTTGAGCCCGTCGCGCCGGGAACCTACACGGCGCAGGCGGTCGTCACCGATGCGGCGAATTGCTCCGTCACCGTGTTCGTTACGGTGAAAGTCACGGGCGACACGGCGGCCGCGGTCGTCACGCCCCAGGAATGTGGCGAGGGGTTGTGCGCGACCACCGGCGGCATGAGTTTGATGGCGCTGGTGGCGGGCTATCTCGTTCTGTGCCTCCGCGTTCGTCGCCGCACGCGCCGCTAGAACCTCGTTCGGCGCGGGTCGGCGCGAAATCCGTCGGAGCCCATGAAACCGAAGGTCCTGCATCTCCTCTCACAGCGGCCCCTCCTGACCGGCAGCGGCGTGTCGCTCGACGCACTCGTCCGTTGCGCGACGGAGGCGGGGTGGCAGCAGGCGGTCGTCGTGGGCACCCCGCGGGACGATCCGCACCCGCGCGTGGGCGATCTCCCCCCGGAGCGCGTCTTCCCGCTGGTTTTCGGCGAAGGTGATCTGTGTTTTGATCTGCCCGGCATGAGTGATGTCATGCCGTATGCGAGCAGCCGGTTTTCCGCCCTGGACGCGCGCCGGCTTGAAGCGTATCGCCGCGCCTGGCGGGACCATCTTTCGGCGGTGTTGGAGCGTTTCCGTCCGGACGTCATCCACAGCCGTCATGTCTGGCTGCTGAGTTCACTGGTGAAAGATGCGGCCCCCGATGTGCCGGTGGTGACGCACTGTCACGCCACCGGGCTGCGGCAGATGGACCTTTGCCCGCATCTTGCGGAAGAGGTGTGCCGCGGGTGTGCCCGCAACGACCGATTCTGTGTGTTGCACCGCGGCCATGCCGAAGCATTGGTCGAACGGCTCGGTGTCGATCGTTCGCGCATCCGCGTCGTCGGGACGGGCTATCGCGACGAGATCTTTCACGCCGGAGGGCGCGGGGAGGACGGTCGCGCCAACCTGGTATATGTCGGCAAGTACAGTCGTGCGAAAGGGCTGGAACAACTGCTTGACGCGTTCGAGCGCCTGTCGCGTCGGCGGGCCGACCTCGTGTTGCACGTCGCCGGCGACGGCGCGGGTCCGGAGGCCGAGGCGCTTCGCGACCGGATGGCGCGGCTCGCGCCACGGGTCGAGATGCACGGGCAGCTCGATCAGGCATCGCTGGCCGATCTCATGCGGCGCTGTGCCGTCTTCGTGTTGCCGTCGTTCTACGAAGGCCTGCCGCTCGTGGTGGTCGAGGCGATAGCCTGCGGTTGTCGAGTGGTCTGCACCGATCTTCCCGGCCTGCGCGAGGCGCTCGGACCGCTGCCGGACGGCGTGGTAGAGCTGCTGTCCATGCCGCGGCTGTGCGGACCGGATGTGCCCGTGGAGGCCGACCTTCCGGCCTTCGTCGATCGGCTCGGCCGTCGCATCGAGGCGGCGCTGGATCGGCAAGACGCGTCCGCGCAGTCGGAGGCGATGACCGCCTTTCTGGAGCGGTTCACCTGGCGGGCGGCGTTTGAACGCGTTCAAGCCGTTTGGCGCGAGCTGCTTTGATCGGACATTGTGTGGGGCCCGCTGGCGCGGCGGGTGGGTTCCGCTAGACTATCGATCGCGACCAACGTTCGCGGACACGGTGCCGAGGCCGATCGGGTGTCGCGTCGGTGACGATGCGGAGGAACATGCGATGTCTTTGAAGAGTGTTTCGATTGGCGCGGCGGCATTCGGGGCGATCATCCTCTCCGCCGGATGCGCCCGAGTGGAAGTGCGGTTGAATGCCTACCTGTCGCGCGATCATGCCTTCCCCAAGCCGGACTCCGGCGACACCATCGGCGTGGTCGTCGAAACGGTTCCCGACGAACCGCTGCTCAGCCGGGAGCTTGAATCCAAGCTGACGTACATGCTCAAGGACGCCGGCTACACGACGGCGCCGTCAGAGACATGCGACTATATTCTGATTGCGACCGCCGCGGTGGATTCCGGCACGACCGGCACGGGTTACGAGCCCGTAACGACCGGAGGCGGCGTGGTGCGCACCTATGTGTATCGACGTCATCGCCGCCGCCGCGGCGGTGTCACCGCGATCGACACCTATTATCCGCCGCGGACGAGTTATGTGCCTTATACGTACACACTCTACACGCGCAGCCTCGGGCTGACGCTGGCCCGGCGCGACCTGCTTCCGACGCCGAGCGAGACGAAGGAGAAGGAAGGGGGAGAGCCTGGACAGGATGCCTACGACGCCGCGATCGTCTGGCGAAGCACCGCCTACAGCACCGGGGAGACCGCCGATCTGCGATGGATCGTGAATCACCTGCTGGTGGCCTCGTCCTCTTACTTCGGCAAGGACACGGGCCGCGAGGTCGAGGTGACGATCGCGCAGAAGGACGAGCGTGTCATGGAACTGGCCGAGCTGAACACGGGCCCTTCGTAGGCGAATGCCGAATTCAATTGAGATCATCGTGGTGGGCGGCGGCCATGCCGGTGCCGAGGCGGCCTGGGCCGCGGCGCGCCTGGGCGTGCCGACCCTGCTGCTGACGATGGACCGCTCCGCCATCGGCCGGATGAGTTGCAACCCGGCGATCGGCGGAATCGGCAAGGGTCAGATGGTGCGGGAGATCGACGCCCTGGGCGGCCTGATGGGGCTGGCGACGGATCGGGGCGGCATTCAGTTTCGCATGCTCAATCGCCGGAAGGGCCCCGCCGTCCAGGCCCCGCGGGCCCAGTGTGACCGCGGGTTGTACGCACGCGCCGTTCGGGAGATGCTCGACGACCCGTCGAACCTCACGATTGCCGAGGGATGTGTCGAGGACATCGAGACTCGGGCGTGCGGCAGCGGCGGGCGCGCTGAGGTGACCGCCGTTCGTTTGGAGGACGGCCGCGTCTTCCGCTGCCGGTGCGTCGTGCTGACGACCGGCACTTTCCTCAGGGCGCTGATGCACACGGGCGAGCGGCAGGTCGAAGGCGGCCGCGTCGGCGAGGGCTCCGCGGTCGGGTTGAGCGCGACCTTGAGCTCGCTCGGTCTGGAACTCGGCCGACTCAAGACCGGCACACCGCCGCGACTCGCGCGGGACACGATCGACACCGACCGGCTCGAGGTGCAGGCCGCCGACGAGAGACCCGCGCCGTTCTCGTTCATGCACGATGCAGTCACCCAACGCCAGGTGTGCTGCTGGATCACTTATACCAACGCACGCGCGCACGAGCTCATCCGGGCGAATCTCCATCGCGCGCCGATGTACACGGGCCAGATCTCCGGTCGGGGGCCGCGGTATTGTCCGAGCATCGAGGACAAGGTCGTCCGATTCGCCGAAAAGCCGCGGCATCAGGTCTTCCTCGAGCCCGAGGGCTACGACAGCGATCGAATCTACTGTAACGGCATCAGCACATCGCTGCCGGTCGATGTACAGGAGGCGCTCGTCCACGAGATCGAAGGGCTTGAGCGGGCTCGAATCGTTCAGCACGGTTACGCGGTGGAGTATGACTTCGTGCCGCCGCATCAGATCCGGCCGACGCTGGAGACCAAGCGCATCGAAGGCTTGTTTCTCGCGGGTCAGATCAACGGCACGAGCGGCTATGAGGAGGCGGCGGCCCAGGGGCTGGTCGCGGGCGTCAACGCCGCGCGGCGGGTGCTCGGCGGCGAGCCGCTTGTCATGCGCCGGGACCAGAGCTACATCGCGGTCATGATCGACGACCTGGTGACCAAGGGAACGACCGAGCCGTATCGCATGTTCACGTCGCGGGCCGAGTATCGCCTGTTGCTCCGGAGCGACAACGCCGATGCGCGGCTGACCCCTCTCGGCCGCGCACAAGGTCTCGTCGACGACGCGCGATGGGCCCGATTCGAGCGCAAGCGAGCGGCAGTCGACGCCTTCGATCAGTGGGCGCGATCGAACCGGCACAACGGCCGGTCATACTTCGATTGGCTCGCCCGGAGCGATGTCGGCGCGGCGGAAGTCCTCGATTCCTCGCCGTGGGTGCGCGAGGCGCCGCATGAGCTTGCCAACCTCCCCGAAGGCCTGCGGCGGGAAGCGATCGGCGCCGTGCGGATCGAGGCCCGGTACGGCGGCTACCTGCGCCGGCAGGCACGCGAGGTCGAGCGGTTCCGGCAGATGGAATCGCGGCGGATCCCCACCGATTTCGATTTTGAAGGCATTCCGCACCTCCGGCACGAAGCGCGCGAACGGCTGACCGCGATCTCGCCCCGCAGCATCGGCCAGGCCCAGCGGATCAGCGGCATCCGACCCGCCGACATCGGCATCCTCCTGCTCTACCTGGAGCGTCGCCGCGCCGCCCGTCGGGGGTGACACCTCGCCGTGCAGGGACACGATCCGCCGTCCGATACGGCCGCCGATGGGTCCTCATTTCATCCCAGCAGCCCGAATGATGGGCCTCGCGCGTGAGTCGCACCGGGTACCCCGGGGGGGCGTCAAGTCCGCGTCCGCGAGACACGATAGTTCTAGGGTTGTTAATCTGGGGGGGATAGGTAAGATGTATGGACGAGAGCGGAAACCAGAAGAGGCCGCCGTGGCGGACGCATTGGACGCGACAAACCGATCGGGCTGGCGACACAAGACCGTCTTCACGACGGGGGAGGTCGCCGAGATCTGCCGGATCAGCCAGCAGACCGTGATCCGCTGTTTCGACAGCGGCAAGCTGAAGGGGTTTCGCGTTCCGGGCTCGAAGTTCCGCCGGATTCCTCGCGATTCGCTGATCGCCTTTATGCGGGCACACCGGATTCCCCTGGAAAACCTCGACTCCGGCAAGAAACGGGTGCTCGTGGTCGACGACGACGCGGAGATCGTCGCGGTTCTCGAAGACCTCTTGTTGCGGGACGGGCGTTTCGAGGTCAAGACTGCCGCCAACGGATTCGACGCCGGCGCCCTGACGAAGTCTTTTCGGCCCGACATCCTCCTCCTCGATTACATGTTGCCCGACATCAACGGGAATGTGGTCTGCGATCGAATCCGCAAGGATAAGGCGCTGGCCGGCACAAAGATCATCATCGTCTCCGGCGCGGTCGACCCGGCTGAAGTGGATCGACTGCTCGCGGCCGGCGCCGATGAGTTTGTCAAGAAGCCGTTTGACATCGAACAGTTGATCACCCGCATGGTTGAGCTATTGTCGTCCTGAGGCCTTGCTTGATCGGCGGACATCCCGGAGCCTGAGGCGCAGGCGCCGATGCTGCGGCGCCTGCGGAATGAGGACGACAGCGTCATCGGCCGTCATGGGGAGGATCTGGCGCGCATGACGTCGCGGGGACCCAAGCTGACACAGCCTCAGAGAATCGAGCTGGTGCTGGCCCAGCTCGAGTCCATCCCGCCTCTCGCGCCGATCGCCGCGAAGATTCTTTCGCTTACCGACGATCCGACGAGCCACGCACGACAGATCGTGGAATTGATCGCGGCCGATCCCGCGCTGACCGCGCGCATTCTATCGATTATCAATCGGGCGGAGCACGGCGTCCGGTCTGAGGTGGTGGACATCGACAGCGCGATCCGGATGCTCGGTTTCAACGCGGTTCGAAGGGTGACACTCACCTTGAAGGTGATGGACGTGTTCGGTCCGGCCGGGGCTTCCGATGCGGGGCCGACCTTCGATCGTGCGGAGTTCTGGAAGCACTGCCTGGTGGTCGGCTGTGCCGCGCGGCGCCTCGCTGCGGAGATTCGGGCGCCCGTGACGCCCGAAGACGCCTTTGTGTGCGGCCTGCTGCACGATATCGGCAAGATTGCCCTGCAAACCGCGCTGCCCAAGAGCTATGATCGCATCGTCCGGACCGCCAACGCGGACCGCTCGGACATCGCCGATGCCGAACGAGCAGTGCTCGGTGTCGATCACACCGCAATCGGGCACCGCCTTGCCGAGCGCTGGGGGCTGCCCGGCCGGCTGCGAGAGAGTATCCGGTTGCACCACCAGCCGCCTGAAGCGCTTCCGCCTTCGATTCGTGCGGGACGGCATGTTCAAATCGTGCAACTGGCCGATTTGATTGCGCGGGAGCAGCACATCGGCTACTCGGGCAATCACAGGATGCCGATCGGCTCGCGCGAGTTGTCCGAGCGACTGGAGATTCCGGCGGACGTCTGCCGGGGCGTCGCCGAAGCGCTGCCCGAAGAGATCGAGCAACGCGCCGTCTGGATCGGCATCGAAGACGTCGGCGCACTGCAGGTCTACCTGCGCGCTTTGTCCCAGGCCACAGAAGAACTGACCGCCGTCAATGCCGAACTGTCCGACCAGAACAAGCGTCTGGCGCGTCAGGCGGATTACTTCGCCGCCTTGCGGGCGTTGAATCAGGCGGTATCGCCGCGGGCCTCGGTGCGTGAGGCCTGCATGGCGGGTGCGTCTGCGCTTCGCCGGGCGCTGTCGGTCCCGGTCGTGTTGGTGTTTGTCACGAGCGGCGACGGCTGCTGGTTTGAGTACGGCCATTGCGGCGATGAACGCAAGAGCGGGATCGAGCCGAGGCCGCCCGACGCGCCGGATGAAAGCGCCGACGCGGCCGCCGCCGTGTCGTTTGCACATTCGGGAACCTGGATCGCCCCGCCGGGGCCGGCCTTCCGGCCGCTCGTTGATCGATACCGCGGGGTGCTGGGGCCGGGTCCGACTTGGCTGCTGCCGCTTGTCCGCGAGCAGCGGTGGGTCGGCGGGGCCTTGTTCGCGGCGCCACCGGAACGGGCCGCCGCGATCAGGATGGAAGCGACGGAGATTGAGGCGCTCAGTGCGGCGATCGGCCTGGCGATCGCCCAGGCGCAGGCGCAGTTCTCCGCCGCCGCCCTCGGGGATGAGCTCGTCGAGGTGAATCGGCACCTGGTCGCAACGCAGAACGAGTTGTTGGAGGCGAAGACGCTGAAGACCATCGTGGCGATGGCCGCCGGAGCGGCCCACGAACTGAACAACCCCCTGGCCGTGATTGCCGGTCGCGCCCAGGCGCTTCGTGCCCAGGCTCAAGATGCGGATGTCCGAGAAGCCCTCGACGCGGTTCTGAAGCAGGCGCACGTCTGCAGCGATATCGTGAGCGAATTGATGGGTTTTGCGCGCTCCTCCGCGCCACGGCCGGAGCGTGTCGCGCTGCCGGCCGTTTTCGAATCGCTCAAGACCGAACTGTTGTCGGACGGATTATTGGAAGGCGGCATTCTGGATATCGCCGTGGCGTCCGATACCCCGCCTGTGCACTTCGACCGCGGGCACTTGACCGGTCTGCTCCGCGAGATTCTGCGAAACGGCATCGAGGCGACGGCCCCACAGGCGCGACGGCTGACCGTCAAGGCGCGACGGGATCTGGCCGAAGAGTGTGTCGTCGTGACTGTGGCCGACAACGGTCGCGGCATGACGAAGGAGGTTCACGCTCGTGCCTTGGATCCGTTTTTCTCAAGTCGCCCAGCAGGACGCGGGCGCGGGCTCGGGCTGGCACGCGTACATCGATGGTTGCAGCAGGGCGGCGGCACGATTCGGATCGATACCGAACCGGGGCGCAGCACCTGCGTGGAGCTGCGCCTGCCTGTGGCGCCCATGAACGATCGCTGAGTCTCCTCCACGGGGGATGCATGCCGGCGGTCGATCTGAACCGGGGGGTTCACCTTGTGTTGTTCGAGACCGTCGGCGCCGGCCGGTGACCCGCTGCCGCGTTGATTCTCAGTCCATCGGAGCGGGCGGCGCACGGATCCGCCCGTCGAGAGGCGGACGATGGGCGTTCCGCGATGAGGGATCGAACGGAAGGAAGCGTCGATGACAGGGAAGGACATGCGGATTCTCATCGTGGCGGAGGACGGCGAGCCGACGGCGTTGCTTCTGCAACGCCTTGTGTCGAGCCTCCAAGCCGAGTTGACGCTGGTGGACCGGTGGATCGACGCCCTGGCGGCCGCCGCCTCCGGCGAGTTCGACCTTGTGCTGGCCGATCAGGCGCTGGCCGACGGGATGCTTGGGGAGCGGCTTCGGACCGCCGACGGGAGTGTTCTGCCGGTGATTCTGATCGACCGGGGCGACGATCCGGACCGATTGCTGGCGGCGCTCAGGCAGGGCGTTGCCGACGTCATTCAGCCGCCCATCGATTATGATTATCTGACGGGGACGATTCGGCGGGTGGTCCGCGAAGGTCGAATCCGGAGACACGAGGCGCGGCGCGCCCGACGGTTGCGGCATCTTTCGCGCCGGCTCATCCGGGATCGGCGGGAGCTTCACAAGCGCGTGGACCTGATCTGCCGCGATCTCGTCGTTGCTTATCGGCGCCTCGCGGAAAAGGCGTCCGCCACCGCCCATTTCACGATGACGGGTCCCGCCGACTCTGAGTGAGCACACTGCGTCAAGTGGAAGCAAGCCCGCCGCCGGCTGTCCCGCGCCGCGAGGCAAACAGCACGGCCGGCCCAAGCAACGTCCCGACGCGGTTTGCCGTTTGGCGGAAGCCCGCGTTCGTTCCGGCGTCTGGTGGACGTGCTATCCCCCCGATGGTGCCACGTAACGTTCGAAGAACGCTCCGCAAGCCGCCGGCACCGGTTTGTCCCGCAGGTGGCTGAGAACGTCGCGCAGGTCGGCAAAGGCCTGGCCGCAACCCCGCGCTCGCCGGCCGGCTGCGCGCTCGCAGTCGAGGGCTTCCGTGATTCGCTCGAAGTCGTCGTGTTCCCAATCCACCGGCGCGCTTGCGATCGTGCCGTCCGTGTTGACGAGAACCACCTGCGGTCCGCGGAGACGATGCCGCCACGTCTGCTTCGGCGTGGATACGGAGAGGATGCTGTGCTTGCCCGCGAGGCGATTACCGATCATGTCGGCTGTGACGGTCACGTCTGCTTTCTCGAGGGCCGAGAGCATGACGAATCCCGGCTGCCGCTTCGTCATACCGACGGCGACGAACCCACCGGCATAGTTCTTGAAATGCGTCACGGTCTCGACGTTGGCGGTCGTGCCGACCCGCTGGAACGCGACATACCCGCCGCCGACCGCCAGCGCCAAGGCCAGCGTCAGGGGGATGGGGCCCCGGTGCCGTTTCGAGGACGCTCGGCAGGTGCCAGCCGGCGCCTCGGAGGCGCGGGGGGCTTGGTCGGTGTGGATCGGCGGTTTGGTCATGGTGCGATTCCGCTTGCGCCGTTCGTGTGTCGGATGTCCGGAACTGCATTCCACCGGGCCGTTCATCCATTGCTCCGCATCGGCGCCGCTGCGCAAGGTCGCGGCGTTTCGCGGGCTCGTTCGGAGTGCATGTCAGTTGAGGCGGCTCTGATGTGGCGGCCGCCCCCCATGGCGGCCGTTGTGCGGCGGAGCACATGTGCGTCCCGACGTCCGCCACGGGGGGCGGACGCTACGAAGAAGGACTGCGCCGTCATCCGCCTGAATTGTCATGGACCCGCTCGTTCGGGTCGTTTGGGGGATTCGCTTGCGGGCCGGTGCGGCGTCGCGTACCATGTCGCGTCCGAGTGAGGTTCCCAACGACACACGTTCGCGCCTCAGAATACGAAGGCAAGGAGTAGCAACCCGTGCGCAAGTCACGCAGCCCGGCCAATGGCCGACAGGTTTTCACCTCCGAATCCGTCAGCATGGGCCATCCCGACAAGGTGGCCGATCAGATCTCAGATACGGTGCTCGACACGCTGATAGCCAAGGACCCGATGGCCCGCGTGGCGTGCGAGACCCTCTGCACGACCGGCCTGGTCGTCGTCGCCGGCGAAGTGACGGTCCATAACAAGGAGGCCGAACTCGCCCTGAACGGGATTGAAGACCGGGTTCGCCGGACGATCCGAGATATCGGCTATACCGATCCGGCCTGCGGTTTTGACTATAAGAGCTGCGCCGTCATCCGCACCCTCCACAGCCAGTCGGCCGACATCAGCCAGGGCGTGACGGCGTCGAGGAAAAAGGCGCAGGGCGCCGGCGACCAGGGGCTGATGTTCGGCTACGCCTGTCGCGAGACGAAGGCGATGATGCCGCTGCCGATTCAGTTGTCCCACCGACTGGTCGAGCGCATGGCGGATGTCCGCCGGGACGGGACGATTCCCTGGCTGAGGCCCGACAGCAAGAGCCAGGTGACCATCCAATATCGCGACGCGACGCCGAATCGACTCGAGGCGGTTGTCGTCTCGACGCAGCACGAAGAACGGGGCGATCTCCTCGACCGCAACGGCAACGTCAACGGCAAGTTCAGGAAGGCGATCATCGACAAGGTCATCAAGCCGGTCGTGAAGGAGGAATGCCCGCAGCTGTGGAACAATCGCATCAAGTATCACATCAATCCCACCGGCCGGTTCGTGATCGGGGGACCCCACGGCGATACGGGCCTGACGGGCCGGAAGATCATCGTCGACACCTACGGGGGCCGGGGCGCGCACGGCGGCGGCGCCTTCAGCGGAAAGGACCCGTCGAAAGTGGACCGCTCGGCGACCTACATGGCGCGCCACGTCGCGAAGAACATCGTGGCGGCGGGTCTCGCGGACATTTGTGAGGTGCAGCTCGCCTATGCAATCGGCGTGGCCGAGCCCGTCAGCGTTCTGATCGACACGGCCGGCACGGCTCGGATCAGCGAGTCGCAGCTCGAACGGCTCGTGCGGGATCACTTCCCGCTGACCCCTGCGGGCATCATCGATTACCTCAAGCTGCGCCGGCCGATCTACCGCCAGACCGCCGCGCACGGCCATTTCGGCCGGACCGGCCCGGGCTTCACCTGGGAGAAGACGAACGTCGCCCGCGCGCTCCGCAAGGCGGGGGCGCGTTGCATGTAGGACAGGGGCTCGGGTTCAGAGCTTCAGGCGGATGCCCGCGATGCGACCCTCGAAGACCATGCGGCCGTCCACGAAGGCCTGGACTTCGCTGATGAACCTGCGTATCCGCCTGTCGATCGCGCAGCCGACGAAGATGAGCCGGGCGGGGGGGTAGACCGAGTCTCGGAACTTCGCGTCCTGGATTCCCCCGAAACCCATGACCGGACCGTTCTTGGGGACCAGCAGGCTTTGTGCGAAGGCGCAGAGTTGGGCGGCGCACTCCACCATGAGGACGCCTGGGAAGATCGGCTGCTGCGGCATGTGCCCGCGGCACCACCATTCATCGCTCCGGACATCTCGAAAGGCGGCGAATCGGCCGGCCTCGATGTCCGCGTGGATGATGCCGTCGAGCTGGGCGAACTCGAATCTTTGAGGAAGAACGTCGTAAATATCCTCGCGGCCGTAGAGCACGCGGTCACAATCCAGAGAAGATGGATCGACTATCGGCAGCGGCGGCATGCGAGGCTCCTTGCGCGGTCATTCGTTCGGCCGCGCCCGCGCAACCGACCACCGCTCGCCATGATCCGCGATTCCTCCGGGCGGACCGGCGTAGGGGCGGCAACAGGCGAAG
>JBHHUY010000036.1:0-16769 GCA_046753965.1 Phycisphaerae bacterium
CATTGTGCTTTACTCCCTAATCTGTATAAGCCACTTGCAGCTAAGAATCAATAGGAACGCTGATCACGCAGATTGCCCGGATATTCACGCTGGAGGATCATCTGGACGCGCTGGGCGATGGCGTAGTGTCGCTCGCCGACGTACTGCGGATCGAGGATGCGGCTGGAAGAAGCGAGCGGATCAATCGCCGGGTAGATACCCTTCTCGGTGATGCTGCGCGCGAGAACGATGAAGGCGTCCAGGTGCGTGAACGCGGTGGCCGGGGCCGGGTCGGTCAGGTCGTCCGCCGGGACGTAGACGGCCTGAACGCTGGTGACGGCCCCCCGGCTGGTCGAGGTGATGCGCTCCTGAAGTTCGCCCATCTCCGTGCCGAGCGTCGGCTGGTATCCGACGGCACTGGGCATGCGGCCGAGCAGCGCCGAGACCTCGGAACCGGCCTGGCTGAACCGGAAGATGTTGTCGATGAACAGCATCGTGTCGGCGCCGGACTCATCGCGGAAATACTCGGCCATCGCCAGGCCGCTGAGGGCCACACGCAGACGCGCGCCGGGCGGCTCGTTCATCTGGCCGAAGACCATGGCGGTGTGTTCGATCACCTTCTTGGTCACACCCTCTGAGTCCTTGAACTCGGCCTCCTGCATTTCCAACCAGAGGTCGTTGCCTTCGCGCGTTCGTTCGCCGACGCCGGCGAAGACGGAATAGCCGCTGTGTTCTCGCGCGATGCGGGCAATCATCTCCTGGATGATGACCGTCTTCCCGAGGCCGGCGCCACCGAAGAGGCCGGTCTTCCCGCCGCGGACAAAGGGAGCGAGGAGGTCGACGACTTTAATCCCCGTGACGAGTTGCTCGGTCTTGGGCGTCAGCTCGTGGAACTCGGCCGGCTCGCGGTGGATCGGTCGGCGCTCCTTGGCTTCGACCGCGCCGCCGCCGTCGATGGGATCGCCGAGGAGGTTGAAGACGCGGCCCAAGACCTCATGCCCGACCGGAACGGACACGGAGGCTCCCGTGTCGCGGATTTCGGTGCCGCGCTGGAGACCGTCCGTGCTGCCGAGGGCGACGGCGCGGATGCGGCCGCCGCCGAGATGGCTCGCGACTTCGCAGGTGAGCGTCTGGACCTGCTTCTCGGTGCCGACGGTCCGTTCGACGTCGACTTTCAACGCGTTGTAGAGCGCGGGCAGGTGGCCTTCCGGGAACTCCGCGTCCAGCGTGGAGCCGATGACCTGCGTGACTTTTCCGGTATTGAGAGCGTTGCTTATCATTCGAACCACCTCACATCGGAGTTTGATTAGAGTGCGTCCTAGAACCTCTGTGGCACGGGCGTCCCGCCCGTGTCCGCACCGCCGAGACGGCGGTGCCACAGGGCTTTCAAGACGCACGCTTGGTGAACGGCGAATCGCGAATCCGGTGTTTCACGCCCGTTCGACATTTGCGATTCGCCTATTCGTCTTTCTGCCTTCTCCTTGTTGCGACAGCCGCACGATCGCACAACAACAACGTATTTGTGGCGCCGGCTCTCAGCCGGAATGATCGCGGGCCCGGCGCCTGCGCGGCAAGCACCTTGGACCATTTATTTCAACGCTTCTGCGCCTCCCACGATGTCGAGCAGTTCGAGGGTGATCTGCGACTGGCGCGCCCGGTTGTATTGTTGCGACAGCGTCTTGATCATGTCGGTGGCGGCATCGGTGGCGGCCTTCATCGCCACCATCCTGGCCACTTGTTCGCTGACCGCCATGTCCGTGAAGCACTGGTAAAGCCGGACCTTCACGCTCTGGGGAAGGAGGGATTTCAGCAGTTCGCCGGGCGGGGGCGAGAAATCATACTGCACTTCGCCGATGCCTGTCGGCGCGGTCGCGGCGTCCGGCGCCGCTGCGGGGCCGTCTTCTTCCATTCCGAGCGGAAGGAGCTGCAAGACTTCGGGCTTCTGCCGGCCTGTGGAGATAAAACGCGTGTAGACGACGAAGACATTGGCGACGTCGCCGTCTTTGAAGCGCTGCATGAACTCGGTCGCGAGCGGTTCGACTTGTTCGAAGCGGGGACGGTCGTCGATCGACGTGATCCCTTTCTCGACCTTCCGACGGAGGAACTTGAAGTAGGCAATCCCCTTCTTGCCGACCACGTGCAGCTCATTCTCGCGTTCGGTCTGACGGGTCAGATGCGCGATCGCCCGCCGGAGGACCGCCGCGTTGTATCCGCCGCAGAGGCCTCGATTGGAGCTGAGGACGAGCACGATGTCCCGACCCGCCTCTTCGTGCGTCTTCATCAGCGGGTGCTCGATCTGCTCACCGGATGCCTGGGACAACTCTCCGACCAACTGCGTGATCTTCCGCGTATAGGGCTTGGTGGCGGTCGCGCGGTTGTAGGCCTGCTGAAAGCGCGCGGTCGCGATCAACTGCATCGTCTTGGTGATCTTGCGGATGTTCGTGACGGCTTTGCGTCGCTTGATGATCTGTCGCGCCTTGGCCATGCGTCTCTCTCAGAGGAGGATCGAAAACGGTCGTGCTTGTCGCGGGATGCCGAGTCGGTCTTCTTCCGGTCGGCAGGTCTGGCTCTAGTTCCGGCCCCACCGCGATCGGTTAAACATCCGCTGCATTGATCTTCCCAACGGCCGGTTCGCCGGCTGATTCTCCCGGTTGATTGCGCCGACCACCGGAGCCCGACCTATTGTTTGAATCTTTCCTTGAAGGCCTTGAGCGCATCGGCGATCTTGGTTTCCAATTGCTCATCCAAGACCTTCTTGTCCGACAGTTCGTTGCGGATTTCCGGCAATTCATCGCGGAAGTACTTGAGCATCTCTTCTTCAAACCGCGCGACTGTCGACACGGGCAGGTCGTCCAGATAGCCCTTGGTGCCGGCGATAATGCTGAGCACCTGGTCGACGATCGGGTAGGGTCTGTACTGGCCCTGCTTGAGCAGTTCGACCATGCGTGCCCCGCGGTCGAGCTGCTTCTGTGTGGCCGCGTCCAGCTCGGTGCCGAGCTGGGCGAAGGCCTCCAACTCGCGGTAGGCGGCCAGGTCGAGTCGGAGCGAGCCGGCGATCTTCTTCATCGCTTTGATCTGCGCGTTGCCGCCGACGCGGCTGACGCTGATCCCGACGTTGATGGCGGGGCGGATCCCGGCGAAGAACAGATCGGGTTCCAGATAGATCTGGCCGTCGGTGATGGAGATCACGTTGGTCGGGATGTAAGCCGAGACTTCCCCTTCCAGCGTCTCGATCACCGGCAGGGCCGTCAGCGAGCCGCCTGAGGTCGGGTCGGCCACGACCTCATGTCCTTCATGGTGCTTCAAGGCATCGGAAGCCTCGTGTTTCCCCGGGACACCGACGTAGGTCTTGCCATCGACGCCGCCTTCCTTGTAGGGCTGGCCCTTCGGAACGATGGCATATCGTTCGGCGAGCTTGGCCGATCGCTCGAGGAGACGACTGTGCAGGTAGAAGACGTCGCCGGGGTAGGCCTCGCGCCCGGGCGGGCGCCGGAGCAGCAGCGAGAGTTGCCGATAGGCCTGGGCCTGCTTCGACAAGTCGTCGTAGATGCAGAGGGTGTGACGGCCCTGCGTGTACATGAAGAACTCGGCCATCGCGCAGCCGGAATAGGGGGCGATGTATTGCAACGGCGCCGAGTCGCTGCTCGCGGCCGTCACGACGATGGTGTAATCCATGGCGCCGTGTTCGCGGAGCGTCTCGACGACGCTCGCGACCGTTGACTCCTTCTGGCCGATCGCGACATAGATGCAGGTGACGTCTCCGCCTTTCTGGTTGATGATCGTGTCGAGCGCCACGGCCGTCTTGCCCGTCTTGCGGTCGCCGATGATCAGCTCGCGCTGGCCGCGACCGATGGGGATCATGCTGTCGATCGGCTTGATACCGGTCTGGAGCGGCTCGTTGACCGGCTGGCGGCCCGCGATGCCCGGCGCCGTGTATTCGAGGGGCCAGCGCTGGTCGGTGTTGATGGCCCCCTTGGCATCAAGGGGGCGGCCGAGCGGATCGACCACGCGGCCGATCAGGGCCTCGCCGACGGGCACGCTCAGCAGGTTGCCCGTCGCGCGGACGATGTCGCCCTCTTTCACGCCGAGATAGTCGCCCAGAACGACGGCGCCGACGGAGTTTTCTTCCAGGTTCATGACCTGGCCGATCGCGCCGTTTTCGTACTCGACCATCTCGCCGGCCATGGCCTTGCCGAGGCCGTAGATCTGCGTGACGCCGTCGCCCACACTGATGACGCGGCCGACCTCGGACGCCTCAAGCTGATCCTGATACTGGGCAATCTCTTCTTTGATGACCGACGTGATTTCGTCAACCTGGATTCTCATGCGTTGATTCCTGAAACCGGCATCTGTCGCCGGGATTCCTCACGTTCTCATCCCGCGATGAAACGGGAGGCCGCGTCGCGGAGATACCGCTCTCCCGCGGCCAACAGGCTCTTCCGCAGCGTCCGCAGCCGCCGGTGGATCGTCATGTCATAGAGTCGATCCGACACCTGGAGCTTCAGGCCGCCGAGCACCTCGGGGACGATTCGTTCGACCAGAATCGCTTCACGCCCCGTCAGACGCCGGACCTCGCGCCGAATCGTCTCGCGATGTCGATCATCGAGCGGCGTCGCGCTGGTCACGCTGACCTCTTCGCGGCCGAGTCGGGCGTCGAGCTTCCGGCGGTAGGCGTCGCAGACCAGCGGAAGGATCATCGCCCGCCGCTTGTCATTGAGCACGAGCAGCATGTTCAGCACGATCGGGCTGACTCGGCCGTTTCCGAAGACCCGGCGGATGCTCTCGCGGCGCGCGTCCTCGTCGATCGCGGCCGAGCTCATCATTGCAGCGAACGCGGGCTCTGCCTGCCAGAGTGTCTGTAAGTCGCTCAGCTCCTCGGCGACCGCGTCGGCCCGGCCGGCCTCCGTGGCCAACTCGAGCACGCTCTCGGCATACACAGAGGCGGCCGCCCGTGCGATGTCATAATCCGATGCCATGTTCGTCCCCGCCTCGCGGGCCGGACCGGCGCGAGTCTATCCCTCGTTCAGCCGTCCGAGTTCCGCGAGCGATTCGTCGAGCAGCGCCTGGTGATCGGCCGCGCTCAATTCACGCTGGATCATCTTCCCCGCGACGGAGGTGGCCAGCATGATGGTCTGATCGTGCAGTTGCTTGACCGCGTCGTCGCGCGCCAGGCTGATTTCTTTCTTCGCCCGCTCGATCATCGCATCGGCCTCGGCCTTCGCCTCGGCGTGAATGCGCCGGCGCGTTTCTTCGCCGTCTCGTCGCGCTTCCTCGAGAATCTCGGCCGACTCCGCCTTTGACCGTTCCATCTTGTCGGTGTACTCGGCGAGCGTTTTCTCCGCCGCCTCGCGGTCGCGCTTCGCCTCGGCCAGGGCGTCGCGGATGAACTGCTCGCGCTGGTTCAACCCCTGGAGGATCGGCTTCCACGCAGTGAGTCGCAGAATAACCAGCAGGATGACGAAGACGCCGATCGTCCAGAGGGCCGCGCCGAAATCCCAGTGTAGCAGGGCGGGCCGCTCGCTCGCCTCACCGCCGCCGCCCTCGCCGCCGCTGGCCATCGCGAGCGGAACAAGCACCAGGACCGCCAGGATCAGGGCGACCGGAATGACCAAACGCAGTCTGCGGCTCATCTCATCTCCTCGTGTGCCGAAACCAGCGGCGGCGTGCGCCGGTCAGCCCTTCAGGAAAACCCGCGGCAGGAGCCGTCTTTCTTCCGGCGAGTTCCAGGGGCTGTCTGGCGCGGTTTGCGCGCTCAGCCACTGATCAGTTTCTCCAGCGAACCGGCCATGCCGTTGCAGATGACCAGCGCGAAAAAGGTAAAGCCCTCGATGAGGGCGGCCGCGATGATGAGCGAGGTAAAGATGCGACCGCCGGCCTCGGGTTGCCGGGCGATGCCTCCGACAGCCTCGCCGGCCAGGTGCCCGATGCCCTTGGCGGCGCCGATGACGACGAACCCGGCGCCGAGCCCGGCGCCGAGGGCCACAAGGCCCTTGTCTCCGATGAGTTGCGCTCCTTCTGCGAGCAGATCCAACATGCCAATTCTCCTGCATCAGCGGCCTGGAGGCCGCCGGTATGATGTTCGTGCCGGACTACCAAGTAATGGCCGGGGCGCCGGCGACCCCAACCGCGTCTATTGGCCAGCGTCCACTCCTGCGAGAAGGGACGAGTGCATTCGAACCTGCGGCTCTGACAACCCGAGCTCCACAATCCGATCTCAGCCATCCGAGCCGCGGGCTTCAGCCCGCGCGGCCCCCACCACGGCTAGTGTTCCGGCGCGACCGAGGCGCTGATGAACAACGTGGTCAGGAAGACGAAGATGTAGGCCTGCAAGAAGGCGACGAACAGCTCGAGACAACTCAGGGCGGCACAGCCGACGGCAACCATCAGCCCGCCGCCGACCTGCATGGCAATGCCCCGGAACGCCAGAATCAGCCCGACAATCGTCGCGAGGACGATGTGGCCTGCGATCATGTTGGCGAACAGCCGGATGGCCAAGGCGAACGGTTTGATGAGGGCGCCGATAAACTCGAGACCCAGCAGAATCGCCCACATGAGAACGTCTGCCAGCCACAGCAACAAATCGAGAGGCCCCGCCGTCTTCTCCGGGGCGAAGACGTGCGGTGCGAAGTTCCAGAGATACAGGAAGGGACAGGCCAGAAGCGCCAACGGTGGGGGCATCTTGAGACCGTGACCCGCGGACGGATGGCCCGCCTCGGCCGCTTCGCCGTGGTCGTGGTGGCCGTAGGTTCCGGCGACGAGGTCGCTATAGACCTGTCTGGCGCCGGCGAAGTGGATCATGAAGAAAGAACACGCGGCCAGTCCGGCGGTGATCATGATGTTGCCGGTGGCCGTGCCGCCGATGTGTTGCAGCCGCCCGCCCGAGACCGAGCCGATGATGGCGTCCAGCGGAATCAGCCCGAGGAGGTTGCAGGTCAGAATGAAGAAGAACAGGGTCCAGAGGAACGGCATGAACCGGTCGGTCCGATCGCCCAGGACGGGTCGAACGACGCTGTCGCGGATGAACTGGAGCACCGATTCCAGCAGATTGGTCAAGCCCGTGGGGACGGTCTGCTCGGGCGGGCGGCCGAGCGCCATGGCATAGCGTCGGCCCAGCCTGGGGAAGACGGCCAGCAGGACGAAGGCCGCGACGATCGTCATCAGGATGTGATTGGTGAAATAGGTGTCGTGCGGCGTGATCGTCACGATATTGAACGGCGATGTCCAGTGGACATTCCAGTGGAAGAGCGACTCCCCGAATCGGTGGGGAAGTACGTGATCCATGGGATCGCCGCTGGCGAGGAAGAAGGTCGTCACGAGGCGGCCCCTTCCTTGTTGTTCGGCGGGGCGCGGTGATGTCGCCGCACGGCGAACACGGCAAAGGGCGTCTCGATCGCCAGCAGGAGCAGATAGAACACCGTGGCCCAAAAGAGAAACGCGTTCAGTTGCGGCGTCGCCAGGACTTGATAGACGATCAGGCCCGCCATGGTCATCAGGAGCCGCAGGCCGGTTCCGGCGAAGGCGGCCTGGCCCAGATGTTCGGGCCACCGGGCCGCGATCAGGGCCATCAGGACCGTCGGCACCAGGGCCGTGCCGAGGCAGATCGCCGCGACGGCGAACATGCTCTCGATCCCCTCCGCGCCCCAATGCGCCTTCGTCGGCGCGTAACCGACGGCCGCCGCCGCGATCACCGCCAGCACCAGAGCCCCACTACAATAGACAAATGTCTTCAAAGGTTGGATACCGCAATCAGGTCGGGCCAAGCCGGTTGCTGATAAGGATGAACCGTTCGGGTGTCCCGCGCCTTCCGGGGGGACGGATCCCGCCACAGTTCGATCATTGGCGGAGCCGTCTCAGCGATTGATCTTTTCCAGTTGCTTCACCATCGTGTAGAGGCCGAAGCCCATGCCGACCAGCAGGCCGCCGAGCAGGCCCCACGGATCGGACCCGTACTTCTCGTCCACCTTGTTCCCGACGTATCCGAGGACGAGAAGAAGCCCCACGAACTCGAAGACCATGCCGGCGTAACGCATCCCCTGGGCATAGAACTTGGAGTCGTTGTCTCTCGGTGCTCTGGGCGGGTCCTCCATCGGGAATCTGTGAACCACTTCCCGGCGAGCCGGGCAGGCGGCGGCGGGGCTTTTCGTGCTCGCCGACCGTCCCGTTGCCACTCCCCCTCGCCGGGTCGCGGAGTCTAGCGATTCCCCCGTTGTCGTGTCAATAGGCTCCGCCGCGAGGGTCGTCCGAAAACCGGCGGCGCCGTGCCGGCTCGCGGTCTTCGCGGTACAATGACCTCGATGACCACGCCGCTTGAGCAACTGACACGCGACCTGGCCCGGCTCGCCACGCATTACGACATGCTCGGCGCCTGGCCCGCCACCTCGATCGACCGGCTCGAGGAAGCCGGGGCGTGGACGTGGATCATTCCCAAGCAATACGGGGGAATGGCGCTCGGCCCGGCCGATCAGATCACGGCCTACGAGGCCGTCGCGGCCGGGTGCATGTCGTCTCTGCTGATCCTGACCCAGCGCGACGGCGCCTGTGAGTTGATCGCGGCTTCGGACAACGAGTCCCTCAAGGCCGAACTCCTGCCGAAGCTGGCCCGCAACGAGATCATGACCTCGGTCGGGATCAGCCAGATCACGACGAGCCGGCAGGGCGGGAAACCGGCCCTCACCGCGACACCGGAGGGAGCGAACTATCGCCTCCACGGGTTCATGCCTTGGGTCACGGGGGCCGCGAAGTGCGATTTTCTTGTGACCGGGGCGGTATTACCGGACGGCCGGCGAATCCTCGCCGCCGTTCCGACCGACGCGATGGGCGTCCAGATCGACCCTCCAATGAAGCTCATGGCCCTCGAGGCCTCGCAGACCTCTGAGGTCCACTGCCGCAAGGTCCTCCTGAGCGAGCACCACATTCTCCAGGGCCCGGCGGACCGGGTGCTCGCCCGGCGCTCGGCCGTCAAGCCGCTGGTCGTCGCGGCGGCGGGCGTCGGTCTCGCCGGAGCCATGGTGCTCACGATGGTCGAGCGGGCCGCCGGTCTGAAGGGGCGGCTCGGCGAGATCGCCGAGGATCTGGTGGCCCGCTACGAGGCGGTGCGGGAACGCCTTTACAAGCACGCCCGCCAGCTCGTGGAGCCGGGGGCTGAGATCCCGCGGGATGAGATTCGCGTGGCCGTCAACGATCTTCTCATGCGCCTGGCCGTCGCGACGCTGACATACGCCAAGGGCTCGGGTTTCATCCGCCAGCGCGACGCCCAGCGACTCGCCCGAGAGGCCATGTTTTTCCTCGTCTGGTCGGCCACGGAAGAGGTTCGCATTCAGACGCTGGAGGCGTTTCTCCACACGCCACCGCCGGAATCCAAGTCGATGTCCTGCTGAAAAAGCGGCCGCCGGCGGAGGGTTTTCGGGCTATCCGTCAGGCGCCACGTCGCGGCGGGCGCTCCAGGCCGAGCCAGGGGACGGCCAGGCCGGGGAGCGACCAGATGATTTGGATCAGCCGGGCGCTGAGCGTCAGGGCGAGCATCTGCGACGCCCCGGCCCACTGGCCCTCCACCAGTACCTTGAAGAAGACGGCCTCCAGGAGCCCGAAGCCCTGGATGCTGATGGGGATGGCCGCGAAGAGATAACCGACGACGGTCGAAATCAAGACCGCTGCGTACAGCTCACCCGCGCCGCGCCCGAGATTCGGGTGAATGCCGAGGCCGCGCGCCAGGAAGTAGATCGACGTCACGATGAACAGGTGGCTGATGACGGTGATGGCCAGGGAGACGGCGACCGTGCGGCGGTGTCGGCGGAAGCTGAAGGCCGTCTCGTCGATCCGCCGGATCATCGCGGCGAAGGGAAGCCGATCCAGCCACCGGTCGTAGCGGATCACCCGCCGCAGGCGTCTTGAAAAAAAGAGCAGGCCGGCCAGGATCAGCGCGATCAGGACATACCCGACCCAAAGGCCGAATCGCCCGACGATGTCCGTCCCTCGAGCGGCGAGGATGGCGCCGGCCGCGATGAACAGAAAGCTGATGAGGCCGACGACCCGATCGAGAATCACGATTGTCACGCCTTCGGTGCGTTTGGCGGTTCGCTTGGCGATGTGGTAGGCCTTGTAGAGATCGCCTCCGGTGGTACCGGGCATGGAGAAGTTGAAGAAGTTGCCGGCGAAGGTGAGCAGCAGGGCGTCGCGATAGCTGATGCGGATGTCCTGCGTTTCCAGCAGCCACTTGAGCCGCCACGAGATGACGAACGTCACCGGTCCGATCGTGAGCAGACCCCAGATCGCCCAGGACCCGTCCATCTCGCGGACGATGGACTTCAGCCCCCGTTCGATCGGGCGCTGGTCTTTCTTGAGCTGCGTCGCCTGATCGGCCAGCGCGGCGCGCGGCACCTCGCGCTCGCGTCCTGTGTCCGCATCGCGAATGCGCAACGTCTCGTCTGTTTGAGAAAGGAGGATGTGTTTCTTGTTGGGGTCTTCGGTGAGCCGGACGTAGTCGTTCAGCGACACTTTCGTGCTGAGATATGCGAGCGCGCCGGCGCAGACCGCGAGCTTGACCAGCCTCGAAATCCATTTCTTGATCGTCGCGCTCACGCATCGTCCCCGGCGAACCAGCAGCGTGGCCCGCTTGCCGCCGATATCCTGTGACGTCCGACCGCCGGTTTCGGCAGTACCGTAGCGTCACGCCGGCACCGGGGCAAACCTTCGCAGCGGCAGCGAGATGTCAATCTTGAGTGATTCGGCGATAGACCGAAGCGGTGGCGTCGCGGTGCAGCCGCGTCCACGTCGGGCTGCCGTCGAGATACCTCGCGACGGGCGAGCGTGTGTGCACGAGCGCCAGCGCGATGTCGTCATACGCGGCCGCGCCTTCCACGAGAGCCGGGTGCCGTCGCAGGTCGACATAGCGCCTCAGCCCCGGCTCGCGGTAGAGTTCGCAGCGGTCGTCGATGTATACCCGGGCTCGGTCGGCTCGGTAGATCAGGTAGCCGCCGAAGCGCATGTCATTGAACACACGGAGCTCGGCCGGATGCTCGTCCATCTCTCGCCGCAGGGCCGCGGTTGCCTCGATCGGCCAATAGGCCGGGTCGAGTCGACACCAGTTCGCGCCGATGATCGGGCAGCGGATGCCCGACGCCTGAAGACCCGCCGCGACCAGAACCAGCAGAACGGGAATGGCGGCGGCGCGCCATCCCGGCCCGCCGGAGGATGACGCGATCGGCACCCGCGGGCCGGCCCGCCGCGCAAACCATGCGGGCAGCCGCGTGTGGGGCAGCATGTCGGCGATGGCGACGGCGGCGGTGACAGCGAACAGCGGTCCGTGGCGGATGCGCGACCAGGCCATCACCAGCCAGACGAGCGGCACCAGCCAAACGACGCGGACGCCTCGCCGCCACGCCGCAGCAAGCGTGACGAGGTATACGACCGCGAGCGCGAGGAGCATCCCGCCCTCGACGGTCAACGGATTCGGCGGCGCGTGCTCCAAGATGAGCCTGGGCAGCAGCTTCGAGTTCATCAGGCTGATCCATACCCGCGGCAGGGCAGGTCCATAGGGATTCACCAGCACGGCGAGGCAGGAGAGGCCGAGCGCCGTCGCGATCAGCACGGGGGAGGCCGTGGCGCGGGGGTCGTTTCGGACGCGCCGCAGGTCTCTCGGCCGGAGCAGCCAGGACATCAGGACAAGGAAGAGGGTGGCGAGTCCGCCCAGGGCCCCGCCGTGGACGTTGGTCCACAGCACCATGATCGGCGGCAGCCACAGCAGTCGCCGCGCGCGGGCGCGACCGGCCTCGACGTCACTCAGCAGCGCGACCGTGAACGTGAGAAGCAGGATCGTGACGAGATGCGGCCGCGGGAAGAAATGGTAGCTGCTTGCGCCGAAGAAGAGTACGAGCAGCATCGCCGCCGCGGGCCACGGCAGGCCGCTCCTCAGGAGTCGCCCGCCCAGAAAGGCGAACACACCCGAGAGCAACGTGACCGTGGCGAGCATCAGGCCGTCGAGCCCGCTGACGCGATGGATCACCGCCATCGCGCACTCGCCCAGCCATTGCTGGGCGATCCAGCTTTGACCCGCTTGTGTAAAGCTGAACGGATCGGTCCGGGGCAGTTCTCCGCGCTCGAGGATCCGCTGTCCGACAACCGTGTGCCAGAGCGTGCCGGGGTCGCGCAGCATCTTGCTCCGCCCGGCCCACATCAGTCCGACCCAGAAGACCAGGAAAAACCCCGTCGTGGGTCGCCACCAGGTTCTTACGGTTCTGTTCATGCTCGTCCTGTCAACGCGGCGGTTCGGCTGTTAGCATAGATCGGCATGAAAGCCCCACGAATTGCCGGAATCAGGCGCGCCCGCCTGCGGAATCGGTCCAAGCCGTGCGACGTCCTGATCGGTCCGGACGGCTGCATCGAACGATTGGGTCCGAATCTGCATTTCCCGAGGGGGCGGCGCGTGGTGGACGCCGCGGGCGGACTGCTTCTGCCGAGCTTTGTCGACCCGCACCTGCATCTCGACCTGGCCTATTCGCTTGATCTCGTCAAACCGAACAAGAGTGGGACGCTGATCGAAGCGATTCGCCACTGGACCGTGGCCAAGAAGAGGCTGACGCCGGCCGACGTCCGCCGGCGCGCGATCCGGGCGGTCCACGCCGAGGTGGGCTTCGGCACGGGGTGGATTCGAACGCACGTCGACGTGGCGACGAGTGCGGGCCTGCGTCTGGCCAGGGGCGTGCTGGCCGCTCGCGAGGCGTGCAAGGACCTCGTGGATATTCAAGTCGCCGTCTTTCCGCAGGACGGCCTGCTTCGAGACCCCGGCGCGTATGACTTGATGCGCGAGGCGCTTGAGATGGGGTGTGATCTCGTCGGGGGCATCGCGCACAACGAGCGGACGGCCGACGATTCGAAGCGGCACATCGACCTGCTTTTCGAGCTGGCCCGGCAGTTCGACGCGGACATCGACTGTCACATCGACGAAACCGACGATCCCGATTCCCGGTGCACGGAGTATCTCGCGGCCCGGACCATCGCTTGCGGGTGGCAGGGGCGCGTCACGGCCAGCCATGTCTGCGCGCTGGCCAGCTACGACGACGTCCACGCGAGGAAGGTGATCGATCTATTGAAGGAAGCGCGGGTCCACGTGGTGACGAACCCCGCGGTCAATCTTCACCTGCAAGGCCGCTTCGACCGTTACCCGAAACGCCGCGGCCTGACGCGCGTGTCCGAGTTACTGGACGCGCGCGTGAATGTCGCCGCCGGGCAGGACTGCATCCGCGACCCGTTCTATCCATTTGGAACGGGGCAGATGCTCGATGTGGCCCACATGCTCGTGCACGCCGACCACATGACCGCGCCGAAGCGCTTGGATCAGGCGCTGGATGCCGTCACCACCTGCGCGGCCAGGGCCCTGCGTGTTCCAGGTTACGGCGTCGCGCCGGGTTCTCGGGCGGACCTGGTCGTTCTGCCGGTCTTGACCGCCCACGAAGCGATTCGCACGCGTCCGATTCCCACGCACGTCATCAAGCGCGGTCGACTCGTCGGGCCGGCGGTGCTGCACGGCACGTAGAACGCTTTGCGAAGCGAATCCGCCTGTGAGATGTATCGCGCGCGTTTAGCGGACCCCGCTTGCGAAGCGGACGCCGCGTGCAGAGCAAGTCCTGCGGGCGGCTTGCCGTTTGGCGGCCCGACCGTCTCGACAAGGACTGGGTCCGATTACGAACCGGCGCGGTGTTTTCTCTCTCTGCCTCGTTTTCTAAAGGTTCCCGAGGGCAGACCCGATAGGGGGGGTGACTGGAGCCCGTCAATGGCCGGCATCGTCTTCGCCGGTCAGATTGGAGGGACTCGCGCCGTTTCGCTCTTGCGAAGACTGCGTCGGTCTCACGGAAAACGCTGTGGAGCGGAGGAACGCATCATGCGTCGCAAGGCATTTACCCTGGTCGAGCTACTCATCGTCGTGATCATCCTGGGCATCCTTGCCGCGGTGGTGATCCCGCAGTTCTCGGACGCCAGCACCGACGCCCGAGTGAGTTCACTCACGACGAACTTGGCGACGATGCGCGGACAGATCGAGCTCTACAAGCTCCAGCACAACGGCAACTACCCCTCGTTCATCAATTTCGCCACGCAAATGACGTCGAAGACCAACGAAGACGGGACCACGACAGGCACACCGACGATCGGGCCCTACATGCAGCGGATTCCCAACAATCCTTTCACGAATACCAATAACCTGACCGCCACGGCCGGATCGGGCGCGGCCTGGTTCTATGACGAATTAACCGGAGAATTCAAGGCCGACGACGGAGGCAGCGAGGGCGGCACGGCGCACAACCTGTTGTAGCCCGCGCCGCGCGATGGCCGGAGGGACGCCGTCGGCCCGCAGGAAGAAGACCGAGGCGATTGGGAATCGGACCCGATCGTTCTCGGTCTTTTTCGATTCTGGGCGCCGGGCCCGAACTTTCTCCGCGATATCTCGCTCGCGGCGCGTCCCGTATCGTATTGTTTGGGTGGACCGCCGATCTGATTTGTGGAAGGTTCGCGGCACATGGCAGCGTTTGAAACAAGGCGATTCTCGGCTTCTTCCGCCCCCGGTCGACGTGACGGATTCACGTTGGTCGAGGCGTTGTTGGCGTCGACCGTGTTGGCCATCGTCGCCGTCTCCGCGCTGTTGCCCTTCGCCGCGGGTATTCAGCAGAGCAAGGAAGCCACCAAACTCAGCCAGGCCGTCGAACTCGGGCAGGCGCTGATGGAAGAGGTCCTGGCGCGTCCCTTCCTCGCTTCCGCCGAGTCGGTTCCCGCGATGGGCCCGGAGAGCGGAGAACTCACGCGAACCCTCTTCGACAGCGCCAACGATTTCCAGGGCTATGCCGAGAGCGACGGCGTCCTTCGCGACTTCAACAATGTCCCCCTGACGGACCCGTCGCTCGCAGGTTTCTGGCGGAGCGTCACGCTTCAATACGTCACGCTGCCCAATCAGGATCCCAATGATGTCAACAGTCTGATACACGTACAGGTGAATGTTTATTACGACACGGCCTTGATGGTGACGCTCGACCGTGTCGTCAGCCGGGAGAATTAGATGCGACGAGCCACGCATGATGACCTGCGAATCATGGGACACGCGCCGCGCGGGCGTTTGTCTTCCAGCCGACGGGCCTTCACGCTCATCGAGCTCGTGCTCGCAGCCCTGGTGACGGCGCTGGTCGCCACGGCTGGTACGGCCCTGTTGTACGCCACGACACAGGCCGCGACCCAGACCCGTGACCTGCGCAAGGAGCGCGCGGCCGGCCGCTATGCGCTGCATCGAATCAACCGCGTCATCCGCACGGCACGGGTCATCGGCCGCGTCAAGCCCGATTCCGTCACGCTTTGGGTGGAAGACGTCAACGACGACGACGCCGTCAGCCTCTACGAGGTCGGCATCATTGCCTATGACTCAACCGGGCAGCAGATCACCTATCACTACATGGAGCCGCCCGCCACCGCAATGGTCCCGGACGTCGGCGTTTCATACAGCACACTCAAGGATGACAGCATTCTCGAGCCGCTCATGACGGGGACTCAGAGCCGGGTGGTCGTCTGGGCCGACAACGTGGACAGCTTTTCGTTCACGGGCCATCCCAACCTGACCGAGACGCGGATCGTCGAGACGCAGTTTTCCATCACCACCGACGGCGACCCGCTGGTCTTCCATGAGTCGGCCTCTCCGAGGGCTTCGGCCGACTACCTCTTCGATACGGGCGTCCAGTACCCGGCCGATGCCTTTTCGAACCGTGTGCGTCGCAGACATGCCTCCGAGTGGGACGGGTTCGGTACGTTCCTGTCGGGTCAGATTCCCATCGGGCTTTAGCGAGATGTGGCGATCGAGACCGGAGCGAGCATGAAGGAATCGAGCAGAAGAAGGATGTGCTCAATCCTCGCGCGAACCGGGCGTACTGCGCGCGATGCGGGCACGGTGGGGCGCCCGCGCCGACGCCGGGGCTACGTCCTCCTGCTCGTCCTGGGCATCGCCGCGATCGTAACCTCGCTGGGCATCGCCTTCCTCGAGGCCAACAGCACCGTCATGCCCGAAGCGGCCAACCAGTTCTACGGCATCCGAGCGCAGTATCTGGCGGAGTCCGGAGTCGACATCGGCACGCACTTTCTCATGTATCCGCCGACCACCGTCGCGCCCGACAGCTTCTGGCCCGGCGCGGCCGGCATCGCCATCGACGCGACGAGTGATTTCACCGATATCTCGGTCATTCAGGATGCCCTCGATCCGGAGCGGTTTGTCGTGACCGCCGTCGGGGTCGCGCACGATCCGGCCGGCGCGGTCCGGGGCAAACGCACGATCACGGCGGACGTGATCCGGCCCGTGAACAACAAGTGGCAGATTCCGTACGGGCTTCTCGGGGGGACCATGATCGTTCCCGCCACGGTCACGGTGCAGGGCGACATTCACGCCAACGGCATGCTCACCGGGCTGGGTTCTTGTCAGGGGAATGTTTCCGCCGTCGGCGTTGCGACCTGGACGGGCAGCGGCCCGCCCGCGTCGGTGACATCCGGAGCGACGCCGTTTACACCGCCCGCGCCGAATCCGCTCGTCTACGGCAGCTACACAATCAACGGCACGACCTACACCGCCTACGCCTATGCCCAGGCGATGATGACGTCCCTCGATGCGGACGCACTGAATGCCATCGACATGTCGGCCACCAATCCCGGCCGGATCATCATTGCCCCGCCCGGGGACTTCAGTCTTGACAGCAATGCTGCGCTGAACGGCACACTCGTTGTGAACGGGAACCTGTCTCTGTGCGGTGGCGCAACCGTGACCGCGGTCA
>JBHHUY010000037.1:0-16690 GCA_046753965.1 Phycisphaerae bacterium
GCGCGGCCTTTCGAGCCCTGGTCGGCGTTTCTCTGCATCAAGCGGCCGCGCGAGCTAAAGCTCGCGGCTCGCGATTGTTGTATTACGTGTTGAGTACAAACCGCCCGGTTTGAGATTGTAGGGCCGTGCGGGCGCGGGCGCCCGAGCCCGCCGGTCCGGCGGAGGGTACTTCTTGGCCGGGCACTTGATATTCGGTTTTTGTTAGGCTATCATCCGGGGTGGAAACGGGGAAGCGGCCCGGCGGACGGGGCGGAGCGGGGCCGCATCCTCCCGGAAACGAGGCCGACCATGCACGCGAACGACCCGGATGAGGCGATGATCCCGCTGCCGACGATCGCCGCCGGTTGGCCGCAGGAGTCCGGTGCGGGCTGCATGGCGCTGGACCCCGCCGCCGTGTTGCGGGCCACGCCGCGGAGTTTTGCATTGAAGGTGCGTGGCTGTTCGATGGCGGGCGCGGGCATTTACGACGGCGACATCGTGGTGGGCGAGTTTACGCCCGAGACCCGGCCGGGTGTCGTCGTGGTCGCGTTGATCGACGGGGAATCGACCCTCAAACGCCTGGTCATGCGACAGGGGCGGCCTCATCTCGTTTCGGAGAATCCGAACTGTCCCGATCCGACCCCCATGTCCGAGCTGGTCGTCCAGGGCGTGGTGCACACGGTTGTTCACACGTTGACGCCGTGGCGGAAAGCCGACATTGGGCCGAGCGGCGGCCGATAAGGCGCTGTGCCGGTTCGTTGCCCCGAAGCGCCGCGGGCTTCAGCCCGCGCGGAGCTGACGCGATGGAGCAGTTTCAAAGCCGCGCTGCGTTCGCCCAACTTCGCGGCAGCGCCGTCGTAGTGGTGAGAACGCGGGCCTTGGCGCTGGTGTCGGCGGATACCCGGCCGCGTTGCCCGGCGTTTCTCGGTGATCGAGCCGATCGGTTTCTTAACCGGCCCCCGAGCCTGCCCGACAAGGAAGGTGGAGAAAAGCGTCGGCACCGGCGGCCATCCGTTCTGATACCGGACAGAGGCTCGACTCGAGAAGAATCATGCCACTTACATCGGCTACGCCCACTCACGCGCGGAAGACCTTTCAACAGGATGTACGAAAGCCGCACGGGTTCGGCATCCGCGTCGGTGTCATCGACGGCAGGGCCGGCGCGCGCGAGCAGGTCGATCGATTGCTCTCCTCGGAGGCGTGGTGTGCCTGCTCGCCGGCCGCGCTTGAGGGTGAGAACGATTTCGGAATGCTCAAGGGCTTCGATGTGATGGTCCTGGTCGATCCGCTGGAGACCGACGAAGCCTTACAGCAACGCCGGCAGGAGCAGCTCGAACTGTTTCACAAGCGGCGGATCGGCGCGTTGATCCTGACGACGCGGCCGTGGCTGTATGCCGGGTTCGACGTGGGCGTGGTCTGCCTGCCGCCGGATGCGCCGCCGGAGCGCGTCCGAGGCAGCCTGATGGCGCTGGCCCACATGCGGCCGATGATCCGGCAGGTCGACAAGCAGCTCGCCGCGATGCAACGGCTTGCGCGGAGCATGCAGAAACGGTTTGCCGCGACGGATCACGAATTGCAGCTTGCCTCGCGGTTGCAGCGGGATTTCCTGCCGAGGGAAGTGCCGGTGACCGGTCCGATCCGGTTCACCACGATGTTCCGCCCCTGCTCCTGGGTGAGCGGCGACATCTTCGACATCTTCCGGCTCGACGAGCGGCACTGGGGATTCTACCTGGCGGACGCCGTCGGACACGGCGTGGCCGCCGGCCTGTTGACCATGTACATCAAACACGCGATCCGGCCGAAGCGCATTCTCCGAGACGGGTACGAGCTGGTGAGCCCGGCTGACGTGCTGAGTCACCTCAACGATCTGTTGATCTCGCAGGGTCTTCCCGAGTCGCAATTCATCACGGGCTGGTACGGCATGGTCAACGTCGAGACGTTGTCGCTGCAATACGCCGTGGCCGGGCATCCGCCGGCGTTGCTGATCGACGAGACGGGCGAGGTTCGCGAACTCCACGGGGACGGCTGTCTCCTGGGCCTCAACACCGGCGAGCCGTTCAGCAACGAGTCCGTCGTCCTCGAGCCGAACGAACGCGTGCTGGTTTACAGCGACGGGCTCGAACCCACGCTGATCGCCCACCGCCCCCCGCTGCCGGCGAAACCGCTGTTCGAGCAGGGTGTCCCCGAGTTGATCCGCCTCCCGGCCGATCTGCTGGTCGATCGCCTCCGAGAGCGTCTGGACACGACACCGGGCAGCCTGATGCAGGCCGACGACGTCTCTCTTCTGATGATGGACGTCTTGCCGGACGCTGCCGCGACATCGTAGAGGCGCGCTGCCGGCCGATTGTCAATGCTCGGTGGGCCGTTCGGCCGCCGGCGCGTCGGACGAGGACGCCCCGCGCTGCCATTCCTCGAACATCTCCGCCAGCAGTTCCATCGGCAAACCGACGACATTCGTGAAGCTGCCGTCGATGTCTTCGATGAACGCGTCGCCGCGATCCTGGATGCCGTAGGCGCCGGCCTTCCCTTGCCATGCGCCGGTATCCAGATAGGCCTCGATCATCGTGTCGGGAAGCACGCGCATGCGGATGGTGCTCACATCATGACACAGCATGCGTCGGCCCGAGACCGGTTCGAGCAGGACGAGACCGGTGACAACCTCATGCGCGGTACCGGAAAGCCGGTTGAGGATTCGCCGGGCGTCGTCCCGATCGGCGGGCTTCCCGATGATCTCCCCGCCGAGGACCGCGATGGTATCGGCGGCGAGGATGACATGTCGGGCATACTGCTCTGCGACGCTGCGCGCCTTGAAGAAGGCGAGGGCTTCGGCGTACAGGGCCGGCGCGACATGCGGGTGTGGATCGTTGGGCTCGTCGAGGACCGGCCGGGCCGTCTTGAAGCGGAAGCTCGCCTCGCGGAGCAGGGCCTGGCGCCTTGGGCTCGACGAGGCCAGCAGCAGTGGTTCGGGTTGGTGGAGAGCGGACATCGCAGCGCGGATGCTAACAGGGCGTCCGCTGAAACAAAAGTGACCCGGCGCGGCCCTTGAGGCCTTACGACCGGTAGGGTCGCCCCAGGTTCCGGCGCGCGATTCCGAGCCGACCGCGCCGGAATCCGGCGCGTGAGGTGGTATGTCGCTGCACCGTTCGGTTAGACTGGAAGCGGCGACCGAAGAATCTGGCGGGGATCGACATTCTTGTGGGCATCGGGGAGAGGACGGATCACCGATCCGGGTCTGTGGCGATTCGGGCGGTGTCTGCTGCGCCGGCTCCGGCGCCAGCGCCCCGGCGCAACCGGATACGGGACGAACGCTTGAAGACTACTCGCGGCATCTACCGGGCAACAGCGTTGTCGATCGCTCTCTCTTTGGCGATCGGCGGGCCGACTGCGTCCGGACAGGCGCGAGCGCCGAGGCAGCGGGCGGTTCTCATCCAGGGCGGCACCATCTTCACAGCGGGGCCCGACGGTACGATCCAGGAAGGAACCCTGGTCCTTCGGCGCGGCAAGATCGCAGCGGTGCGCCGCGGAAGCGGGCGTCGAGGACGGCCGTCGGCCGGCATCACCCGGATCGATGCCGAGGGCCTGTTTGTGACGCCCGGGCTGATTGACGCCTGGACGGACGCGGGCACGGTGACGGGCGGACGCGGTGTCTCCGGGCGCGCGGCCGGCCGGGCGATCGATTTGTTCGATGTGTATGACCGCCATGTGCTGGAGGCCGCGCTTCGCGGCGGCGTCACCGTCATCTGTCTGGAGCCCGGCGCTCGTCGTGGGTTCGTCGGCAGGAGTGCGTTGGTCCGCCTGGCGAATCCGGATGCGGCGCTCGAGGCGACGACGGAAGACGTCTGCCTGCTGGCGCGCGTGGGGCTGGGCAAGGTCGGGCCGTTCGCGCGTCTCAAGGAGATTGCGTCATTGCGGTCGGTCCTGCGAGAGGCCAAGACCTACCGCGAGACCTGGGAAGACTACGAGGAGGAGCTGGAAGAATACGTCAAGGGGCTCAAGTCCGGCAAGACGGTCAAACTCGGCGAGAAGAAGGAGAAGAAAGCGAGGAAGTCGCCACGGCGAGGACGGCGTCCTCCGGCAGGCCGTCGCCGGCGTGGCCGTCGCCCTCGCCCTCGCCCCCGGCCGCGAGACGCTTCGGCCGAGACGAGGCCCGACGTGATGAACGATCCCGGCGAATCTCCCGATGGCGGCGGGCTCGCCTTCGCGCAGGACGACAAGAAGAAGAAAGACTCCGACGAGAAGAAGAAAGGCGGATTGACCAAGCCCGAGCGTCCGACCCGCGACCTGGACAAGGAAGTCCTCGTCAAGGTCTTGAAGCGGGAGCTGCCCGTGCGATTCGAGGCGCATCGGCCCGCCGACATCGTGAACATTCTCGAGTTGGTTCGAACCTTCAACCTGGATGCCGCGATCATCGGGGCGAGCGGGGGGCGTTATGTCGCCAAAGATCTGGCCGAGGCGGAAGTGCCGGTGATTCTCGGACCGATGATCGGCTCTGCGCTGTGGGGCAAGGGCCACGCGCGGGATCTCTCACCGGAAAACGCCGCGCGGCTGGACGCGGCGGGCGTTTCGATCGTGATCGCGAGCGGTCGGGGAACGAAGACGCGCTACCTGGCCCAGATTGCCGCCGTCGCCGTCGGGCACGGCCTCTCCCGCGAGGCCGCCTTGCGGGCGATCACGATCGGCGCGGCGAAGGTCTGCGGCGTTGCCGACCGCCTGGGCAGCCTGGAAGTCGGAAAACGGGCGGACGTTGTGGTCTGGAGCGGCCATCCGTTCGAGGCCGGCTCCGTCGTTGAATACGTGTTTGTGGACGGCCAGGAGGTCTACCACAGGGAGTAGCCATGGGGCTCGGTCTGCCGCGTTCGACCGAGACCTGGGAAGAAGCGCCGCGGAGATCAGTCGGCGCGGTCTTTGCGAGCGAAGGAATCTCCCGCGCGGGGCAAGATGCTCCCGCGCGCGCCGTCAGCGCTCGATGCGCCTGGACGAGGTACCCGGTGAACAAGAACCGATCCCCCAACCTCTTGCGGCACAGGCCTCCGGCTTGTGAAGCGATGCCGGCGAGACGCCGGTGCCACAGTCTTGGGATAGGTTCTGGGCTGACTCACAGGCTGCTGCCGATCCTGCTCGCGTGCCTGAGTCCGCGCGCCGTGCCGGTCCGCGCGGCGAGCGATTCGGCCCCGGAGTACGCCGTTCGCGCCAAGGCGTTTCTCGACGCTGAAGGCCGTTCTGTGGAAGGCGTGGTCCTCGTCGTCACCGACGGGAAGGTTTCGGCGATCGGCCCCGATGTGAAACCGCCGGCGGACTGCGTTGTGCTCGACCGATCCGAGGCCGTGTTGGCCCCGGGTCTGATCGACCTGCACGCGACGCTGGGGACGATGCAGAAAACCGGAGAAGCCGCCCACGCGATTGAATCGGATGCGGATGCGGCGGACTTGTTCAATCGGTTTCATCGCGACTTTGAGCGCGCGGTCCGGGCGGGCATCACGACCGTGGTGCTCGCACCGTCGAGCGCGCACCTCGTCGGGGGGGTGACGACGGTCGTCAAGACGGCCGGCGCCGACCCTTCGCGGCGAATCCTCGGGCGCGGCCCACTCAAACTGTCGTTGGCGAGCGAAGCCTTCACGCTCGCCCGCCCGCCGACTTCTCTGGAGGGCGGCCTTGACGAACTTCGGCGAAGGATTGCCGAGGCGAGGGGGAACCGGGACGACGTTTCGCCGTTCGCGCGTTGGGCTCGCGGCGAAACCGCGGCGATCGTGGACGTAGCCGACGCGAACGGCGCGGCGCTCTCCAGCCTCGCCCGGTTTGCCGGAGAAGAGGGCGTGAAGTGTATCGCGCTGCACGCGAAGTTCGCGGCCGAGCGTCTGGACGCGGTGAAGTCTCTCGGTGGGCCATTGGTCCTCGGCCCGTTCTCGTTTGGTGACGGTCTGCGGTACACGCGGACGCCGGCGCTGTTGAAAGAAGCGGGCCTCTCGTTTGCGTTGACGTGCGACCCGCCGCGCGATCCGCCCGAACTGCTCCGCGTGGGGGCAGCCATCGCGATGGCCGAGGGTCTGGCTGCCGACGCCGCGCTCGCCGCCTTGACGAAGACGCCCGCCGGAATCGCGGGCGTGGCCGATCGCGTCGGTTCACTCAGCTCCGGAATGGACGCGGACTTCCTCGTGCTCTCCGGCAGGCCGACCGACCTCTCGTCGCGCATTCTGGAGGTCTTTGTGAATGGCGAGCGTGTCTATCGTCGTCCGCCGGACCCCGAGCCGGAGCGGGAGGAAAGACGATGATCCGCCGGCTTGCTTTGCTGATGCTCCTCCCCGCCGTGGCCGTGCCGCTGCCGGCGACATTCGCGCAGGGCGCCGACGATTCGGGCGTGGCGGACCTGATTCTGCTCAAGGCGGGCAAGGTCTATTTGACGCCAGACGAAAGCCTGGACAACGGCGAGATTCTGATCCGCAACGGCCGGATCGTAAGCATCGGCACAGACCTGTCGGCACCCGAGGGCGCGACGGTCATCGAGCGGCCCGAGGGAACGGTGACGGCCGGACTGATCGACGCCAACTCGACAGCAGGCTATCGCAGCGCCCGGAGTCGGGCGGAGCATCGCTCCGAGTGCATCCCCGAGCTTCACGTGCTCGACACCCTCGATCTGGGCAGCCGGGACTTCGATCAGCTCGCGTCGTCGGGGGTGACGACAGTTTATGTGAGCGCCGACTCGGCAAGCGTCATCGGCGCACAGGGCGCGATCCTGCATACCGGCGGCCCGCGCGATCGACGGGTGGTCCGCAAGGCCTACGGCATCAAGGCGACGATCGGCCGGGAACCGGTGTACAAGGCGTCCCGCAACCGCGGCCCGTTCGGCATTGTCTCGTACCTGACGCGCCGGCCCACGACGCGCATGGGGCTCGTGTGGGTGTTCCGAAAGGCCTTCCACGATGCGGCGCTGGCGTCTCGGGGGCAGACGCCCGAGACCCACGGCGAGGGAACACCCTCTGAGGCATCGATCCAGGTGTTGATCCGGGTGTTGAAGGGGGAGATTCCGCTTCGGATCCAGGCTCGGGCGCAGTTGGACATCCTGACCGCGATCCGGCTGGGCCGCGAGTTCAACGTTTCCTTCATCCTGGAAGAAGGAACCGACGCCTATCGCTGCATCGATGTGCTGCGCGAGAACAAGGTGCCGGTGATCTACGGTCCGCTGTTTGATTATCCGCGCGGCGCGCGGGCCGGCAGCGGCGAGGCGAACCGGTATCGCTACAGCGCGCCGGCGGCGCTGTTGAAAGGGGGCATCACGCTGGCGCTGTCGGCGAACGATCTTGGTGGCGAAGCGAGCCTGCCGCGACAGGCGATGTATGCGATGCGCTTCGGCCTGACGCGTGCTCAGGCGCTGGCGGCGGTGACCGTCACGCCGGCGAGACTGTTGGAAATCGAGGATGTGGCCGGGCTGATCGCCGAGGGGCGTCCGGCGGACATCGTGTTGTGGTCGGGCGAGCCGTTCGCGGCGACGGCCCGCGCCGAGGCGGTGGTGATCGGGGGACACCTGGTCAAGCGCCCGAATACGGAATGAATGATCCGCGAGGGAATCCGATGAAGCAGGCTGTCTTGAATCGCCATGGTCGATGCGCCGCGGTATTCGCGCTGACGGCGGCCGTCTGGTTTGCGGCGTCTCGCGCAGGTGTCGCGCAGACGCTCCTGCTGCAGGGGGGGCGCATCATTCCGGTCGCCGGCCCCGAGATCAAGAAGGGCGACATCCTCATCGAAGATGGAAGGATCATGAAGATTATTCCGCGTCGTCCCGGTCGCGGAGGCGCCAAGACGGATGAAGTCCCCTTTGATGCCAAGGTGATCGACGTCTCGGGGAAGGTGCTCTTTCCGGGCATGATCGACGTGCACACGACCGGCGGGCTGGATGTGCCCAACGAATCACCTCCGGTGACGCCGTTTCTGAATGTCTACGACGCGATTGACCCGTCGCAGCTCTTCTTCGAAGACGCGCTGCGGGACGGTGTGACGTCGATTCACGTCATCCCCGGCAACAACTGTGTCATCGCGGGCCTTTCGCGCGTCGTGCACCCGATCGGCATGACGCCGGACGAAATGACGACGGCTCCGGATGTGGCGATCAAGCTTTCGCTTTCGCCGAAGCGGGGGTTTGATCGGATGTTGCAGATGGCGACCTTTCGCGAGACGTTTGCCAAGCTGGATGAGGACATGGCAAAGCTCGCGGAGCGGCGCTACGAAGAGACCCTGCGTGAGGAGAAGAGGGACCTCGATGTCGCGCCGGAAGAAGCACAGGAGCGCGGCCGGAAACTGATCCGTGACGAAGACGTCCCGGAAAAGGACCGCAACCTGCTGCGTCTCACACAAGGGAAGCTGCGTGCGTTTGTCTATTGCGGCAAGGCGATGGATGTTCCGGCCGCCGTTGCGTTGTCGAAGGCGCACGGTTTCTTCGACCAGTCGGTGTTTGTTCTCGGCGGCGAGTGCTACAAGGCCATCGACGCGCTGAAGAAGGCGGGCCGTCCCGTCGTGCTCGACGCCGACCTGATCTATCGCGAGATCGATCCGATCACGGGCGAGGAGAAGGAGACGTTTGTCCCGTCCCTGGTGGACCAAGCCGGGTTGAAGTTCGCCCTTCAGCGGAAGCGCGGCGCCTCGCTGGGCGAACGCTATCTCTGGTATCAGGCGGCGCGATGCGTCCGTGAGGGGATTTCGCGGCCGAAGGCATTGAAGGCGATTACGGTCTGGCCGGCGGAGATGCTCGGCCTCGGCGATCGACTCGGATCGATCGAGCCGGACAAGGACGCGAATATTCTCGTCCTGAGCGGCGATCCGCTCGACGCGCAGACCTGGGTGGAGCGCGTATTCGTCCAGGGAGCCGAAGTCTACGATCGAGATGAAGACATCCGTCTCAAACGGCTGCTCGCGCCGCCGGAGGCGGAACTGGGCCCAAGCGCAACAGCCGGAAACGCAACGACGGGCTCGGTCGACGCCGGGAGGGCCTCCGGAAAGAATCGCCCCGGCAAGGACGGGCAAGACCGGCCGCGGCGGCCTCGACGCGACCGCCCGCGCCGCGAAAGACCCTGAGCCGTGAACAACATGCTGCGAACCTTCACACGAATCGCGATCTTCGGCCTGGCGCTGGGCATGCAGGCGGCGGTCCTGCGCGCCGAGACGGCGGCCCCCGCGGGGGCGGAGCGCACCTTCATGCTCAAGGCCCGCCGCGTCTACACCATGCAACCGGGTGACGACTGGGTCATCGACCGCGGCATGATTCTGGTTCGCGACGGCCGTATCGAGGCGGTCGGCCGCGACCTGCCTGTGCCGGCGTTCGTTGACCTGCTCGAGTTGCCGGACGCGATCGTGATGCCCGGACTGGTTTCGGCCGATTCCGGGCTGACGGGCCGGTTGGCGAAAGAAGACAGCGTCGGGCCGCAGTACCTCGCCATCGACGGCTTTGATGTCTACGCCGACTATCGGCGCATCCTCGCCGGCGGCGTGACCACGGTCTATTTGAATCCGGGGCACCGCCGACTCGTCAGCGGTGTGGGCGCGGTGGTCAAGCTCGGCCTGTCGCCCGAAGGCAGGAGCGGCGGCGCGGCAGGCCGTGTGTTGATTCCTTCCGCCGATCTGGTCATCAACCTGGGGGAGCCGGCGTTCAATCCGCCGCCGAAGCGGCACTGGCTGGTGCCCCCCTCGTCCGATTTGCTCATCAAGCCCTCCGATGTGCAGCGGCCGACGTCCCGCCTGGGTCAATTGCTGCAATTGAACGAGTCCTTCGATGCGGCCTTGGCCTACGCTGCCGCGCGGAGCCGGGCACGGGCTTCGGTGGGCGACGGCGAGCGACCGCCGTTCGATGCGGGCAAGTCCGCGCTGGCCGCGCTGCTGAATCGCAAGGTGAGGCTGCGCGTTCACGCCGATCGCGCCACCGACCTGGAACAGGCTGTTCGGTTCTGTCTCTCGCGCAAGCATGACTTCGTTCTCACGGGCGCCATCGAGTCGCGACTGGTGGCCGATGAGTTGGCGCGAGCCGGCGCGCCGATCATCTTCGAGGTTCCGGTTCGCCCGAACGCGGTCGCGGGGGATCTGGGTTCGAACCCCGATCGACTCGACGACGCGTTGGTCATCTCAGAGGCGCTTCGCGCGTTGCCGATCGCGGTGGTGGGTCCTCCGGACGCGCCCTTGTCCGAACTGATGTTCTACGCGGCCGCTGCTCGGAGTGCCGGGCTGCCCCGCCGCAAGGCCATCGAGGCCGTCACGTCGGAGGCGGCGAGGATTCTCGGCGTCGCGGACCGCGTCGGCTCCATTCAGCCCGGTCGTGACGCGGACCTGCTTGTTCTGAATGATGAACCGCTCCGCGGCACGACCCACGTTCGTCGTGTTCTAGTCAACGGCCGTGTCGTTTACGACGCGAGCGAAGTGGAGGAGAAAGCGCCGCTCGTCGTTCGCGCCGGGCGCCTCTGGACCGGCGATCACTGGATTCGCGACGGCGAGGTGTTGATCGAAGACGGACGCATCGCGGCCGTCGGTGAGACGGCGCCGCATCCGCCGCACACGCGCGTGGTCGACGCCGGTCCGGGCTCGGTCTTGACGCCGGGGTTCATCGACGCGCGCGGCCATCTTGGTCTGGAGGGCGACCGATCTTCGGCCGGCGCTGATCTGTCGATTGCCCGGGCGTTGTATCGCGCGCGGCCGGAGTTCGGCCGGGTCGCGCGGGCGGGCGTGACGACCGTGTTGACGTCGACCTATCGGCCCGGCCGCGGCGGCTCCCGTGTCTCGGCGATTCACACCGCGGGGGAGAATCGGCGCGACCTCATCGTGAAAGAGACGGCGGGGCTGATCTTCTCGCTTCGCGGCCAGGATCCGGTCAAGGCGCCGGAGGCACTCCGCAAGGCGCTGGCAGCCGGCAAGAAGTATGACGAGGCGTGGAAGCAATACGAAAGGGAGTTGGCCGAGTTTCTGGCGAAAGGCCCGAAGAAACAAGCCGAGAAGAAAACGGAGAAGGTGAAGGAGGAAGTCATCGTCGAGAAGCCCAAGGCAGACCCGATCACGGGGACGTGGAAAGGCGAAATCTCCGGTCCGCCCCTGCCCGAGGCGCAGTCGTTCGAGATGAAACTCAAGCTCTCCGGCAGCGAGGTGACCGGCAGCGTGGCGACTTTCTTCGGCGGCGGCGATGAAGTAGCCGTCTCGGGCACCTATGCGGACAAACACCTGACCCTTGAATTGGACGTGGACATTCCGATCGGCAAGCCGGTGATCGAGGCCGATCTGGACCGGGACGACCACCTGTCCGGCAACCTGCGGATCGCCCGGTTCAGCTTCGATCTCGAAGCCGAACGGACCGAGAAGGAAGTGCCGAAGATCAAGATCAAACGCCGGCGGAAGAAGAAGACGAAGGGCGGCGCTCCTGAGGCGCCGGCCAAGGATGAGGCGCTCGAGCCCTATCGCGCGCTGTTTGCCGGGAAGATCGCCCTGCTGGTCGATGTCGACTCCCGGCAGGTGACGGAATCGATCCTGCCCGTCTTCGAGAAGGAATACAAGGTGCCGTTCGCGTTGCTCAATGCTGAAGCCGCGGGGAAGATGACGGCTGATCTGCTTCGGGCGAAGGCCGGCGTCATTCTTCCGACGCGGTCGGTTCGTAGAGTGAATCGCCGGGACTATGTGCAGTCGGTCGATCTGTCCCGCGCGGGTGTGGCGGTGGCCTTTCAGAGTGACGCGGAGGACGGCGCACGGCATCTGCCGGATCGCGCGGCCTACGAAGTTCGCGAGGGGCTGGACGCGACCACGGCACTTAAGGCCCTGACGAGTGACGCGGCGCGGATCATGCGATGTGACGACGAAGTGGGCGTCCTCAAGCCCGGACGCCGCGGGGACCTGCTGATCTTCGACGGCCCGCCCCTCGAGCCGGGCAGCCGAATCACGCGCGTCTTCATCAATGGCAAGGAGGTACCGCGATGATTCTCCCGTACACGTTTATCCGACGAAGTACCCGCAACACCTCTCCTGCGGTCGGTTCTTTCGTGCGGCGCTGGGGATTCGCGGTCGGATTGGCATTGTTCAGCTTGACCGCGGCCACCGCGCAGGCCGAGCCACCGGAGAAACCGAAACTCGCGATCAAGGCGGGCAAGATCGTGACGATGGACGAAGGCGACACGATCATCAACCACGGGGTTCTCCTCATCGCCGACGGCAAGATCGTCCTTGCGGGACGGGCATCGGACGTGACGATCCCGGATGGATACGAGGTGATTGATCACAGTGACGGCTGGGTGCTGCCCGGTCTGGTCGGCGCTCACAATCACGTTGCCGGGTCGCTGGCCGATCTGAACGACGGCGTCTACCTCACCAACCCCGGTCTGCGCACGCTCGACACGGTCTCGCCGCGAAATGAGAACATGGAGAACGCCCTTTCCGGGGGGGTGACGACCGTGCTTCTGATTCCGGGATCGGGCAACAACATGTCCGGGTTCGGCACGATCGTGAAGGCCTTCGGCAACTCGGTGGAGGAAGTGCTGGTCCGCTCGCCGGGGTCGCTCAAGATCGCCCAGGCCGGCAATCCGGAGCGATACTGGTATCGCGTCGGTCGCAGCTTCATGAACTGGAACCTGGCGCAGACGCTCAGCAAGGCGAAAGCCTACCATGAGCGTTGGACCGAGTATGAGAAAGCCGACCGGCTTCCGGGGCCGGCCTATGACATTGTCTGGAATGATTTCCGCGGTTTGTTCGAGCGGCAGTACCCCGTCTCCGTCCACACCCAGATCTATCAGGTGTTCATGACGACGATCACGATGCTGCATGATCGTTTCGGCTTGAATGTCATGACCGACCACTCGACCTTCGATTCGTACAAGCTCGCCCCGCTCATCAAGGAGCGAAAGATGTATTCGATCGTGGGGCCGCGCCAGTTCCACCTCGACCGGCGGGATCGGACGATGAATGGTTGCGCCGCGCGGTTCGCCGAACAGGGCATTCAACGCTTGGGGATCAACACGGACGCGCCCGTGGTTCCGCAGGAAGACCTCAGCTATCAGGCGACGATGGCCTGTTGGTTCGGCTGGAACGATCACTACGCGGCCCTCAAGGGGATTACGCGCATCCCCGCCGAGGGATTGGGGATCATCGATCGGGTCGGGAGTCTTGAGCCCGGCAAAGATGCCGACGTAGGCCTTTGGACCGGCAGCCCGATCGATCCGCGATCATGGTGCAAGAAGACAATCGTAGACGGCCGGATCGCCTACGACGCGAAGGTGAGACGACGAACGCGATGATGCGAAACGCACGACAGGTCGTGAGAAAGCGCACGGGTCTGCGTCTGGCGCCGGCCGCGATGGCCGCCGCGCTCCTGACCGGTGCGCTGACGGCTCATGCGGGGCAGGACGAGGACCGCTATGTCGTCGTCAAGACCAAGAAGGCGATCACGATTACCGGCGAAGAAATCGACGGCGCGTTGATCGTCATCAAGGGGGGGCGGATCGAGGCGGTGGGCAAGAAGGTCGATTACCCCTCAGACAGCCGCGTCATCGACGCGTCGGATCTCATCGCCATGCCCGGCCTGATCAACCCGCGGTCGAGGCTCGGCCTGCTTCGCGTCCGCAGGACGGGTAATCAGTCACATCGAAAGCTGAGCGACCTGTATTACCCGCCGGACGACGACACCTACCGGAAACTCCTTGAATCGGGCTACACCCTGCTCGGGCTCTATCCGGACGGCCACGGCCTGCCGGGACAATACCTGGTTCAGACGACCTTCAAGCCGAAAGAGAAGGGCGGCGTCAAGACCGACGGGCTGATTCGCATGACCTTCGATCGCCCGTCGAGAGATCGGAAGACGCTGACCGCGGTCCTGAAGGCCGCGCGCGCCGAGATCGAGCGGCAACGGAAGGCGGCGAGCCAGCCGAGCACCGCCAGCCGACCGGCTGACAAGGCCGGCAAGGCTGCGTCGCAACCCGCCTCCGGCCCGGCGACGAAGCCGGCCACCGCGCCAGCCACGCGGCCGGCCGGCAAACCCGCCAGCCGTCCGGCGGCGAAGGTTTCGCCCGAGCTGGCGCCGATCATGGCGCTGCTCAAGAAGGACAAGGGATACCGGGCCCTGGTCGAGTTCTCCCGCGCCTCGGACGTGATTCACTTCGAAGATGTGACGGACGACGCCGACTTCCCGCGGGCGTACGTGTTTACCGGCTTTCCGGCATCCGATCTTCATCACGTGATCGACCACAAGCTGCTCGGCAAGGCCGATGCACTCCTTGCGCTCAGCCCGATGCTGCCCCGATTGCCGTTGACCGTCAATCCGTACAATCCGGCGCGGGAGTTCACGGCAGCCGGATGCCGCGTCGCGTTCTTCCCCGCCTCGGATACGGTCGAAGGGCACCGCAGGATGCGGGAACGACTGGCCTTCCTGGTCCGCGCGGGGCTCGACCGAAAGGACGCGCTCAAGGGCATCACTCTTCACGCCGCGGAGTGGCTGGGTGTGGAGAAGGACTACGGAGCGATCGAAAAAGACAAACGAGGCGATCTGATCTTCCTCGACGGCGATCCGCTCGATCCGTTCGCGCGGGTCCGCCGCGTGATGATCAACGGGGAGATGGTCGTGAATCTCGAAAGGTCCAAGCGGTAGGCGCATGCGGTATTCCCTGGCAATCATCGCCGGCATTCTGATGGCATCCTCGTTGGGTCTCGCGGCCGCGCCGAAGGAGGGGCAGCAGGCGTCTGCTTTGCGATCCGATGGCGACAAGCGTGCTGTTGCAAGTCCCCGAGCCGCAACGACCGGGCCCGCCAGCCAACCGTCATCACAGCCCGCCGGCCGGCCGACGTCTCGTCCGACGAGTCGGCCCACGTCCGCGGCGGCGAGTCAGGCGACCACGACGACCGCTTCCGCGCCCGCCAGCCAGGCCGCCACCCAGCCCGCGGAGCCGAAGGATCGCTATCTCGCCGTGGTCGGCGGCATCATGCACCCCGTTTCGGGTCCGGCGCGCCGCGGCGTCACGATCTTGTGCAAGAACGGCCGGATTCTCGAAATCGGTCCGCATGTGAAACTACCCGAGTCGACGCAGATCGTGGACGCGTCGGGCTTGCACGTTTATCCCGGCCTCGTGGCGGCTCAGTCGCGCGGCATTGTCGGCCGCGCACCGCCGCGCGAGACGACCAACGTCTTCAGCACGACGATGTCGCTCGCCGTCGCCGGTGGGCTGACGACGGTCGTGACAGGGAACACGGCGGCGAAGGTGACGTTCGGCAGCCTCGACGGCATCGAGTTGCGGAAGGACCTGTTCGTCAAGTTGTCCTATCGCACTCCGGCGCAGCGGCGAAAGGTCTGGCAGGCGCTCGAAAAGGTTCGCGCGTACCTCCGGGAAAAAGAGGCATACGAACGCAAGAAGGCGGAGGCCGAGGCGAAACCGGCCGCCGATGACGCGAAGAAAGGGGAAGAAGAACTCAGTCCGCCGGACGAGAGCGCGGTCAAGGGCGGAAACGCCAAGTACCTGAAGCTCATCCGACGAGAGCAGGCCGCCCTGATCCAGGCGGATACGCGACCGCAGTTGGAAGCCGTCTGCCGTTTGGCGCGGACCTTCGGTATTCGGGTCATCGTCCAGGGGGCGACGGAGGGCTGGACGATCGCCGGCGCGCTCGGGCGCGCCGGGATTCGCGCGATCGTCTCCCCGCGCCGACTTCCGTCGCGCGACGAACGGAAGAACCAGCCCACGGGCGGCAACATCGAGAATACTGCCATCTTGTATGAACACGGCGTCGACGTGGCGGTGACGCCCGCCGCGGCCAACATCAGTCTGATGGGACTGGCCGGGCGTGACTTGCTCAATCTGCCGATGGCGGCCGCCTACGCCGTGCGCGGGGGGCTGCCCGAAGACGCGGCGCTCGAAGCAATCACGCTCGGCGCGGCCCGCGTGCTCGGCGTCGATGATCGGGTCGGTTCGATCGAGGAGGGAAAGGACGCGGACTTCATCCTCTGCGACGGGCGACTGCTCGATTTCTTCACGACAGTCCAACAGACGATCGTGAACGGCCGCGTGGTCTATGAGAAGCGCAAAGAACCCCTGTTTGCGGACATCCGCCCGCGAACGCCGACGACGCAGCCGGCCACCTACAAGTTCTGGCCGCGCCGATTCAAACCTCGAATGACTCCTCAAGCAGACCCGTCCCGTCGTTGAGGGCCGATCGCCGTGTACGCCCAATGCCCTCGAACGGCCCGGCCCACGACGGCCGATGCCGGCCGACTCATTCCCGCACGATGATGGAGGTGAGCACGTGGTAGCTCAGGGCGGCCATGGCGCCCAGCAGCAAGGCCACTCCGAGAAACGCCGCGCCGAGGCTGTCTTCGGTGACCGCTGCGACCAGGCAGTAGGCCGCCAGAAGCTGCATCACGATGACGATCAGGCATCGCACGGTTCGCAGGGTCATCGGCAGGCGCAGGTTCCGCAGCGCCAGGAGGCATTCCGCGCAGCGCCGCTCCGACACGAGGCCGCTGTAGAGCGGTCGGATTTCACCACACTGCCCGCAGACGCCCAGGTTCTCGACATCGCCTTCGACGGTGATGATGCGTTTGAGTGTTGTATAGGCCGCTGTGGTTCGGCAGAAGCGCGCGTGACTTCGATCGGCTTCCGGCGACCGGTCGGGATGATACTTCATCGCCAGGCGTTTGTAGGCCTGGTGGATCTCGTCAGAAGAGGCGCCGGGCTTCAGTCCGAGGGCGGTGTAGCATTCGGCGAGGTTCATCCGGCTTGTC